>JBGCFZ010000175.1:0-2657 GCA_045110355.1 Lewinella sp. | reverse complement strand
CACAACCTTCCATTCCTCCTCGAACTTCATCAGCGTCATATAATCCACGAAGGTGAAGGTGGCGTACTCGATCTCCAGGATGGCGGAGGCAACGTAGCCGGTAACGTCGATGCTAACGACGCGCGTCTTACGGTCAGATTTGGAGCCGGGCTTCATGCGGCTACGGAAGAATTCGATGCAGTTTTCGTTCATGTAGCCGTCTGCGCCCATGATTTTGATCATGGCCGTTTCGTGGAAGGCTTTTTTCAAAGTCTCGAAGTCACGGTTGGTACCGCCATCGAGGTAGTAGCCGACGGTTTGCTCCACGAGGGCGTAGTCGGATTTCGCGTCCTGGGCCGTGGCCGTAGTTAGGAAAGCTAGGAAGAGGAGGGTAAAAAGGAGTACTTTTTTCATTGGTGAATTGGTTTTGTTAGGATGAATCAATTGTCCAGTACTATGGCATGAATGGTTTCTACCAGTTCGTGGACGTTAAATTGTTTTTGATTGGTAAGCAGTACGATTGTCAGGTCTTCGATCGGATCATGTAGAAACAAGCCTTCGTAGTTGCCCATCGAGCCGTGGTGCATGTGCTGAGTGATTTCTCCTTGGTCTACTATGCAGTTCCCCAGCGCGGATTGTTGGTTCTCATCGGTAGGGTCTTGTGTAGGGGCCAGTACCTTTAGTTCATTACTGAGAAGTAATTTTCCCGCATGTAACGCTCGTGCCCAGCTGGCAATGTCCCGAGCTGTAGCACAGTACAATAGATGAAAATCGGCCAACTGGTAATCATCGGGTTCCCCTTGTTCATTGAAAGGTATTGCCATCAGATCATCATCCACGTATGGGAAAGCGGTGGACAACGTGATATCTGCCATACCTGCCGGACGAAAGAGGTTATCCATAGCGTACCGGTGAAAAGACATATTCGTCAGCTTTTCCACGAGCGCTATTAGTAGGAAGGGCGGGTAATTGCCATAGAGGTAATCCGTACCAGGGACAAAAGCAAGTTCCGGCAAAGACCTTAGCTCTTTCCAAAGCGTTTCTGCCGTCACTACTTCCCCCTTGGCGAAATGGCTTCCCCAATCGACCGGTGGCAGCCCGGCGGTATATTGCAACAGGTGCTTAATTTGTATTTGAGTGGCCCAAGAGGGTAAATTAGGGAGGTGGTCACTCAACCGATCTTCCAACTTCAGCTTACCTTTTTCACGGAGTTGCATAACGGCAAGCGCCGGAAATTCCTTGTAAATAGAACCCAGTCCGAACCGGTATTCAGAGGTGAGTAAGTTTTGTTTTTCAGGATCGGCAAAACCAAAGGAAGCCTCATACAAGACCTTGTCATTTTGTATAACCAGCGCGTTCCCGTTCAACTCGCCGGCCTCGTGACGTTCCCGTAACAAAACATCTATTCCTTCGATCAAATCTTCCAACGTCTCTCCATCAGGTGGCGAAGCACCACCGCAACTAAGCTGTAAGAACATCAATAACGTAAGCGAGCAGTATTTCATAATCTTTGGTTAGTCGTTTTAATTGGAGTCATTTGAGGTGTTGGGGGCGGAGCTAATCTCAATCTGATGGCTTGTTTACCCCACGTTGTTACGAACCCGGATGATCTTCCCATTATCCTCATCGGTAAGCAAGTAAATCTTACCGCTGGGGCTGACTACTACCTTACGCGTCCGCGAGCGAGCATCGACGAGCAGTTCTTCAAGACTCTTCACGGTCTCTCCTTCGATGTGGATGCGCCAGAGGCTGCCGCGCGATAGTCCTGGTACGAGCAAGTCTCCCTGCCAAGCGGGAAATTCGTCGCCGAAGTACCAGGCAAGGCCGGTGGGGGCTACGGTCTGGAGCCAGTACCATTTGGGACGGGTTGTTTCCACATTTAAGGTTGGGGGCTCGTAGCCGCCACGGTATTTACCGGTGGTTTCGAGGGGCCAGCCGTAGTTAGCACCTGGCTTTAGCAGGTTGAGCTCATCTCCCTGGGTAGTGCCGTGCTCGGTAAACCAGAGATCACCGGTTTGCGGATGCAGGGCAATTCCCTGGGCGGCGCGGATGCCTTTGGCGTAGAGGCCGGGCACCGCGTAGGGACCGAAGTCGGGGTTGTCATCCGGGATGGAACCGTCGGGGTTAAGGCGGTAGATTTTGCCCCGGCCATCGGCGGGGTTTTGGGCAATGGTTTCGGGAGGTTGTTCACTGTCGAAGAGGAGGCGTTCTCCGGCGGTGATGTAGAGTTTGCTGTCGGGGCCGAAGGCGAGGCCACCACCAAAGTGGAAAAGTACGGGAGTAAAAGGGCCTACGGTGAGGAGGGTTTCCAGACTGGTCAGGGCGTCTTCGTTCAGGTGCCCACGTACGACGCGTAGAGCGTAGCCTAGTTCGCTTTCCTGGGCGGCGTAGGCAAGGTAGACCCAGTGGTTGGTCTCAAAATCTGGATCAAGTTTAACGTCGAAAAGGCCGGCGTTGAATTTCAGGCGTTTTCCGTGGGCACCGGGGAAGGCGTACATCGGCGGGAACTGGGTGGAGTCGATGGTGAGGCTATCGGCGAGGTCGGTGGGCAGACCGGCGATGGTGGTTTTGGTACCGGTGGTAAGATTGACGCGCAACAGGTCGCCGTCTTTTTCGGTGAGCAGGGCTTCATCTTCGGTGAGAAAAACCATACTCCAGGGACGGCGTAGGTCTTCCAT
>JBGCFZ010000174.1:0-9274 GCA_045110355.1 Lewinella sp. | reverse complement strand
CTGTCGTACATCAGGAGCAATGCCTGATAAAGCAATGGTGTACTCCTGGTCAATGGCAGGCCGGTGGATGATCCTGAACTCACTGACGTTGTCTTCAAAATCTTCGTCAAAGGTCCAGTTCAGTACCGCATAGTTGGAGTCGGTTTGGATGGATTTTCCCATTACCGGACTGAGCTCAATGTCACTGCCCACTACACCAGTCTTTTCCTGGTAATTCTGGCTGTAGCCCCCCAGGTAATCGGCACCGTGCAGCCGATAGACGACCTCAAGATCGTTCTCGTCCAGGTAAGGGTCTGTCCGTGAAAGGACGCTACTATTATCGGTGATGGTGTTAAGTGTACTGTCCAGGCCGTTGATCAGGGCATGGTCAAAGACCGGTTCGAAGTTCGCGCCACCATCTCTGGAGCGGAAGAGTTGGTAGCCGAAATAGGTATTCGTAAATTCTTCGAGGCTCCACTTCAGCTTTACCTGCTGGTCTTTGAATTTTGCTTCCAGCTCCGGGACCGCCGGAGGAGTGTAGCTTGCTACCTCAATCTCGTGGTAAAGGGTATCACCACTTGGGGTAGGATAAAGTTTAATGCCGTATCGGAGAATATTGGCTTCTGCCTTCCAGGCCAGCCCGTAGCCCGCTCGGGAGGTGACCTCGAAGTTTCGGTTCTGAGCAAAGTTGGTGAAAGCCAGCCGAAGGGCTCCCTTATCAATGGGTTCGTCATCGTAGTGGTCCGCAAGAAAGGTCTCTTCGATAAAAGCATCGTTGAGTTGCTCGTAATAGATGGAGGTGAAGGCCGTAGAATCCCAGTATTCGGTCGGGAAGCTGGCTCGCCAGGCATCCTGCGGAAAAGGGCGCATGGTTTCCGTCCTAAGCAGGGTGGAAGGCGCCAGACCTGCATCGGCAGCTACGCCGTAAATTTCGAGTTGCTGGGGTGTAGTGTTAGCGAAATAAAACGCTGTACGACTCATAGGCATGAAGCGAAGGCGAATGGTGCCATCTTCCTCAATTTTATGAAAAAAACGATAGTCGTATTCCCCTGCTCCTTGTCCGTTTATTGCACCTGCGGCCGCGCCTAAAAAGCAAAGCATCAGGAGGAACAAGCGTCCCTTAAGCGAATTCATCATAGTCTAATTATAAGGTTGTCCACATCGATCTCCGATTTCTACATCGACATCGAGGCAAATTACCACTTTCACGTAGGCGGTAGCGTAAAGGTAGGCTGGTTTGGGTACGTCGGCATCGATGGCACAGCCCAGTCCGACGTTAAGTCCGGCACCCCGATATCGGACACTGGCATCGATGAATGCCCATATTCGGCCGGTTGCCCGCCAGCCTTTGTGGCCGTGCGGGGAGTCGCCGGATTGAGAACAGTAAGTGCCCGGCGCATACTTCAACAGGGAAATATCGAAACCAGCACCCAGCGTAATCTCAGCCTTGTTGTTGTTCCAACGGCTGCACCGATAGTTGCAGCGATCCCGGGATTTGGTCTCTTTACATTTGTATCTCCGGGTTCGGAATTTGAGCCCTACTTCAATGGCTGCCCCGAAGGCAAAACCAGTTCCTGCAGCCGCTTGTCCGCTATCGAGCGGACCACGATTTTGAGCAGGACCATTGCTGGGGAAGTTGATGCATGGTCCACTATTACTAGGCGGTGGCGGCGGGCCAGGAATGTCGTTGCCCACCAAAAAATAGGCCTTTGCCGTACCCGTTACATTTGAACTAAGCGCAATGCTCACGTAAATGGGGGGTAGCGGTAAACCATCATTAGCGATGATGGAACCACCATCATACCCGCCAATATAAATGTGCCATTTATTCTGCGGGAAACTGGCCAGTACGTCGATGGCACCGCCTCCTTCTACCGTACCGTTGGCAAAGCTGAAGTTGGCGCGGAAGGTACCCTGGAATTCAAAGCCGGCTTCAAAATTCATCCGTAAAAAGACAGAACATAAGATGGCATTGTCGGCATTATTGGTTTCCTGCTCATCAATACCGTCCATGACTTCTTTGGGGAGCGGTAACTTGTCGATTCGTTCGGCAAACTTCTCACTCATTTTGCCCAAAGCGGAGGGCATTTCTATCGGTGCTACAATCTCGGCCTTGCCATAAAACATGATCTCCTGCAAGCCAGTTCCTGAGAAAACCAGTTCCAGGGTGACGACACCGTCAATGGTTTCCGAGCTCATGGAGGCAAAGGGTAAGGAAGCTTTTAAGCCCAGGACTACACTCTCGTCGGGTACATATTTGACCCCGGAGGTCGTTACTCCCGCTGCGCCGTTTGATCCATTTAAGAGGTCGGCGCTCTCCATACTCATATGGTAATAAGCTCCTCCGCCGATACCGTTGATCATCAATACTTCCGGTATTATGGGCACACCTACGGCAAGTTCAACTAAGGCATCAACGTACCAATATTTGAAGTCAGTGCTGCCGAAGATGGCGTTCATGGAAACTTCGCAGAGCCGTTTGGATTCAGGGCCAACTTTGATCTCCAAGGCGCCCTGAAAACCGTTGCCAAAAACGGGATCTTCATCGAAAATGTGAGCGTATCCTTTTATGGAAAGGGAGGGCAACTGAATGTTGACGTAGATGGAAGAGATGTTCATCCCTGCCTTTTTCCATTGGTCGTAGGTGACGGTACTGTCCATCGCCCCAAGGATGTTAACGTCCGTACCAACGGCGAAGCCGTGGTCGCTTTGGTCCATCAGGTTAAGGTCAACACCAAAGCTTAATCTTAGCTTTCCGTTGGATTGCATCGTCAGGGTAGGCTCGGCTACCGGAATCGGGAAACCCAGTACCTTAATTTCGTTTTCCAGGCTGAGGTAGCCTCCGGTAATCATGTCAACCCGGGGAGCTACGGTGGACAGGGTGATGCCGTGGAAGTTTAATCGGGCTGCCTTAAAAGCGAATTTTTCGGGGGGTGGTGGTTCGCCGTTGGCGGGGGGCGGGGCGTTCTCCGCCGCATTGCTTTTAGCCCTCACCTCGGCGTAGCCGAATAGGACGGCTGTTGGTACAAACTGCTCTGGTGTAGAGGTGACGTTGAGGAAAGACCCTTCCAGGATTTTGACCTCTGCCATCCTGAAAACGGGGAAGTTGTAGTCTCGGGTGGTGATCACGTTGAAGCTATATTCCTGATCGGGGATGTTGACGAAGCCCGTATAGTCAAAGGCTTCCCCTTGTTTTCCGATGGGGAGACCTACGCGGCCACCAAACCCAAAGCCTACTACTTCAGAGGTTAATAATTCCAATTCCAGGCTGCTGACGGAGAATTGCCAACGTCTGCCCATCCGGCCTTCATTGAGCGGAATGACGTCGGTGGCGTAGAAGTGGCCGGAAACACCCAATCCGTCGATGAGAAGGTCATTAACGCCGATTTTAGTGCGGGGTGGGGGAGGAGGCGAAAGGGTTGTGTCTTCAACAATCGGAGGGCCATTAGGCGCGGTCGCAGGTGCAGAGGAAGTTGAAGAAGCAAGGGAGACAGGCAACGGTACTTCCGGTGGAGAAGGCCCTGAACCAGTCATGCCAGCAATGGGCTCCGGCTGGTAGCCAGCACGGAAATCCGGGAAGTCCACCGCACTTTGGGTGTAGCTGTGCTCGCCGTAGTCGTCGAGCATTAGCATGCCGGTTCTCCCTTCACTGTTTTGTTGGGTTCCTCCACCACTACTGGCTACCTTTTCAAACTGACGGGGTAAGACGACCTCCAGGTTTTTGATGTAGACCCCTCGCCAGAGGTTGGCGTTGCCCGGAGGTAGATAATTGTCGATATAAGCTTGGGGGAATACAACCGAAGGGCTGTTGCGGTAGTCGCTAAAATCGAAGACAGCTGCTGTCAGGTTGAAGCCGACGTCGGGATAGGAGGTTAGGGCGAAATTGGGCAAGTCGATTTCAACCAGGATGTTGTTCCAGTCATTAACAATGGTCTGGATATGGCCACCTACCCGGCTGCCAAAGTAATTGTTGGTAACCGGTAGTACTTCTCCCTCGTTATTGGTCGGGACGATCCAGTCGCGGCTGAACATAACGTCCGCTTCCACGCCCATTTCCACGAAGCCATCGCAGTCAATTTTGACGTAGGTGCCCAGGTCAATCCCCGTCTGATTGCCGGAGTACTCATGCCAGCCCCGAAGGATCATGGCAAATTTTGAAGGGTCCATAGTGCCAATGGGGACATCACTATATAAGCCAAGCGTCGCATCACCGATGATGCCACCATCATGGGAGAATTTTAGATTAGGGGTGCCAAAGTATAACTCAATGTATTCGGTAGAGGAGGAGCCGATATTGCCACCTGCGTTGGTGCCAACCTGTCCGGTTCCCTCATTAAGGTTGACGTTTTGATTGGCCAGCCCGGATACGGTCTGCTGGGGTAACTCCATCCCTACGATGACCTCTAGTTGCGCATAATCGGGATGAAGCTGCAGGTGGTCGAAGACAATGGCTACGGGGACGTTGCCAATCGTGTCTGCGAGGACTACCGGGAAATCAATCCACATCAGGGAGTCCAGCCGTTGGATGAAGTTGCCGATGGAGATGGCGGTTTGGACTTTTTGCCGCAGGCTGTCTAGTCGGCCTAGCTCGTTGCGGCGCATTTCGATCTCCTCTTGCATGGCGATTAGCTCGAGGGTGTGATCGGACCAGATGGGGGCTTGGGCTTGGAGATTTATAGCTGAAAAAAGAAACAAGAACACTGCTCCTGCGATAGTTGATATTCTCATTGCGCGAATTTTTCGGAGACGAATTTAGATCTGGCTTCCTGGGAAAAGGTATTTATCTTTTTGATAGTTTCTGCATCCAGATCATTTATCGTAGCAAGAAGGCATTCCAAATTAGGTTTGTTGCTAAAATACCTTCTTGTACATCTTGAAGAAATTGTTTGGAAGACTGCCACAGGTTTGTAATTCGGATTCATTAACTTAAAATGTGCGGGACTTGAAACAGCAGATAGGTAACTACTGAATTTATCTTTTTTGACAATATCTACGGTATATCCATTTGGTCCTTTATGTAGAGAGGCTACCAAATGAGAAACGTTGCCTTCTGTAAGGAACTCGCACCTTAGATAAAGCTGATTATTTGCACGGATCCATAAACCATAGTCAAGAAATACTAGGCTATCGGTAAGAGTAAGTGTTGCCTCGTCTGGAGTAAGTTCTTTTTCAAGGAGAGTCAAAGTCTTTTTGCCTTGTTTCAAGAAATGGGCCATAAATAAAGAAAAAGCCTGGACATATGGCTGGTGCTGCTTTGGAACTTGGGCTATGGCATTGGTGAAAGTAAAGTCAGGCATAAATAAAATAACCTTTCCAAGTGTATCCTTTTGAGGTACTCCGAAAGATATTTGCTCTGTCTCTGTCTCTGCCTTGCTAATACCTTGTCCAAACAAATTTATACTAGTGTTGAGTAAGGAAAATATAAGAATTGTAATAGCCGGTAAATATTTCATTTAACGTAACTTGATTGGGTGACAGTACTCATTGGTGAAGTTTGGATTTTCTGTCTTCGGAGCGAAGTAAGAAATTAGTTCTCTACCTATGGTTCGTAAATCGGTCGCACTGTTAGATGTTCCGAAACAATATGCGGGTAAGTCCTTCTTTATCTGTGAGGTGTTTGTCGTATTTGTAAGAAGAGACTTCAAAGCCTCAGGTTTAAGTGCCAATATTGCAAAGGTTTGCATTGGCATCGGGTTGTTTAATGCATACAGCCAGGTTTCATTTTCTTTTCTAAACAAATACGTACTGTAAATATTACCTTCTGGTCCAGCGCTAGGTACACTGAATTTAACAAAGCAATAATTCTCTTGGTGGAAAGTGAAATAGATGATTGCTTCTACAAAAAGAATATTACCTTTTGCTCTGAAGTTGTTGATTTCTGATACTGACCTGCTGAGGATGTTGTCATTAATCGATCTTTTTTTGTCGCATAGTCCGTCAAGTTGATCTTTTGAAGTGATGGAGAGTACATTCTTGAAAAAGGAAGGTACTTCGGATGCAGCGGTGTTGTTTTGTAAATCTAATTTTG
Organism: Lewinella sp.; assembly: GCA_045110355.1. Taxonomy (GTDB): domain Bacteria; phylum Bacteroidota; class Bacteroidia; order Chitinophagales; family Saprospiraceae; genus Neolewinella. The sequence goes on along the minus strand of JBGCFZ010000174.1, from coordinate 3,267 downwards.
GTGGAGATGAAAGGAAAAAACGACCACTTCCTTGAAGAACCTCAAGAGTTGGAGACGTAAATTGTTGAACGACAACTGAAGATTGGCAAAGGACTGTATGTTGAATCGCCAAAGACAGGGTCAGAATTATAAGGATGAATTTTATTTTTTTCATGGAAGCGCTTAGAATTTGAAAATAATTGGCGCAAAGGTTCCTTCATCAGGCCATTCGAATATTGGGTCGTCTCCGCCGGCGGAGATAATTTCTGCCCCAAAGACATTTACACCCAGGCTACCATTGAATTGAAACCGAGGGATGGGAATCACTAGGCGTACATCGTATCCCTGTGTCTGGTCGTTAACAACGAAGTTTACGCCTATCGAGGCGATTAATTCTGCTGATAGGGAACCTTCAACTTCAATGCCAGGTATACTTTCATCAATAAAAAGCGCAATACCAATATTAGCCTCTCCCGTTAAGGAGATGTCGCCCATGCTACCTTGGAAATTGCCTATGGAGTAGGGAAGATTATGAGGCTTGGACAAGTTTACTTCCATTGATGGTTTGAATGCTGCGAGGAACTTTACCCCCACACCACCTGCAATAGAACCAACTAATGGTATGTCTACGACAAAGGAAAGGCCTGGCCATCCAGCGAAATCTGTGTCTCCATCCCCTGAAAGTTGAATGCCAAAGGTTCCTGAAAGTTTATGGTCAACGTTTTGAAGGTAATAATTAGAGGCATTGGGAGGTTCAGAGTTGTAATAACTCTTTTCTAAGGCTATCTCAAATTTAGGCTCTAGCTTGGCCCCAGGGAGTATGTCAAGAATCCTGGTACTGAGCGACCCTTCTAATGCGTTTTCGATCCATTGTAATTTTGCCAACTTGGTTACCCAACTACCCGGTAATAAGTCGGTCGTCCAATTATTCGCACCAAAACCATTCCTGGAGAGGAAAACAACGTTTTTCTCTTTTTGATAACCGAATGCAGTCACATCTAACTTATTGACATGCATGCCAGCATTGGTATAGTTTTCCAGCGTAGAAAAAGTCCAGTTGTTTGCTCTGGGAGGAAATAGTCCAAAATCTAAATCCTGAATCGGAAAACCATCAAGTTCAGCAGGGAAATGGCTGTCATAATCTACCTCTGACCAGCCTCCCTCTGTGTTATGATTATGAATACTGGTAGGCTGCTTGTTTCCACTATATTCCCTTTTAGGTTCTGTGCCCGAAGGTGGTGCTGTCCAAAATTGTTCTTCCGTAGGCTCAATACCGTCTTTCCACGCTAAGTGGAAGTCCAAATGTCGCTTAGAGGGGTCATCATCATTCGATGGGTCGGTAACAATGAATAAGGTATCTTGATCAAAGGCTGACTGTCTGAAAATTGAGTCAACAATTAATGTGTCGGCAAAATGATTTTCCCACAACACTTTGGTCTCAATACCTACTAATTCAAACGGACAGCGCATTTGCACTTCCTTTTCTACTTCAATATTTGCTAAGACTGGAATGTTTTCCAAGGAACTAAGTAGTGTCTTAAAGTCACAAACCTCATCAACCGGAAGCCATTCAGTTTGAAATTCACCTTCGGCGACTAATTGGTCCGGGGCATCCGTGAAATTACCTGAAAGCCTAATACCAATACTCCCCCTTTCACTAAACTCTATTGCATTATTATAGTAACTTAAGACAAAGGGCGTAGGGTTTTGATTTTCGTAAACCGTTCGATCAATCTTAACCTGTAAATTCACCGGGCGAACATGAATAGATGTCGATTCCTCAGGACCATATTTGGCCCTTACTTCATTAAATTGTCCGTAAGTAGGCGCATAGAAAGCAAGCGTTGCATTAACCCCACTTTTAGTGGCGAAAATAGTGGCGTTGTCTTCTAATTCATCATACCAATTCACTGTTGGAACGGAATGATTAGGATTGACAAGCAACTTAACAGCAGGGGTATTAGGAGACTGCGTCGTTACAGCTTCTTCTTGCTGATCATTGATATAAATATATTCCCCTCCACAATACACATTACCTTGAAATAGGAGCGTTCCTGTAACAATGTAGTCCGGAGCAGTAGCTTGAGCCAAATTTCCTGAATACCAATTAAGAAATACATCGTTCTGAGTAACCGTAGCTACCGGCGAAAACTCCGTAGGCGGATTAATGAACTCATCAATCTGATCAAACCGGCGCTGGTCACAAGTATTTAGGTTGTTACCATACAATACAGTCTTGCGCTGGTCGTAATCTGTACCATCGTCCCGAAGATTCAAGACGGTGGTATATACAATCAAAATTGCATTTTCTCCCCCGCCGCCTAAGGTGTCAACACCCATCGCGAGTAATCTTTGATGCTCAGCTTCAAGACTTGTAGGATCTCCTCCAAAAGAAGACTGATAAGGAGCGTTAAAGAATGCCATATAATCAGCGGGCAAAAAACCTGAATACTCTTCAAAGCGATCTCCAGTACCACTTGCACTGGTCATAAAGGCCATACGGACTTCGAAGTCCGTGTTTTGCGCAGCGGAGGAAAGAGCCGTTTCGGCAGTACCAATGGCACCTGCAGATAAAGGCGTCAGCGATGCTGGAGCTACTACTATGTGTGCTTGGCCATAAAGCAGACAAGGAAATATAAATAGAGCAAGTATTTGCCAAATGCGCATAGAGATTAGTTTCTAACCAGGAAGTTGATTTTTGATTGTACTAAAACCATGACATCTTCGATAAGGTCCTCGGGATCATCTCCTTCACCCAAGCCTTCGACCATCGCCCTTACAAGAGCAAATATATCGGTGTCCTGCGGAGAGCCAGAGCGAATGGTCTCCCCGAACTCTTTGATCAAAGTTCTTGGTGTCTGGGGGATTTTATCTGTAAGCGTTGCGTATAGATCGTGCTCTGTTAAGACTAAAGCAGTGTCTCTGATCGCAAGTGCTTCTTCTCGAAAATTAGTTAGCTGGTCATTTGGAATTGTCGAACTACTTGGTACTGAGCCGCTAGAATTAGATAGCGTTTTCGGAACTACCGTCATATTGCTAGGTAAGGGAGGCGGCGGTGGTGCCTGAGTCCCTGTCGGAATAAGTTTGTAAGTCTGTTGAAAAGTCAATTTTTGAGCGGCAAAGCCCTGGCGCTCCGCCACTATCGTAGGCTCATGAATGACCTTCAAAGTATCCAGTGCTAATCGTATTAGGTCAATTGTTTTACTCACGATGATCTCCTCTCCTAAGGAATCTATGATCTCCTGTAGATCGTCTTGAATCGTCAGCAACAACTGGTCCATCATCGCT
>JBGCFZ010000173.1:0-4313 GCA_045110355.1 Lewinella sp. | reverse complement strand
TAAATGCTGGTGAATTTTGCCTGCTGGCAAGGCGCTTGAACCGGAATTTAGCCGTAGCTAAATGAGGATTCAAGCAACGCAGCCAGCGGGTAAAAGACGCCGCAGTTAATGTGACAAGATCGGCTTGACAGAGCACTAGTGCTCTGTCAGACCACTAGCCCTAACCAAAAGGCAGTTTAGCCAAATCCACATTACCGCCAGTCAGGATAATGCCCACATGCTTCCCAGCAAACAACTCGGGATACCGAAGCACCGCGGCAAAAGGGACCGCGCAACTAGGTTCAATAATGATCTTCATCCGTTCCCAGACATGACGCATGGCCGCAATGATCTCCTCCTCGTTTACCAGCAAGATTTTCGGTACCCGCTTATGAATGATGGCGAAGGTCTTAGGTCCCAGGTTGGTCCGGAGGCCATCAGCTACGGTGAAATTAGTTTCGTTGTGTTCAATCTGCCCACTGGCCAGTGACCGAGCGGCATCGTCCACGTTTTCAGGTTCAGCGCCCCAGGCTACCGCCTGGGTACTGAAGTACCGAGCGGCGAGCGCAGTGCCCGACATCAATCCGCCACCACCCACCGGGCTCAGGATGATGTCCAATACTTCCTTGGTATCCTCGATCAACTCCATCGCGGAGGTTGCCTGTCCCGCCACGACGCCGTAATCATCAAACGGGTGAATGAAGGCCGCTCCGGTTTTAGCAACGACCTCCTCCAGCGCTTTTTGCCGATCAGCCGGCGTATTTACGCAGTAGGTAATGGAAGCACCGTAACCTTCCACAGCAGCAATTTTAACCTTTGGCGCATCGTGCGGCATCACTATGTGTGCTGGCACGCCCAGCGTCTTAGCCGCCATTGCTACCGCCTGTGCGTGGTTACCACTGCTGTGCGTAGCAAGGCCACGGGCACGTTCTTCTTCCGTCAATCGTAGCGCAGCGGAGGCTGCGCCCCGCATCTTGAAAGCCCCGATTTTCTGAAAATTCTCGCACTTGAAGATCAGCCGGGCACCGGCCATGGCATCAAGACTCGCGTTCCGCATAATCGGCGCACGATGTATAAAGGGTTGGATGGCCTCGTGGGTGAGCAAGAGGTCGGCTTGGTTAGGAGCGGCAGTTAAGGGGCGTAGATTGATCATAATCGAAAAATGGGTTAAGCCCGGAAGATACAGCAAACGAAGAACCCACTTAGTTATAAACAATATCAAAAAATTTAAATATTAATTTAATATTTTCGCCTTGATATTTGATTTTAAGGAAATTAACTCATGAAGAATGGCTACAAAAAAACATATCTCCGGAATCACTCAAACAGCCCACGTGCATACATACGTAACACTTGGCGCTATTTGTGGCAATTACTATGGCCCCGACTTCCAAAAACAGCCATTTCCCAAGGGCATCTCCTTCCCCTATCAACAACGACCTTACACCATTAGTACCAGGTATGGTGGAACGAGAATGAAGCGGACCGACAACATTATGACCCGAACAAAGTAGATCAGGCCATGCAATGGATCTCCGAAGCGCGTGACTTCGAATTTCCACAAACGAGTGGCTCTTTCATCAGTTTTAAAGACGCAGAAATACCTATTCAAAATTATTTCATGGAGAACTATGATGAGCTGGTTAGAATTAAAAAGAAAGTTGATCCAACTTGCTTCTTTGGCTCTGCCACCACCATTAAATAATCCGAGCTTATTACCGGACAAACCCATGCCCCCTTAGCCATTCCGTAGCCACCATCAACCACTCCCGAACCGGTGTATTCATCTGCCTCCCACTGCCAAAGCCGTGGCCTCCGGCATCGTATATGTGGAGAGATGCCGGAACATCATGCTCTACCAAGGCTCGATAATACCGTAGGGAATTATCCACCGGCACCACCTTATCGGTGCTTGCGTGGACCAGGAAGGTCGGCGGCACATCGGCATGTACCTGTGCCGGGAGATTATAGTAATCCAGCAGTTCAGGATCCCACGGTTTTTCGCCAAGCAGCGATACGATGGAGCCCTGGTGGGCAGCCTTGGTATCCTCCATGATCAGCACGGGATAAATGGGCATGCTGAGGTCTGGCCGGCTGGAGTAGGCTGCCGCGGCGGGGAAGGCCGTGCTGTCTGCCGCAAGAGGATGCACCGCTGCCGAAGCAGACAAGTGACCGCCGGCGGAGAAGCCCATAACGGCCACCTGGTTCCTGTTGATGCCCAGCGAATCGGCCAGCATTCGTATGGTCTGGACGCCCCGCCGGGCGTCGTCCAACGCGACGTGGCTTTTGCAGGGAGCTGATTCCAAGTGTGGCAACCGATGCTTCAGGATGAAGACCTGCAGCCCCTCGGTAAGGAAGTGGTTAGCAATATCGTCACCTTCGTGGCCCCATGCTTCCACGGTATAACCGCCACCGGGAATGATCATGATGGCGGCTCCGGTGGCGATTTGCGGGACCGGGGCGTGATGCTCCAGCAGCGGTGTATGCACGCTGGTGATAAGCCTACCAATATCCTCACGCTGTACCTCCTCGTCCTGGAGGTCGTTCTCGCAGGGGATGCCCTCCGGGTAGAGGGGGATGACCGATTGGCCACTTACCCATTGGGAAAGCAACAGGAGCAGAAAAAGTAATCTCAGTATCATGGCCATTGATGCGTTGGTTTAGGGGGAAGATAGCAACAATAGACCTTATAAAGGTGTGTAAGAAGCTGGGCGCGGCCGCAGGTGCAAAGGAAGGTTTAAGGAGCCGCGCATCCCTTCCCCAGCCTTTAGGCTGAGGGGCTGCTTCGGCTAACGAGTTCATGGGGGTGCTCCCCACGCTACTTGAAACAGCCCTCCTAGCCTATACATTGTAAACTAAGTTTTAGTGTACGCTTGTCGTGTAGCGACTACCCTTTACGATTACCGGGGACGGCGTCCCAGGTAATCGTCTTATTGGCTAGAATTGATTGCCTGCGGCAATCAGCGGACGAACTGTTTCCTCGTTGCCCCGCACTATGTACGGGGCAACCGTAAAGGATAACCACTACGCGATATGCGTCAATACTTAGTTACAATGTACCAGGTCTTGAAGATGGTACTTGTACCTACCTTACTTCGCCACAGCATAAGGCATCCGGTCCGCCGCATTCCGCAGCAGGTCAAACACTATCTGATCGTACGCTCCATTAAAATGAAAACCGCCGTACTCGTAGGTCCAGATCAGCCCTTCCTCCGGCGTAAACAGGTTGAGATAAATACGAGACTGTGGGCATTCATCCCTGAATTGAAACATACCCGGAGCAAAATCTATCCTGGCATCGTAATTCAAGCGACTGGCCAAAATAGCATCGACGCCAAGTTCACGAGCCATGTCTGCATAGTCCGTCACCCCAGCCTCGGCAAGACGCGCGTTAGCGGCATCAAGATTCAACACCCTGATGTCAAGAATGCCCTGCTTGCGGCGTGCCTTAACCCAATCGACCAGTGCTACCTGGATCCCTTCAGAGATAACCTCCTTCTCCGGTACCAACCCCCAGTTTCGGTGGTCTGGTCGCTCAAATTTATAGTGGATCTTAGGCTGGATGATGGCAATGGTGGCATGCTTTTTTGCTATGGATTCAAGCCCGGCCGTCTCGTACACCCGGGGCGCACAGCTGGCAAATAAAAGGGCGACGCAGATCAACAATAGGTAACGCATAGGACTTTTGTTTTTAGGTGAAAAACGATCTTAGATGATAGTAATACTTTCATAACAACATGAATGGCTGTTTTGTGGTGGGGTGACGGAAATTTGACGGAGGGCCTTATGGTATTAGCCTTGGTTTATTGATTTTTTTTAAAAAATGGTATTCCCTACCAAGCAAAGTTGTGTTGACGCACAAAGTGAAATAATCTACAAGTATGAACGGTTGATGTACGTTCAACCTGAATCTGAAGCTAAGTTTAAATGCATTTAGCTTGTTATGATTTCGCGCAGCGAATACACAATAGTTACCCTGGACGAAGTCCGGGGTGACGGGCTAAAGACCATCTCTTACGACGCGCAGCGTCGTCCAGTCTTAATGCCCCTTAGTTACCTGGGACTGCGTCGTTCCTCCTTGTCCCAGGCAACTTAAGGGCAGTCGCTACGCGACAAGTAAGGACAAAAAGCGCTAATGGTAGCCTTCGGAAGTGCTTAACCAACCCAACCTCCCCATCGCTAACAATAGCGATTCCTAGTGGGTGAGTTCATAATTATCTGGCCGTTTAGTCCGCAGGATTTTCGTGCCGTGGCAAGGCGCTGAAACCGGATTTTAGCCATAGCTAAATGAGGATTTCAGCAACGAAGTCACGGTGCTAAAAGGCAAGGAATAA
>JBGCFZ010000172.1:0-3387 GCA_045110355.1 Lewinella sp. | reverse complement strand
CTGAAGGTATAAATGCTGGTATTGACAGTTATCGGATTCATTGGATTACCCGACCCGTCCGTTAAAGTAATCGAATAGGGGCTAGAACTCCCAACCATCTGTATCTGGGCGCTATTTTGGCAAAGTGTATCTCCGAGGATTTCCACAAAAGCCGCGAAGCCGAAACAAGGGTCGGTGCCGCAATCTTCAGGCCTGGTTATTACCAGCGTAAATACACAGTCAGGGTTATCGATGTCGACGAAGTCTATCGTAGTTTGGTCTTCGAAAAATGGACCAGCCTGGAACAATTCATCCGTATCATAGCTGCCCATCATTTGGATGTTAGGAGCTACCCAACCAGAATCACCGGTTCCTTCAACGTCAAATGACAGTAAATAGCCACCGGCAGGGCCGCAGAACACGGTGTCGACCTGAACATCAATAGTGCATTGCGCAGAGACGAGGCCGGCAAGGAGCAGTAATAGTGTAGTAAAATATGTACGCATGGGGGAGATGATTTCAGTTTCAAAGAGCGAATTCCCAACCGGGGGATCCTATAACACTACAATGATCAGGTTATTAACCGCCGAAAGCAAGTACAATAACCCTCTGTTGTTGACCAATTTGGGCGCGTTCGCAGGTGCAAATTATTGTTTTATGTAGCATAAATATGTACATTGCTCTTGTTTTTGTTGAACCTTAATTTCATAATCTCTTGTCCCTACTCCAACAAATCATCCACAATTTAAGCGTTGCGGAAGCTAAACGTGCTGAACTATGGCTAGAAGCCGCGCTGCACAACCGGCGGGAAGACGTTCGGGTGCTGTTCCGGCTTCGCCGGCAATACTTAACTGAGGAGACACCAATGCCTTCTTCTGCCGACGAATTTGAGGTCATTTATCCCGGAGCCCCCAACGACCCTGCGAAGTTCCGGCAGCTCGAGCATCAACTACTAAAACGCCTGGAGGCCTTCCTTGCCTGGGACACCTTCAACCGGGACCACTTCGGTCCCGACGAATTCTTGTTGCGCGCCTACCGCGCGCGCCGTCTCGACGATCATCGCCGTACCCGTATTCGAAGATATCGCCCTACCCCACTCCTCGGTACCGAGCGCTTCCACCTCGAGTACCGCCTGGCGATGGAGGAATACGACCTGGAATTGGCAGCCTCCCGGGGTGGTCGGGTAGACTACCTGGCGCCTGAAATCGCGTTGGAAAAATATTTACTTGCCCTTCGCTTACGTCAGGCCTGCCTTACCCTGGCCCATCAGCGGCTGCATAAAACGGGAGACAGCTATGAAATCCCAAGACTGGACCTTCTATTACAAACCGCCGATCGTGCTCCCTACCGTAAAGACCCTTACATCCAGTTGTTCCGCCTGGTTGCTCAACTTCAGCTGAATGAAGGAGTTGCTCCCGAAAAAGCAGAAGCCTCTTTCTCCCTGCTGACCGAACAGCTCCGGGGCGTCTCTGAACACCTTTCCCCCGAGGACCAGCGGAACCTGATGCTCCTGGCCATCAACTATGGTCTGCGTCGTGCCAACTCTGGGTCCGAATCCTTCATTTCAGCCACTTTCACCCTTTATAAGCTGGCCCTTAGCCTTGGCTTCCTCCATGATCGGGGCCGACTGACCATTTTCACCTTCAATAATATCCTGGCTTTGGCCATCAGGTTAAAAAAGGTGGACTATGCGTCCACTTTTCTCGACGACCACCAACATGAGCTTCCCGAAAAAGGAGGCAGCGAAGTTCTGGCCCTTGGCCGGGCTCGGCTGGCCCTGGCCACCGGCCAGGATGGTGATGCGCTGTTCCACCTGCAACAAGCAGACTTTAAGGACTTCATCCACCACCTCACCGCCAGGGTCATGCAATTGAAGATTTACTTCAGGCAGGACAACTACAGCTTACTGCAATCTCATATCAGCAGTACGCGGAAGCTGCTAAGTCGCCGTAAGAGCATTGGCTACCACCTCACCAACTATCGAAATATTTTCCAATTGGCGAACGCCATTATCCGACTTTCGCCCGGAGACGAAAAAGCCAGAAAAGCACTCATTCATCGCATCAAAAATACTGAATCTTGTACGGAACGGCCTTGGTTATTGGAGCAGCTATAGGGGTAGTTAGTAGTGCGTAGTCAGTAGTAAACAACACTAGTGCTCTGTCAGATTTAATGAAGAAAAGATGAGCAGCATCGACCAGAACAATTGATTCATTTTTTTCCGGGGCAGAAAGAATAAAGGCGATAGCCGCAACGAGCGTTAGCGAGCATCGGTAAAGGGACTACCAACTATCGACTACCTACTACTAACTTCCTACGACTCCGCCCAAATCCCGGTTTTCAACGTCCAGTCATAACTGGTGTATTTCCGTTTAATCTTCTTGTTTTCCTTAGTGAGGATGCCGTATTCTACCAGAAAATCATCAATGCCGTCCCGGTCCCGGAAGTCGCCACGGAACCAGGAAAAAAGCGGAGAAGTGTAAAGCACTTGCTTTCCGTTTTCTTCTTTGATTTCGCTGTGTTTGGCGAGGTATTTACGGACGCGATTATCGATCTGTTCATCAAAAGTCGCTGCACGGTAGATTTCTACCGGAGGGCAATCAGCAGCACCACAATTGAGGGCAAAGTGCACCCTGGAATCTCCTCCTCTGATTTTAAAGGTTCGTTCAAATTTATTTGGAAACAACTGTGGAATAAAGCCGAGGCCAAAACGGTTTTCACCACCCCGGACGATGCCGTGTTCCATTTCATTTGGGCTCATCAGCTTACCGGCAACGGTAAAGCTGGGGGTACTGAAGAAAGCGCTGCTGTCGTCAAACAGTTCGGGGTTTCGGGTAAGCAGGTACTGCACCATGCCATTATAGGTATTGACCCAGAAGGCTAATCGTTTATTACGGGAGTCGAGTGCTGCGGCCAGTTCTTCAGGTTTCAAGGCGGCCAACTGATCGACCAGGGCGGTGGCATCCTGTCCGTACTTAATGGTTTCAAGAATCTCCTGGCTTAGTTTCAAGGGAGTTGGCCCGGTAAAATCGGCTGGGGGATAATCTTCAGCTGGTTGGTAGCGACCACAGGCTGAAAGTACCAACAACAAGATAATCGGGAAGACACGCATAGCAGTTAATTTATCCATTCTAACAACTGAAGTACGGATTTTGTGCATTTGTGGGCAGGAGACTGTCGGGACACGGCATATAGCGACAGTCCAACTGGTTGACCCTACAGCAGTGATGAGGTTCGGCAGTCCTTAGAGCGTGTCTAAATTTAACACTTTGGGCTACCTGCGCCAAATATCGTCCTGCATTTCGTTGCTGCATCGGTCACTTGGCTATGGCCAAGCTCCCTCTTTGCGCCTCATTCAGAACAATATTTTTCAGCAGTCGCCTCAAAAGCTAATTTTAGACACGCTCT
>JBGCFZ010000171.1:0-32736 GCA_045110355.1 Lewinella sp. | reverse complement strand
TATACCACTTCCATAAGTCTGACGGTCGCAAAATCGAATCTGCCGCCATGGTTGATTACTGGAAGACCTGGGTAGACAAGTACCCAATCTTCTCCATCGAAGACGGCCTCGACGAGGACGACTGGAAAGGCTGGGCCGCGCTCAACCAAAGCTTTGGTGTGCGCTGTCAGCTGGTTGGTGACGACTTGTTTGTGACCAATACCGAACGCCTCAGCCGTGGTATCGCGGAAGGTAGCGCCAACTCCATTTTGGTAAAAGTGAACCAGATTGGATCGTTGACAGAAACAATAAACACCGTCAACATGGCCCACCGTGCCGGCTACACCAGCGTCATGAGCCACCGTTCCGGTGAAACGGAAGATGTTACCATCGCCGACCTCGCCGTTGCCCTCAACTGTGGCCAGATCAAGACTGGCTCCGCCAGTCGCTCCGACCGGGTCGCTAAGTACAACCAGTTGCTTCGCATTGAGGAGGAATTGGGGAGCACTGCTTACTTCCCAGGTCGTGATTTGCTGAAGAAACTTGGACGGTAGTAATTAAAACTACGAAGTGTAGAGGGCCAGAAACTAAACTTGTTAGTTTCTGGCCCTTTTGTTTTCAGAGGTCCTAACTTGGTCGTCAAGTAACATGGAATTGATATAGCCTTCAAGTCCATCTGACGGTCCGGGGGCGAAGGCATGACAAAGACGACCTTGGCGATCAAATATCAGATAGCGAGGAACACTGGACAGTGCAATCATTGAACAAAACGGAGCCTCTTTTCTGTTTTTTAGGCGATAAGTATGATCTGCATTGCTCAGGAATCCGTTGGCGGTAAATCGCTGCCAATCTTCAAGGCGATGGTCTATGCTGATGTAGACGAAGCTGACGGGCTTATCCTTAAAATTGGTGGTAAGTCGACTGAATTCAGGAAATGCCCTTATACAAGGGGGACAGTAAGTAGCCCAAAGGTCGATCACGACAGTTTGCCCCCTTAAGTCTTTAAGCACGGAAGGGAGTGAAAATTCCTCGCCAGTACGTGTTTCCAAGGTAGCTTCCAGTCCTTCCACCGGAACAATTTGGTAAAGCGTATCGCTTTTTAAACGGTTTACTTGATTGACGTGACTGGTCTTCCAGTCGGCATCCCAGGGTCGTGGTAAACCTTGCCCTTGTTGAGCAAAAATAGTCCCTAAAACAGAACAAAAAAGTAGGGTGATTAATAGGCGTTTCATGAGGATTTAAACGCTCAATTGAGCTGATTGGTGTATGCATGGTGTTAACGGGGTATTAGCGTTTTAGGCCTTGATAAATAAGCGTTATCTTGCAGCTCCTTATGGCAAGAAAAAAGAAATCCGATCCCATCTCCGACCTCTGGAATAAGGTCCCGCCCTACCTGCGGAATCGTTATTTCCTGGCACTGGTGGCCTTCACCTTTTTCATGGTCTTCATTGATCGTCATGACATTGCTACGCAATTCCGTCTGCACTCCACTGTGAACCGGCTGGAAGAAAGCCTGGAAGGTTATGATGACCTGATCAATGATGCGGAAACGGAGAAAATGGACATGGAGGCCAATCGGGAGACTTTCGCCCGGGAAGGTTACTTCATGCAAAAGGATGATGAGGATGTTTTCATCATTGTAGAGGAGGAAGAGGAGTAATTTTCCTACGCTGTCTACTCTTATGGTAAAGCCCCGGTTACTGATGAAGTCAGTAACCGGGGCTTTTAATTAAAGTGGCCGGACGAATAACCTTTCGCCCGGCCGGTTTTCAAGACGTGGAGTCGAACCACGACTCTCGGCATGTGAAGCCGATGATCTACCAATTGATCTATCTTGAAGATTCATCGTACGTGCTGCAGACCCGATTACCTCAATACACTGCCCGTGTTTTTCCAACTAAACTACGAGACCATGTGGAGGATAAATTGGTGATCTCGGGAGGATTCGAACTTCCGGCTCGGGCAATAGTAATCTGCGGCCGTCACATTTGACGGGGTGAAGCTGAGGCTAGGAGCGAAAGACTGTTGCTGAGCATATGACTTTCCGGCTTGTTTGCCGGTCATCGAATGGTGGTCAGGCTAAGACTAAAGCTAAAGCTAGCTCCAATTCTTGGTGGCCCGGAGAACAGACATCGCCTAATCTCCGGACCATTAATTTAAGCATTGATGTAGTCGAGTAACTGGTCAACGACTTTGATCTTTACCACCTCCGCGGTATTGGCCTGAGCACGAGCTACTTTCACGGCTTCTAGTAATTCGTTGATCCGACCAAGCAACTCATTTTTCCGACTGCGGCTGATCTTGCCACTAGTATACACCGTTTCGTAGCGACCTACCTGAATATCCAGGTTGAGCAACTCCGTCTGAGCGGGGTGTTCCTTTGTTGCTTCATATTTGACCACAACTTTAGGCCGCTTAATGGAACGGAATTTTACTTCTGGCTCGGTAACGTAATGACCGAGTTGCTCATCCATTTCCCAACGCTTGGCCGCATCGAGTGTGGGTAAAGTTTGATAAAGCTCCCGGAGTTTCAGCAGCTGGCTTTCGATAGCAAGCAGGGAGGTGGCGGCGAGTTGGCCAAATGACTTGCCTCCAACCTTCAGCTCGGCCCGGGCGGTACCGGAAGCGTTGGTCTCCTCCTTTTGCAGGATGGCATGAAAACCTTTGGCAAAGGTGGCCTGGGAAAGCTTAAGTGCCTGGTCGACCGTCATCACCATCTCCTTATTCTCGTCGGGGATACGCTCTGCGTTCTCTTCCAGCGGTACATACCGTTTGGTGAGCCCGTCGAAGAGCTCATCTTGTTTCTCAAAGGTTTTGCGAAGTCGACCCAATTCGATGTTGGCTTTTTGCTTACGGTCTTGCTCCACAGCAAGAACTTCATACAGCTTGTTCATAGGTTTATGTTTAGGTGTTGCAAATTCATGTTGTCAAAGCGTAAAAAAGTTGCGCCTTGCCTCAGGTATCTTGTCTCCCCGCCGTACAAACCTTACCTTCGCGAACGCTTAGCTTCCGGGTTGTTGCCTACACGCTTTTTTTGGCGCGGCCGCAGGATGCAAGGAAAGGTTTCAAAGGAGCAAAGACGCTGGTCGGCATCAGTTCGCCGAAGCCTTCCAAAGCCTCAATCTGCAAACAACAATTAACAATCAATAATTAGCACCCACATGGCAGTTCTTGTAACTAAAGATTCAAACATCATCGTCCAGGGAATCACCGGAAAGGAAGGTGGTTTTCACGCCGGACAGATGAAGGAATACGGTACCAATCTGGTTGGTGGTGTTACGCCTGGAAAAGGTGGTCAGGAGACGCTGGGTGTTCCGGTTTTCAATACCGTAGCTGAAGCGGTGGCTAAAGTTGCCGCTGACGTCAGCGTCATTTTCGTCCCCCCTCCCTTCGCCGGAGATGCGATCATGGAAGCCGCAGCTGCTGGCATCAAAGTCATCATTTGTATTACTGAGGGTATCCCCGTACAAGACATGGTGAAGGTGCGTTCCTACATCAACGATTACGACTGTCGCCTGGTCGGCCCAAACTGTCCTGGTGTCATCACACCCGGTGAGGCCAAGTGTGGCATCATGCCTGGCTTCATCCATAACCCTGGCCGTATTGGCATCGTTTCCCGCTCCGGTACGCTGACTTACGAAGCGGTTGACCAGGTAACCAAGGCTGGTATGGGCCAGAGCACCTGTATCGGAATCGGTGGTGACCCCATCATCGGCACCACCACCAAGGACGCCGTAGAACTACTGATGAACGACCCGGACACTGATGGCATCATCATGATCGGCGAGATCGGCGGTACGATGGAAGCTGACGCAGCCCGCTACGTCAAAGAATTCGGTACCAAGCCGGTTGTCGGCTTCATTGCCGGACAGACGGCCCCCGAAGGCCGTACGATGGGCCACGCTGGTGCCATCGTCGGCGGCCACGAAGACACCGCCGAAGCCAAGATGAAGATCATGGCAGAATGTGGCATCCACGTAGTTAATAGCCCGGCTGAGATCGGGATTACAATGACGAAAGCAATGGGAAAATAATTTCCTGCTCCGCGCTCCGCTTGCAAATAAAATGCGCTGATGCTCCCAGGAACATCAGCGCATTTTTATGCCACGTCAGGAGTGTTCTGTAAGGGCGGGGCTTGCCCCCGCCCTTACAGTTGAGTCGGCATTTATCGTTCGCGCAGCGAACGAAAAGAGCGCTCTCAGGATGCCAGCACGGACGGGGGCAAGCCCCGTCCGTACGGCAGGAAACAGGAAACTTCTGAATCAGTTTACTTCAGCAGGTTGGAATTGTCTCTAGTGGGTGAGTTCATAATTATCTGGCCGTTTAGTCCGCAGGATTTTCGTGCCGTGGCAAGGCGCTGAAACCGGATTTTAGCCATAGCTAAATGAGGATTCAAGCAACGCAGCCAGCGGGTAAAAGACGCCGCAGTTAATGTGACAAGATCGGCTTGACAAAGCACTAGTGCTTTGTCCGAATGAATAGCGAATAATCATGGTTGGTAGTGGTTGGCCCTTTCACCGTCCCCTGCACCTGCGGCCGCGCCTATACCTTCCGTTTTGTTGGGTAACTACAGAATTGCGATAGCCGCTAACGTAAAGATGCGAGTCTAGCAAGTTTTATTTAAAAACGCGGAGCGTTTTCCAAAGCCCTCCTCGTGGGGAGGGTTGGGAGGGGGTTGTGGCTAACAATTACGGATGAAATTTACCCCTACCTTTACCCGCCAAATAAAGCCAATCAATTGCAGCTAAAAGTTTTCTTGTCCATACTCCTACTGGTATTGACGGCGTGCGGGACCAGACTGTGGAGCCAGGAAAGTCTTTCCTTTCCGAAGGTGCATGCCTTTACGACAAATACCTATGGCGGCGGAAATCAAAACTGGGACATCGCCCAGGGGGAGAACGGGTTGCTTTATGTGGCGAACACCGCTGGTGTGTTGAAGTACAATGGCGTTGGTTGGACGACGCTTTCCTTGCCCGGCAACCCTACCGTCAGGGCCGTTGCCGTAACGAATAACCGCCTCTATGCCGGCGGCTACGGTGAATTCGGCTACTTCGAATACCCAGAAAATGCGGACCCAGCGTGGGTTTCTCTTGCCAGTGAGCTTACAAATGCGGACAGGAACGAAGAAATCTGGAACATTGAACTATTACCCGGAGGGTTGGTCGCCTTCCAATCTTTCGGTCGCCTTTTTATTTATGATGGGACATCTCTGCAAACGGTCATCCCACCAGGTGTGATGATGTTTGCCCAGGTGTGGAAAAAGGACCTGATCGTTCCCGTAACGGGCCAGGGGCTTTTCCGCTGGACGGCAGAAGCTGGCTTCTCCTTGCTTCCTGGGACCGCTGACCTCGGAGACCAGGAAGTCGTAAGTATCGTCCCGTGGAAAACTGGTCTTTTACTCGGCAATGCGGACGGGATTTTGTTTTGGGATGGGACAAGATTAGCCCCCTGGTCGGTGCCCATTAGTGGCCAGCTAAGCGAGCGTGAAATAAACAGACTGGAGGTGTTGAGGAACGGCTCTTTGGCGATCGGCACGATTACCAGCGGCTTGTATATTTTCAATCCAAAGCGAAAAACATTGCTGCACCTCGACGAGGTAAGCTCCTTGAGTAATAACACCGTACTCTCGCTTTTTCAAAGCGCTGCGGGAAATTTGTGGGTAGGCCTTGATCGTGGGCTTGACCTGGTAGATCGATCAGGAACGGTTAAATATCCCTCCAGGATGGAACGGCCACCAGGTGCCGTCTACGCTGCACTTCAGTATGGCGGCCGCAGCTACCTGGGTACCAATCAGGGGCTTTATTGGTTGGATACCTCGCGGGCTACCCCGATGTATCGCCTCATTGCAGGTACCTCCGGCCAGGTTTGGGAGCTGAGGCCAACCCCAACGGGCTTGCTTTGCGGACATAATGAAGGAACCTTCCTGATTCAGGACACCACCTCAAGGGTGATTTCAGAACGTTCGGGTGGTTGGCAAACGATTGAATTAAATGATGGGACCAACCGGTTGCTTCAGGCAACCTATACCAACCTGCAATTATTTACCCCAACCAAGGCCGGGTTTGAAACCGTTGACATACCTGGTTTCAGCGCCCCTATCCGGCACCTTAGTCAAACGGGACCGAGGTCGTTTGTCGTACTGCACGGGTCCAGGGGAGGGTTTGTTATTCATTTAAGCGAAGACTACCGACAGATATCCGGTGTAGACACCCTGCGCGAGCCATCATTGATAAAGGCCGGAATGGTAGCCTTCCATGATACAGTACTCGTGCAAAACCACGAAGCGGTTTACCATTTCAGGGAAGGGGCGCTAAAAAAAATCTCGTCTTTTCGAGGCGTACCGCTTAAGTCCGGCAACTATTGTCTCAAGGGAAAGGAAGGAACCAACGAGTGGTTTGTTTATCAGCCTGACCGGGTTGGGGTTTATCGGGGTAGTCATCAGGTAGCAGAAATACCATTACGCTTAAGGTATCCCTTCCCCGTTATTATTCCCTGGAGAGACGACAAGTACCTGTTTTTGCTCGAAGAAGGTTTTGCGGAGGTGGAGGTTTCAAATGAAGAGGATCCGTTTCCAGGATTGCTGTTGCAGTCTGCCTGCCGGATGAACCTGGATTGGCGAGCGCTGGGAACCAGCGACGGCTCGTCAGACCTACCCTACGCCAGTAATGACCTCCGATTTTCCTTTGCACTTCCGGTATTTGACCGACCGGTTCGTTACCGGAGCAGACTGGTTGGCTACTCTGCCGGAGACTGGTCGGATTGGTCCGTACGTGGAGCACGAGAGTTTACAAATTTACCAGCGGGGAATTATCGTTTTGAGGTAGAGGCGAATTGGTTTGGAGCACGTGCGGAGCGGACCTTTTCCGTTTTACCTCCCTGGTACCGGTCGAAGGTCGCTTACTTGGCCTATGCTCTTTTATTGATGGTGTCAGGCCGACTACTTTACCGGCTGCATTTGCGTCGCTTAGCAAGGCAGGCGCGCCACCTCGAAATTGTTCGGCAACGGGAATTGCAACGGGAACGAATTGTGGCCAGGAACCGGGAACTCAGTACTGACGTAAAACGAAAAAGTAAAGAGTTAGCGAATACAACCCTGACCTTGGCAAAGAAGAATGAGATGCTGCTGGCCCTGAAGGAGGAACTGGCTAAGGGAAGGAATAATTCATCTGCAGGTATTGATCATCGAAAAGTAAGTAAGCTCATTGATCGGAACCTCAACAACAAAGAGGACTGGGCCATCTTTGAATCCCATTTTAATGAAGTACACGAGGCATTTCTGAAACGCCTGCGGAACAGACATCAGGAATTGACTACGGGAGACCTGAAACTGGCGGCTTACCTCCGGATGGACCTAAGCTCCAAAGAAATTGCTCCGCTGCTGCACATTTCGCTAAGAGGCGTGGAGAACAAGCGTTACCGCTTGCGCAAAAAACTGGGGCTGGAAGGGGACGATAACCTGAATCGGTACTTACTTGAATTTTAAGGCTTAGGCTGAGACCAGAGGCCCGCTCGGAGCTTTGGTAACGCCGAGAT
Source organism: Lewinella sp. (assembly GCA_045110355.1). GTDB lineage: Bacteria > Bacteroidota > Bacteroidia > Chitinophagales > Saprospiraceae > Neolewinella. Next base: position 25,224 of record JBGCFZ010000171.1, on the reverse strand, counting down.
GCAGGTGGTCGGACGGCTTGGAGGTCGTTACCTGCAATTTGTTATGCACATAAGTCAGGCCATACATGGTGAGGTGATAAATTTTAAGCTTACTTTTAGTGAAGTTAATTTAGAGAGTCGCAATTAATTGATTACCATGTAATTATGGGGCCTTTTTTTGTGGAGGCAAACGATGCGTTATTCAGGCGATATCCCAAATGGCGTAGTCGTGGTGAGGTGTTTTTTTAGGTTTCAAGGAGGAATAAGCTGAAATTGGCTATCGAATTGAAGGGAGGGAACCTCCTCCTATGAAAGTTGTCTAGTTTAGCCATCATGCAAAAAGTACTCTTTTTTATTCTTGCCGCTTTTGCGGCAGTTGCCCTCGGCGCTCAACCCGGGCCGGTAACTGGGGTGGAGGTCAGGGCCTACGATCATCACATCGCTTTACGTTGGAACCAGCACCCGAACCCAACGGTGACCGACGTAAGGGTGTACGGAAAAACCGCAGATGGAGATTTCACCCTGAAAGGAACGGTTAATAACGTTACTACGGACTATGTAGACTTTCTCGGCGACTTCGAGATGAGCGGCAGTTACTACCTCCGGGCAGTTGGCACTGGTAACCGGGAGGGAGAACCCTCCGATACCGTTACTGCCACTACTTTTGAAATGAATGACTCCATGTTGTTGGACATGGTGCAGGAATATACCTTTCGTTACTTCTATGATTTTGGCCACCCTACTTCAGGCCTGGCGCGGGAACGAAACACCACTGCCACCGTTACCTCTGGTGGTAGCGGATTTGGGGTCATGGCCCTCATTGTAGGGGCGGAACGAGGGTTCATTACTTACGAACAGGCGCGCCAGCGGACGACTAAGATAGTAGACTTCCTGCTCACCGTACCCCGTTTCAGGGGAGCCTTCTCTCACTGGATGAACGGTGCCACCGGCAGCGTCATCCCCTTTAGTGCCCGCGACGACGGCGGAGACCTGGTGGAAACGGCTTTCCTCATTCAGGGACTACTTACTGCCCGCCAATATTATTCCGGAGAGACTCCGGAAGAGATTAGCCTTCGTGAGAATATTACCCGGATTTGGGAAGAAGTGGAGTGGAGCGGTTTTCGGCAACCCGGGGAGGAGGTGCTGACCTGGCATTGGTCGCCGGCCAACCAATTCGCCATCAATCTACCATTGCGCGGCTTCAACGAAGTACACATTGCCTACATCCTGGGCACTGCTTCTCCTTCGGCCGCTAATAAGATTCCGGCGTCGCTTTACCACACCGGCTGGGCCGGTGCCAATGACTACGTAAATAACTTCAGCTATTACGGCATTCCAGTGCTGGTGGGCAGGGCAAAAGGTGGTCCGCTATTCTTTAGCCATTACAGCTACCTCGGCTTCGATCCACGTGGCATCAAGGACCAGTACACCAATTACTTCATTCGTAACACGAATCAAACGCTGATCAATTACGAGCACTGCCAGGACAATCCGTACAACCGAGTTGGCTACAGCCCCACGGTTTGGGGGCTTACCGCCAGCGACGACCCCGGTGGCTACCTGGCCCACTCGCCCAACAGCGCCAACGAAGACAACGGTACCATTGCACCGACCGCTGCCCTGAGTTCAATGCCCTACACACCCGAGCTAAGCATGGCTGCTCTCAAGCATTTCTACCGGGAACTCGGCGACAAAACCTGGGGGCGCTACGGCTTCTACGATGCCTTCAATCAAGGCGCCAACTGGTATGCCGACAGCTACCTGGCAATTGACCAGGGGCCCATCATCTGTATGATAGAAAATTTCCGAACGGGGCTGCTCTGGGACTTATTCATGCAGAATCCGGAGATCGGGCCCGCCCTGCAGGAAATTGGCTTTACGGCCGATTCTACTACCACAAGTACTAATCATATCCCTCAGTTTCTAACCTCCAAACCAAGTGTTTTTCCTAATCCAGCCAAGGACTTCTTTACGTTGTCTCTTGAGCTGGTACGGGGAGGGGAGATTGCTGTGAGCCTGTTTACGCTGGACGGACGAAGCCTGGGCGAACTACTACCAACCACTCAGTTGTCCGCTGGCTCCCATCAACTTTCCCTGCACCTGCGGCCGCGCCCCACAAGCGGCTACTATCTACTAAAAATTAATGGTCCCGGCGGATCGGCCACCGTGCCACTGCTGATGACGGACTAGCTTGTTATTTATTCGCTTAACTCAAATTCAACCGATCATGCAAAGAGTATTACTTTTCCTTTTTGTCGCCCTGTTCAGCGGCGGCCTCAGTGCCCAGGTGGTGCTGGAAGATTTCGAAGGCGGCGTAGCCGATCTCCCATGGAATGCCTTCGAAGGTACCTACGACGGCCCCGTTGCCAACCCGGAAGACACCACGGGTATTAACCCCAGTGCCTTCGTTGGTTCCTACACAAAAGCAGGCGACCGGGCCTTCAGCTTTTTTGTAGCTCAGCAGATGGATTCCTTGGACATGAGCGTCAACAACCAGTTTTCCATCCAGGTCTACGCCGGAGCGCCCACCCAATTGCTATTGAAGCTGGAAGGAGGTGGAGACGCCATTGAAAAGACCGTCAATATTGCCACCGCAAACGTATGGCGAACTTATACTTTTGACTTCAGCGCCGCAGCAGGCTTTACTGGCCTGACCGACATCATCCTCTTCTTCGATCCCGGCGTGGAGACTAGTGCCGACACTTACCTTTTCGATAACCTCATCGCCTCTCCCGCCGGTGATTGTGCCGGTACGGTGCCGGACCCAACAATTATTGATGATTTTGAATGCCAGCGCAACGCCACCTATGCCGTTCCTGGTTTTGATGACATCTCCGTCGTCGCCAATCCCGATGCCAGTGGTATTAATACCAGTGATAACGTTGGTCGCTACACCGACCAGGAAGGTGGTTTTCACGCCCTGGTTATCGGCTATAATTCAGCTATTGACCTGTCCACTAACAACCAACTGTGCATCAAAGTGTGGGCTCCGGTAACCGGTAACTTGCTCTTCAAGCTGGAGGGAGGTGTTTCCCCGGCCTTCGAAACCGGGGTACCCGTGGAAGAAACGGAAACTTGGGTGGAAATTTGTGCTGACTTCAGCAGCCAAAGTAACGCGAACCATACCCGTTTGGTCTTCTTCCTTAATGCCGGAGAAGATGGTGCCGGAGACATCTATTATCTCGACGACATCACGATAACCCCTCCACCACCAGCCGAAGCACTGGAAGATTTTGAAGATGGCGCCAACCTCGCCTGGATGCCATTAAATGCTGACAATGCCCTGCACGGTACCTTCACTGGCCCAATTGCCAACCCCGACGCTACGGGAGATAATACCAGCGACAACGTTGGTCAGTACGTTCGCGGAACCTCCATGTTTTCGACCCTGACGAGCGTTTTGCCCGCAGGCATCGACCTGAGCACCAGCCCGCAACTTAACCTGGATGTGTGGGCACCAGCAGGTGCCACTAAAGTTACCCTGCAACTACGCAGCGCCATTGAAGGCGCTAAAAGTGCGGAGGCGGACATCACTGCCACCGAAACCTGGCAAACCCTTAGTTTCAATTTCGAAGCCTTTGCTGACGTGACGGACTTCAGTGACGTGAATATTCTGTTCGATGCCGAAACGGCGGGTACGGGAACTTACTACTTCGATAACCTGATCCAGGGGGAAAGCACCGTTGATGCTTGTGCTGGTGTAGGACAAATCGAGAGTATTTTAGACGATTTCGAATGCCAGCGCAATGCCAACTACACTTGCTGTGGGGACATCGTGATGCCGGTAAATAATCCCGACGTATCAATGGGGAACCCAAGCGATAAAGTCGGTGAATTCATCGACCCTCCCGGCGCCTTCAATGCCCTGGTGATCGAATATCCTGAAGCCATTGATCTTAGCCTTCGGAACATCTTCTCGATGAAAGCCTGGGCACCGGTGGCCGGACAGATACTCTTCAAACTGGAAGGTGGTACGGCCGCTAACGTAGAAATCTTTGTGGACATCCCCTCCACCAACGAATGGGTAGATTATAACGTGGACTTCAGTGCTCATGCAGGGGGAGGATTCACGAAGTTGGTCCTGTTCTTTGGTGCCGGTGCTGATAACACCGATGCAAATACTTACTACATGGATGACCTGCGCTGGAACCGTGCGCCATTCGTCAGCTCTTGCGTGTCTTCCTTTGATGATGATGACTTCACGCTCCTCGGCTGGCGCTACTTCGCCAACGGCGCTTTAGAAGGCAATGAATTCATGATGGTGGATAACCCGGTCATGGATGACGTAAATAGCAGCCTTACTGTTGGCGTTTTTGAAGAAGCTAATGACGGAGAAGAGTTTGCCGGCGCGTTTGCCGATCCTGAAGCCCCGATTGCTTTACCCAACGATAATAAGGTGGTCACCATGAAGGTATTGATGGACGTAGCTGGCCAGGTAGTGCTGAAGTTGGAGCAAGGAGAAGACGGTGCACCTCAATCCGGTGATGTCTTTGCGGACTACACTACGCCGGGAGCTTGGCAGGAGCTGTCCTTCAACATGAGTGTGTTGCCGGATGATGCCCGCTATGGCCGTATTACGATCATCCCGAACTTCGGCGTAATCCCCACGGATAACCTGACCCATTACTTCGACGACATCAGTGTTGGAGGTGGAAGTTGTATGACGACCAGCATCTTCAACCCGGTGGTTGTAAGTGACCTACGGGCCTACCCAAACCCCGTAAATGAGCAATTGACGATTGACAACGCACAGGGTGCCCGTACCTTCCAACTAACTGATATGCTGGGCCGGCAGGTGCGTCAGCTGGCGGTTTCGGGGGCGCAAACGCAGGTGCAATGGGAGGTTAACGGCTTGCCCGTTGGTACCTATGTGCTGACTGCCAGGGCTGAAAACGGGAGCCTCGTTGCCCGGACTATGATCATCAAGGAGTAAACACAGCTTGATGAAATACTTACCGATATTGCTGCTTTTGGCAGTGATAACGGCTTGCCAACCATCGGTTGCTGACGTGGATGTTTCCTCCACGTTAGTAACCGGTGGCCCTGGCACCGCCGTTCCACTTAATGCCGAATTCAGCATCGATGAACTCCAACGAAGGACGTTCAATTACTTCTGGGAAACTGCCCTGCCGGGCAATTACCAGATTCCCGACCGCTGGCCCACCAAACGGTTCAGCAGTATTGCCGCCACGGGCTTTGGACTGACCACTTACCTGGTAGGTGTAGAGCGCGGCTACATCAGCCGCACCGCCGCTGCAGAACGCACCCTCCTAACCCTGGAGAAACTCTGGTCTCTACCCCAGGGAGCAGAAGAGTCGGGTATTTCCGGTTACAAAGGACTGTTCTACCACTTCCTGACCAACGATGAGGCGCTGCGCTATAAAAACGTGGAGCTTTCCACCATCGACAGCGGACTACTAATGGCCGGAATACTCTCTAGTCAGGTCTACTTTGACGGAGATACTGACCAGGAAAAACGCATCCGGGAGCTGGCTGATCAACTCTATCGTAGGGTGGAGTGGGATTGGGCCCTGAACGACGCCGGCCGCATCAGTATGGGCTGGCGGCCCGAGCGAGGCTTCATCAAAGCGGACTGGAATGGCTACAATGAAGCCATGGTGCTGCTCGTGTTGGCCATGGGGTCGCCTACTCATCCGGTACCCGACGACGCCTGGGAGAAATGGTCCGAAAATTACCAGTGGGGAGAATACCAGGGCTATGACCACCTCAACTTCAGCCCGCTGTTTGGCCACCAGTACAGCCAGATGTACATCGACTTCAGGGGAATTCGGGACGACTACATGCGGGGACAAGACAGCGACTACTTCGAGAACAGCCGCCAGGCCACCCTGGCCAATCGCGCCTATTGCCTGGAGAATCCTACGGGGTTCGTCGGTTATGGCGCCAACCAGTGGGGGCTTACTGCCTGCGACGGTCCTGGCGGGCTTGATACCCTCTACAATGGAACTCCCGTCAAATTCCGAACCTATTGGGCACGTGGCGCCTCCGGCAGAGACATTCGGGACGACGGCACCATCGCGCCGACGGCGGCGGGCGGATCTGTGCCCTTCGCGCCCGAGGAAACCATCGCCGCACTCGACCATATGTGGACCATGCATTACGACAGCCTGATTGGCCCCTACGGCTTTAAAGATGCCTTCAACTTATCTTATCCTGATGAGGAGCGACCTGGTGGCTGGTTTGACGTCGACTATCTTGGTATTGACCAGGGACCGATCGTTATCCAGCTGGAAAATCATCGTTCCGGCCTGGTGTGGGAGCTGATGAAAAAAAGCCCGTACATCCGTAAAGGCTTGAAACGCGCCGGCTTTGCCGGCGGCTGGCTCGAGGACTAAATCTGCTGCTCGCCCCACCATTTTTAAACTAAAACATCATGCGACAACGATCTTTTATACTTCTTGCTCTTTTGGTCCTCCTTTGCACCAGCGTCCGCGCCCAAAAAAGTGTCAGCGGAACGGTAACTGCCCAGGGAGAACCCCTGATCGGCGTAAGCATCAGGGCCACGGGGACCAGCAGCGGAACGGTGACGGATATTGACGGGAATTATTCCTTGTCCATCCCGGAAACCAGCGATAGCCTTTATTTTTCGTACATCGGTTTTAGTCCGATGACCCTGGCCATCAATAACCGATCCCGGATTGATGTGGAGCTCAGTGAAGCTGCTGAATTGCTGAATGAGGTGGTCGTGATCGGCTACGGTGTGCAGAAAAAGAGCGACCTCACCGGCGCTGTCTCGGTGGTAGAAAGCGAAGACTTGGTGGATATCCCCACTCAGTCGCTGGGGCAGTCCCTTCAAGGTAAGGTTTCCGGCCTGCAAATTATTCCCGGCTCCGGCGCTCCCGGTGCTGACGCCATCTTCCGGGTCCGTGGGGTAGGGACGCTCAACAACGCCGATCCACTCTTTGTGGTGGATGGCATGATTTTGAACGACATCTCCTTTCTGAACCCACGCGATGTGGCCAGCGTATCGGTGCTCAAAGACGCCTCGGCCACGGCCATCTACGGCGCAAGGGGCGCTAATGGCGTGATTATTGTGACCACAAAGCAGGGCGGGGACGCAGGTGCAGGGCGCATCACCTTGGGCGCATACACCGGCACGCAGGAGGTGCTGCGCACCATCGACCTGGCCAATGCTACGCAGTATGCGAACCTGATCAATGAAGCAGATCAGAACGAAGGCCGGGTGCCGCGCTACCCGAATCCGGAGGAATTCGGTGAAGGAACCGACTGGCAAGATGCGGTATTCCGTGCGGCAACGATCCAGAATATTCAGCTGGGCTTCGCTAATGGCAACGATCAGTCTTCCCTTAACCTAAGTGCCAATTATTTTCGCCAGGAAGGTATCATACAGGGGTCGGCTTTTGATCGGTTTACGTTACGGCTGAATACGTCACGTAAGATCAAAAACTGGCTTAAAATCGGGAACAACCTTAGTTTGGTGCTGAGTGGCTCGGACAATATAAACGCCGGGGGGATTCTACTGGATGCTTATCGGACTTCGCCGATCGTCGGTCCCAGGGATTCATTAGGGAACTTTAGCAACACCTCTGCGGTCAGTAATACGGGTAATCCGCTGGCTACGATCGAATTCACGGACAATAAGAGCCAGGAGTACCGTGCCGTTGGTAACCTTTACGCTGAAGCGGGATTAGGACGTTTTTTTACCTTACGAACCAGCTTCGGTCTCGACTTTAACTACGCCCGCAATCGCAGCTTCACGCCGGTATTTGAGGTCAGTGCCAACCAGCGCAACGAAGAAAGTATCCTTAGCGTGTTCAACGGTTACCGCCGCAACTGGCTGTGGGAAAACACCCTGGCTTATAACAACGATTTTGGCAAGCACCATATCGATGGGGTAGTGGGACTTACCTACCAGGACAATTTCGGAGAATTCATCAGTGGCAGCCGATCCCGGCTGATCGGTGAGGACCCCTCGTTTTTTTACTTGAGCTCCGGAGATATTCTGACGGCAACAAATAACAGTGGCGTTAATGGTGGTGATTGGGGGTTGGCCTCCTATCTCGGCCGGGTTAACTACGTTTTTGACGACAAATATTTGATCACCGTTTCTGGTCGGGTTGATGGGTCCAGTCGTTTTGGTGCCAACAACCGTTACGGGGTCTTTCCTTCCGTCGGTCTTGGTTGGAACGTAAGCCAGGAAGACTTCTGGAACGCCGACGGCCTCATCAGTCGGCTCAAACTGAGGGCCAGTTGGGGGAAGACTGGCAACGACCGCATTGGTGATTACAACTACACGGCCCTGGTAAATAGCGGCCTTAATACGGTGTTCGGGACAGACGAAGTCCTGATTCCTGGATCTACACTTACAGCCCTCGCAAACCCGGATTTACGCTGGGAGGAGACCACTCAGACCGACGTAGGCCTGGAGCTAGGTCTCTTCGCCAACAAACTACAACTGGAAGCTGATGTATATCGAAAGGTCACCAGCGGCGTCCTTTTTCGCGCGCCTATCCCTGATTACCTGGGCGCGAGTCCTGCCGTCAGAAACATCGCAGAGGTGCTTAACCGGGGGGTGGACCTCCGACTCACCTGGCGGGAGACGCGGGGAAAACTGACCTATGGGATGGGGGTAAATTTCAGCACGGTCCATAACGAGGTGCTGAAGCTAGATGGAGATCGTAATGATTTCTTTGCCGGTGGCCTTGGTATCGGTGGTCAATTAGGGACAAACTCCCGGGCGGGTAACCCCGCCGGAGCCTTCTTCGGATACGAATTGGACGGCGTTTTCCAGACGGAGGAAGAACTTAATCAGTTTCCGACACTTGGGACACAGCGAATTGGTGATCTTCGGTTCCGGGACCAGAACAACGACGGTATGATTACGCCTGACGGAGACCGGGTGGTACTGGGCTCTGCCATTCCCGATGCCATCCTGGGGGTAAACGGTAACGTTGCTTACGCAGGCTTCGACCTGAGCTTTGACCTGACGGGGCAGTTTGGAAACGAAGTCATCAACGCTAAGAAAATGTCCCGCTTCGGCGCTTACAACTACGAAGTCAGTTTCCTGGACCGCTTCAGCCCCGACAACGCTAGCGAGACTGAACCCCGGGTAACGCTTGCGGGACAGAACATCGAAACGCTCTCCAGCCGTTTTGTAGAAGACGGGTCTTACCTTAGATTGAGGAACCTGACCTTTGGCTATCGCTTCCCCGGCACCCTAACGGATCGACTGGGAATGCAAGGTTTTCGGATATACGTTAGTGGGACTAATTTATGGACAAGCCAGGATTACTCCGGTTATAATCCGGAAATATTCAACGGTTCTGTTTTTGACAATGGTATTGACCGGGGAACTATCTACCCCATCTCCAGAACGGTGAATTTTGGCCTGGACATCACTTTTTAAGCACATTACTTAATGGAGAAAGCTTCAGGAAAACGTTAGCAACGCTGAGCAAGTGATTTCTCCAAATGGCATTAGTCTTCAAAATTAAGCATCATGAAATTATCAAAAATAAGCGCCCTTTTCGGGCTACTGCTCCTGGCTTCTTCTTGTAACGAAGTACTGGAGCGGACACCGCAAGGCGTATTTACACTCGACAATTTTTTTCAAACGGAAGAGCAGGCCGTCCAGTCGGTCAATGCCGTTTATAATCAGCTGCGTGCGTGGCAGGTCCATGTTTTTAGCTTTATCGGCATGACGGATATTGTTAGCGATGATTCTGAAAAGGGAAGTTTTCCGTCTGACGGATTCTTTCTTCAAGAGGTAGAAGACTTTGAGCACACTCCTTCGAACGTTGCTCCCAGTACAGTTTGGGAGGGCTATTACGTAGGTATCTTTCGGGCAAATCTGGCCATTGATCGGATTCCTGAAGTGCCGGAAATGGACGAGGTTTTACGGGCGAGACTGATCGCCGAGGCACAATTATTGCGCGGGTATTTCTACTTCAACCTCGTACGTTGGTTCGGTGATGTTCCGCTGATCCTGGAGCCTTTTCCGGAAGAGTTTTCTATCCCTCGTTCTTCCCAGGAGGAGGTCTATGCTCAGATTATTACTGATCTAGATGCCGCAGCTTCCGTGCTCCCACAAAAATCCGCCTATGCTTCTGGCGACTTAGGGCGAGTGACGAAGGGTACTGCAGAAAGCCTGTTAGCAAAGGTCCATTTAACCCGTGGTGACTACCAGCAAGCTGCTGACTTTGCCCTTGGGGTGATCAATTCCAGCCAGTACTCCCTGGCGCCCAGTTTTACTTCAATCTTCAGCGAGCCAGGGGAGAACGGCCCGGGCAGCATCTTCGAGGTACAGGCGGCTGCATTGGAAACTGGTGGCGGTGGTAGCCAATACAACGAAGTACAGGGCGTGCGGGGCACGCCTAACCTGGGTTGGGGTTTTAACCGGCCAAGCGATAACCTGATCGGAGCATTTGAGCCGGGAGATCCCCGCCGGGAAGCAACAATACTTTACGTTGGAGAGGTGTTACCCGATGGCTCCGGCATTGTTCAGGACAACCCCAACATCGTGGGAGAACGTTTCAACCAAAAAGCGTTTGTGGTTGACCATCCCGGTGGCAACGGTAATGGCCCGGGAAATATTCGTATTTTCCGTTACGCCGACCTCCTGCTGATTGCCGCAGAAGCACTTAATGAACTAGACAGACCTGGTGAAGCACTTCCGTTGCTGGAACAGGTTCGGGCACGGGCACGTAGTGGCAATAGTCGTATCCTGCCCGTAGTGACGACGACCGAGAAGGCAGCGTTACGGACGGCAATTTTAGGGGAACGCCGGGTCGAGCTTGCGCTGGAACAACACCGTTGGTTTGACTTGATCCGTACTGGAAGGGCAGCGGCAACGATGCAGGCACTTGGTAAAGCCTTTGTGGAAGGGCAGCACGAGCTGTTTCCTGTCCCTCAGGGAGAGATTGATCTTAGTGAAGGTGCGCTGACGCAAAATCCAGGGTATTAATGAGGACCGAACCAGCCTACTCTTAAACTATTAATTGCACCTGCGTCCGCGCCAAAAAAGCAAAGGGAGCAAAGCAACATGCTTTACCCCCTTTACCTTTCGTCTTTTTCCCTCTACTGGAGCTGGAAACGAACTACCATGCCCCCACTAGCCGCCGTCTGCGGGAAGCCTAGTGGGTTAAACGGTGTTGTTTTACGGTAGTCGAAGAATGCCCGTAGGCTGAGCAGTTCATTGACCTGGTATTCAACGGAAGGAGCAAGGGTGAATACCCGACTGCCTTCCACAATCTCACGGATACGTGGGTTCAGGCGGCTGGCGTAGGTCTTACCGTCCCGAAGACTGAAGTTGAACTGGATGTCCATGTCACTGATGGAAAGGCGACCACCCGACTGACTGTTGCCCCGGCCACGCTGGTTGTTGCGCGGATTCGCTTCTTCTTCCTGCTCCCGGTTAGAGGATCGCTTCTTTTTCTTGCCCTGCAGGAACCCAATTTGTATGTCTTCGAGTACAATGCCGAAGCCACCAATTATCTCCTTGTTGACTTGCTCGCTGAGCAGCTTACTGGTGATGTTGATGCTTTTGTTGTCCTGGCTTTGGTAAGCGAAATTAAAGGAAAGTCCGTTCTGGAGTTCCGCCTCGATGGACAGGAGCGGAGCAAAGGATTTAGACTCTGTAATGTTCGGAATTTCGATACGGGGGAAGTAGTTCAGAGTTACCGTGTCGAAACCAATTAAGGGTGCAGTGGCATCCTCCAGTGCATCGAGGTAATCAAGGCTGGTACCGTAACTGCTGATGGCGAAGGTCGACTGAAAACCGTGCTGGATGTTTACCCGGCGGAAGATCTCGCCCAGGGCTCCAACTTTGTCGAGTCCCGTCCAGGTCAAACGCCAGTTCGGGCTGGCCTGCAGATCGAATGGATTGAGGCTGACGTTGTTCGCGTCTTCTCCGCGGTAGGCAGCGAGGAATGCAGGTAACAGAACATCCTGCTGATTCGGTCCGTATCCCTGGCTATAACCTTGTTGGGCCAGGTTAGGGTCATCGTGTAAGTTCGAACTACCACTTTCTCTGCCTAAGCGCTGACTAACCACAAGTCGGTTAGATTCGAACGTTTCGAACAGAGAATTAAGGTTAGTTGTATCCTGATTGAAAAGAGAGTTGGCACCACCGTTGGTGAAGGTGAGTGCGCCGTCACGAATTGGTACAGAATGCAGGAACGGTGCGTTAGGGATTTTCTCCTGAACCTTGAAGGTTTCCGTGTAATTCTCGGTGAAGGAACGATCCATCGTTAACTCCAACCTGAAATCCTTGAAGGGTTCTATGGTCGCACTGCCGTCCCAGGTCTTGGTGTATTTCTGGATTACATCATTGTTCTGGAAAGGGTTAACGGAGAGATAGCCTCCATCCGCCAATTCCATGAGGTAATCATTTGGTCCACCTCTATCTGCCTCAGCAAGTTCCCTTATCGTTGGTTGGAGGCCAGCTACGAATCCCCATCCTGGCGACTCGAACCCAGATGACTGACCAAAGAACGTCGGTTCTGGCAGGAAACCAGGGATAATAGTCTCCAGGTCTTCGCTGTAATTGGCGCGAACACTCCGCAAGGCCATTAGCGGGCGGATGAGTAAGCGGGCGGCGTTACTTGGTCCACTACTCTTCTTCTTACGTTCCCGGGGTTGGGCTTCGCCTTCTTTGTCGTCAGTATTTCGCGACCGACTGGCGGGGCGTTTACGCTGAGGCCGATTGATCTGGCGAAGGAAATTAAACTGATCGTAGAATTTTTCGAAATTCAGGTTCGCGGTCAACTGCCGGCTCTGTTTGTTCTGGATGGTGTTGCCCAGGCTGGAGCCACCAGGTGTATTGGGGCCGGTTAGACTCAAGGGAGAGGCATTCCAGGTGTAACTGGCCAGGTAATTGGCGCGTAGGTCCACAAAATCCAGGAAAGGTAGGAAGCGAAGTGGCAGCTGATAGCTGGCGTTCAGGCTGTGGGTGTACAGTTTGGGGCGGCCACCATCGGTGAGATTACTCCAGATGCTGTCTTTCCGGATTTGATCTCGTTCCGCTTCGGCAAACCTCAGTAGTTTGTTTTCATCCGGCTCATCGATCGTAGCATTCATGTTGGCGTTGAAGCCGAGTTTAATACTTCGGGTGAGGTCCCACCGAACGTCGTAGCTCCGGTCCCAGGTAAAGCGTTTGTTGTAGAACGTATTGAACTCGGGGTTAACGCCAGCGAAACGGTATTGGGTAGTCGCAAAACTTCGGTTGAGGACATTGGCAAAGGTGAAACTGTTTGGCAGCGGATTGATGTTAATCTCACTGATAAGTTTCAGGTATTTGCTCTTGATGCCTTTGAACGGTTCTATTGTTCCTCCCCTGCCTCTGCTGAAGGTATAATCAAGTGCTCCGGTATGGTCATTGACTATCTCGCTTTGAATGAAGGGGTCCGATCGTTCCGTCTTAGTGTAGCCGTAGCTGAGGCTGATGTTGGCGGGGTCTAGCGGACTTGGCTTAGTTCGTCGGGTCGCCGGTGTGATACCGACGTTGTTCAAGGCAATGGCAGAAATCTTATTGATTTCCCGGGCCTGCTCCTGGATGGAATCCCGAATCATATCGTTTTCTGCAGAGTCGATCTTGTCTTTCAGCCTGATGTCCAGATCGTATGGATCGTACTCCGGCGTGCTGATGGTTCTACTGTGCTGGAGGTAAAGCGGAAGGCGGAGACCGAGTTGCTCGGGGAAAAATTTGTCGAGGGCTATATTCGCCGTCACGTCATAGCCTCCGGTAGATTCCCGGGCACGTTCGGTAACGTTGTTGTCAAGTGCGCCGAAACCAATGCTGCTGTAGTTGGCAGCAGCGGTGATGTTACCCAGGTCCGCCAGCTGGATGTCTGCCCGGGCCAGGCCGGCAAAGCCGCCCCTTTCGTCAAGTCCTTCCAGCCGGAGTTCGTTAACCCATACTTCAGAGCTGATGCCGTTGTTGTTCAGGTCATCCTTAGCCTTTAAGCCAATCATGAATACCTTAACAAAACCAAGGTTAGGGTTACCCCTTACCCGAATGGTGTGGAGGACGTCCCTGATTGGGTCTCCTTCCGCAAGCCCATCCCTGTTTTCGAAGGGCCGGAATTGCTCAGAATAGTCTTGGGTAGAAGGTGCATTCTCGTTGTTTCGCCTCAGTTTCATGTCTCTGAGCAAGGTCAGCGGTAAGTTGACTTCGTTGGCGATGGGCCAGACTTCCTGAGCGTAACAACTGGTATTTTCCAACCTGCCGTTGCCCGGAGGCGCCGGGCAATCATTGATGAGCATCGTATCTGACATCCGTAACGGTACCTCGTATTCATAGTAGTTCGACTCGAAGTCAGAGCCCATTCGGATGAAAAGACTGAGCTGGCCAGTATCCGGCCGTTCGAAACGGCTGTCGCCAAGGGGTTCAGCGTGGACGAACATTTTCAGGTCGTCATACAGTCGTAAGTCAGTGTCGGTATACTTGAATACCGCCCGGCGGGAGCCTGGTTGGAGGTTCTGTACTTTAAGCGCCAACGACTGCTCGTTCTGTAGCGTATTTACTACACCCAGGCTTTGCTCCCGACGAATACCGTTAGGTAGCACGTAATTGAACGGAAGGCGACTGCTGTTCTCTTCAATGTTGACAGCGTCGATGTTGAATTCTGTATTGTCTTCACCACCAATCGATGGGCCAGCCTGGAACTGACGCGTGTACCGCCGCCAGCTGTTCCGAACCAGTTCGAACTCAGCAAAACGGAGCACTACTGGTGCTTCAAAGCCTCGCATATACATCCGCATAAAGCGGATCGAACGAAAATCTTGAATACCACCTACTGCTTTTTTCTGGTCGGAGTTCAAAGGAACGCGGAAGCGGTACCAGATACGGCCATTGTCAGCTTCCAGTCGGTCGGTGATAAAAGGGGTGGCTTCCTGATCAAACTCTCGGGGGTTGGCCCCGCTTCTGACGAAGGGAATCTCGTACTGGAAGTAGCTTTCTGATTCATTCAGGGTGTTGTCCTGGTTGAGGTCTTCTGCGTCGGGAAGGTTGGTCGTGCTTTCCCGGACGGAGTTCCGAGCGGTACCAGTGTTGGCCGCAGAGTTTCCTTCCATACCGTTCCAGCCACGATGGCGGGTAAGCAGGTCGGTACCATCTTCATAACGATTGTTGTTGAAGTAGTAGAAGTTGTCGTTCGAGGGATCTTCGAGCAGGGCCTGAAAGCCGATGTCGTTACGGCCCCGGTAGGCGTCGAGGTAGTCACTGAATTTACTAACTTCAATGGAGTCACCAACACCGTCCAGACCGACATCTTGTAGTTGACGTGTCACTGGGTCATTGTCAAAACCACGGGTGATCTGCTGTGCGACGGGAACTCGGGACCATACGGTTTCGTCTACCGGCCGATTAGGGTTGGCGGGGCCCGGAAGGCCATTTTCGAAGAAATTACGGCTGTCCTTTAGGATGTCTTCACTTACGTTACCCAGGTTAAGGTAGAGGGTCCCCTGTTTCTGCGCACCGTCAGAAGCGGGTTCTCGTGCATTGGTTGGATCAAGGAAGGGAGAGAGCATCCAGAATTCAACGAATTCGATGTTGGAGCTTTGGAAATCCGGCGTTCGCATTTCTCGCATGATGCCCCCCCAGCGGGTGGCTGGCTCCTCCAGTTTAACGGGGGAAATTTCGTCACCTTCCAGTACGGTACCTTCAGTAAAGCCGGGGTAACCTTCGGGGAGGTCGAAGTTATAGGGCCCCCGCTTCTCGGGAGAATAGGACATGTCGAAGGTGAAGAACGGCAACCGCTGTCGCTGACTGATCGGAATGTCCAGGTTCGGGAAAACCTCCTGCTGGGGGACGGCACTGGTGTAGATGTTATTTTCGGATCCGGGCGCCGTTGTACGTGAGTTTGGCTCCAGGCGATACCAGTTTAACAAGGCACGGTTAGCTCCCGAAACCAGGCCCTGTTGTTGGGCCTCCGGGAATAAGGGGTTGTTGTTTCCCGCATCGTTTTGGGGCACCGAAGCGAGGTACCATTGCTGCACCGGTGTTTTCAGGTCAATGGGGCTGGCCGTCCCTTCAAAATCATCCAGGTAAACGATGCCAGCGTTGTCTCCCCGGGCACGGTTAATGGCGCGGCTATGACCGGGTTTGAGGAAGGCCGTTTCTGCCGTCAGACTAATGTTGCTGGGCGCACTGGTGCTGAAAAACGGTAGCTTATCCACCATCCTCGTCAGAAAACCAGATTCCTTCTGGAAGGTGGCATCAAAACCATAGATCTTGTTGTTGATGGGGTCTTCTCCCAGGTTCACCTTTTGGGTGAAAGGCCGTTCGAACAACTGCATATAGGTACCCCCTAAACTGAGGTTGTCGTTGACCTCGTAATCGGCCCGTAAACCAATCATGGTTTTGGTCTGCAGACTAAAGACCGTATTATCTTCGAAGCTCACATTGATCGGAACGCCAGAACTAAGGATGGCATCGTTTAAGATGCGCACCCGGCCAGTGCTGTAATCGACCGTGTAATCCCGATCTTCCTCCAGTAGGGCACCACCCGCCGTCACCCTTACGGAACCCGGCGGAATATTAAAGGCCCCCAGGCTGATCTCGGATTGAACGGAAGATTTATAGGAGCCCCGAATCACGAAGCGGTTCTTCTCCGGGAATTCCCTGGCCTGGAATATGGTAGAATCGTAAAGTTCCTGGTATACAAACCGGGCTTGATCCTCCGGCCTCAGTAATTCCTTGAGGTCACTACCGAAGGGTTCCAGTACCGGGAAGTAAATCCGACCGTTGGTGGGGTTGATCGTTACACCAGGGACGAAGTCAAATACGCCGTCTGGCTGGGGGTCATTTTGAACGTTCAACCGGTCAAGGTTGAAAGCACGGATAAGTGGAAGGCCGGGGATGAAATTTAATCCGTTTGGCTCGTCCGCTACCGGAACCGGCAGGAACCGCTTGAAGCCCTCTCCCGGATCCTCGTACTGGATGTCGAGGCGGAAATCTTCCTCATTTACCTGATAAGCCCCCAGGGAGTAGACGTTTTTCATCATCAGGTCCCAGGTAGGTTGGCCCACACGTTGGGTAGAAGACTTCAACATCTTAGTAAAAATAACCTGATTGCTGAAGCGACTCGTGTCTTGCTGTTGCTGCGGCTGGCCGAAGCTGTTGGGCAGGCCACTGCTGGTGTTGTCTGTATTGACGGACAGTTCACCTACTTTATAAATGTTACCGTTGTACTTGTAGCGGTAAGAAACGGCGACTACCTGATCCGGCTGAACGTTGATGTTGAGGGAGATGAAACCCAATTCTGCATTCACGGAGTATTCCCGCGCAGTCAGCTTACGAGCCGATACCTTCTCGAAATCCCGAATGGGCTGCAGGCCAAACTGACTGGACTGCAAAGTGGAGACCGCCTGATCAATGTCGCGCACCCGATCCCCCAGGCCTACGAGGCGGCTGTAGAGGTCGTTGGCGCCGTTGTCGGGCAGTGGAACGCCACCACATATTTGTTGGTAAGCGGGGTCAGCACCAAAGGTGTTCACGGCACTTTGGTTGGTTAGGTTTTCTGTTTCCGGCTCGGCGAGGTCGGCCAGGGCCACAATATCTCGTACTTCAAGTACTTCATTTCGGTCGTTAGTAATCCAGACTTCAATGTTCTCAGCGTGGAACAGAGAGTTGATCTGCGGCAGATTTTCCAGACTTTCCTCATAAGTGCTGCGGTTAAAGTGGCTGAGGAAGAAGTGACGGTTCTCGTCGTAGCTGTCGGCATAAACCTGAAATTCCGATAGCTGAGCACCACCCTCAATCGTCAGTTTTTCCCGTTGGCTTCTTTGCTGACTGGCGATGGCGGTCAGTTTGAGGTGACCAAATTGTAACTCGGTCTTAAGGCCGAACAGAGACTGGGCGCCTTCAATGAGGGAGCCACGCAGCGGCAGGCTGACGTCTCCCGCCTCGATCTTACGCAGGATGTCATCTTCGCTGAAGGCTTCCGAGTTGTAGTCCAGTTTTATCTGGTTGTCGAAGTTGAAGGTGGCACCGGTGTTGTAGTTGGTGTTCAGTTTGAGTTTATCCCCGATCTGCCCCGTTACGTTCATCTGGATGTCCATATCGAAATCGAAGATGGTATTCCTACGGAAGCGTTCTACGATGAAGGGGTTGTCCTGAAACTGGTAGTTAAGACCGAAGCTTAAGTCAACACCCCCCTGTGGCTGAATGTCGATTTCCGTGCCGCCAAAAAGGTTGTTGATCAGGTCGGGGTCCAGTTCAATATCGTCTAAGGGGTCACCAACGCTGATGGCATCGTCGGGGTTGCCGTCGCCACGGAGTTGCTTGAAGTATCGGTTTTGGTCTTGCTGCTCGCGGTATTTGAAGTATTCTTCGAACGTCAGGTAGGTGGGGGGACGAAAGTCGATTTCTCCCAGTTTTTCTCTTACGATGTAGGTTCCCGTAGCGGGGTCATACTCGACGGTCTTTTTCAGTCCTGCGGGGTCGCGCAGGTCAACGGGGTTCCGGTTAGGGTCAGTGATGAAGTCACGGTTACGATCCCGGATGGGAGGAACGGTATCTGCTGGAGGCGTTTTTACCTCATCAATAAAACCTGGCAGCTCTTCACTTTTCACCTGACTGGGCAAGGGTTGATAAGTGATTTGCCAAAACAGGCGCATCACGGCATCATCAGCGGAAGCAGTTTTTGCGGCCGGGTTAAAGGGAGAGTAGGTGAAGTTAAGCGAGATTAAGGCAAAACCTAGGAGTAGTAAAAGTAGCGTCTTATTCATATGTCAATCCTTACCAAAGGCCCGGGGAAATTCGGGCGGCCCATCGAAAACGAACGCGAGGGGGCGAAATAGTTTCCAGGGATCAATTTTAAGATTAGAGCGACCGGTGAAAAACCGGGTGGGCAGCAAAAAAGGTGAAATCAGGAAGACAATTCCCGGAGGGCGAGCTTGATGATCTCCTCCGAAGTACCCAGGTCCGGCTTGGCGGCAAATACCCGGTTGAGGGCACGCTGCACAGCAGGGCGGGCAAATCCTAAATTCACCAAAGCAGATAACGCCTCCGTTCGGTGGGTATTGCTTTGAGGGGACAGCATTGTCGGGGAGGCGAAGCTTTCTTTCATCATCTTGTCTTTAAGGTCCAGAATAATGCGTTGGGCAGTCTTCGGACCAATGCCCTTCACCTTGCGAATACTGGCCACATCTTCGCCAAGAACCGCCGCCTGAAATTCTTCAGGGTTCATACTGGAAAGCACCACCAGGGCCGTAGCCGGGCCAACGCCGTTTACCCCGATAAGGAGTCGGAAAAAACTTCTTTCCGTTTCGTCATAAAACCCATACAAAGTCTGTTGATCCTCCTTGACGTGGAAGTGTGTGAGCAGTTTTACCTGCTCTGCTTTTTCGATCTTGGTGTAGGTATACAGACTGATGTTGACGTGATAACCGAGCCCCCCTGCTTCCACGACGACGAAACTTGGCGTTTTGTGGGCAATTGGGCCTTTAATGTAGGTAATCATTAAAAGGGATGATTTTTTTGAGGCCGCAAAGGTAAGGCTTAATGGGTTGACAATAAGGGGGTTGGTTTTTTCTGATAGGTCATTAAGGTCAGGGCGCGGCCGCAGGTGCAAGGGAAGGATAAATGGTGCAAAGTGGTTGGTTGGCCCTTCTTTGCCTTTTAACCTCCCCCGCACCTGCGGCCGCGCCCCCTTTTTGCCGGCGCCCTTTTTATTGTTGAGCAACAACAGCCGCCAAATAAAAAAAGGCCGCACCAAAGGCACGGCCGGCATAAAAGGGCTATAAAATGGATGGAAAACTGTTAGTAAGGGATAGGTATGAGCTGAATGTTATCGTGGGCACGGCTAACAATGTGGCAATACTTGCTAACGACCAACTCTGCAGCAACCGAATTGGTCACTCCGTATTCGGTACTGGTCAGCTTACGACGATTATTGGCCATATTTTGTAAAAGCATCTGGTGTGGTGTCCGCCACAATAATTGGAACAGGACAAAGATCGATGCAGTGTATTAAGTGTGTATTGGTGATGTATTAACAATGTTGCCGATGCATAAGAGAAAAAGACGAACAATCCAGCAAAATAAACCTTTTCTTTGCTGCAACAAACGCTGTTTATGTCCGCCAATCCATCTGCTTCTTTTCCCGACTTCGCCTACCAACGCCCCGACCTGGAAACCAACGAAACTGCTTTCAGGGCCGTTTTAGCAGAGCTGAAAAGCTCCAACTCCGTCAATGATGCCATTGCGGCGGTAGAACAAATTGATAGCATCAGAGCTTCGGTGGCCACTGCCTACAACATTTGCTATGTCCGGTACAGCATTGATACGCGTGACGAATTCTATAAGGAAGAAAAAGCCTGGTTTGATCAAAACATGCCCGCTACCGAAGCTTGGCGCATGGATTATTACCGGACCCTCATCGCCAGCCCGCACCGGGAGGCACTGGAGGCAAAGTTTGGCCGGCAGCTTTTTAACACCGCCGAGTTGAGCATCAAAACCTTTCAGCCGGAATTAATCGAGGACCTGCAGGCTGAGAATAAGGGCTACAGTGAGTACACCGAACTGAAGGGCGGTGCGCAAATTGAGCTGGAGGGGGAGACGTACAACCTGAGCAGTATTGTACCGCTGGAGCAAGTCGCTGACCGAGCCGCCCGGAAACAGGCAAGTAAAGCCAAATGGGACTGGATGGGAGAACACCAGGAACGGATGGAGACCATCTACGGCGATTTGGTCAAACTTCGGCATGGCATGGCACAAAAATTGGGGTACGAGAATTTTGTCCCCCTCGGCTATGCACGGATGAACCGGACTGATTATGGCCCCGAGCAGGTGGCTAATTTTCGTTCGCAGGTGAAACAATTCATCGTCCCAATTGCAAAGGAACTCGCCGCCAAGCAAGCAGAACGGATAGGTGTAGACCGGTTGCGGTATTACGACAATAATTTTCGGTTCCCCGACGGGAACCCGACGCCGGTTGGTGAAATGAGTGATACCATTGCTGCTGCCCGAAAACTTTATGATGACCTCAGCGAAGAAACCGGATTCTTTTTCCGGATGCTGGAAGACCGCCAACTGATGGACCTGGAGGCAAAGGATGGAAAAGCCACCGGAGGGTACTGCACCTACATTAACGATTACGGAGCCCCCTACATTTTCTCCAACTTCAACCGGACCAGCCACGATGTGGATGTACTGACCCACGAATTTGGGCACGCCTTCCAGGTGTACAGCAGCCGGCACCAAAAGCCGATGGAGTACAACTGGCCAACCTATGATGCAGCTGAAATTCACAGCATGAGCATGGAGTTTTTTGCTTACCCGGGGGTGCCGGACTTCTTTGGCGCCGACGCGAAAAAATATTTCTACGGCCACCTGGAAGGAGCTATTCGGTTCTTACCCTATGGCTGTGCGATAGATGAGTTTCAGCACCTGGTTTACGAAAACCCGCACTGGAGCCCGGCCGACCGGAATACCGCCTGGAAGCGCCTGGAAGCTGAATATTTGCCCCACATCGATTATACGGACCATCCCTTCCTGAAACAGGGGACTTACTGGCAAAGCCAGCTCCACCTTTTCGGTATGCCTTTCTACTATATTGATTACTGTCTGGCGCAAATATGTGCGTTCCAGTTCTGGCTCAAAGATGAGGATAACCATGAAAATGCCTGGGCTGACTACATTCGCCTCTGTCGTGCAGGTGGCTCTAAAGGCTTCCTTGAGTTGGTATCGTTGGCTGGGTTGGAAAACCCTTTCCTGGACGGAGTGATGGAAAAAATTGCTGCTAAGGTGACGGAACGATTGGGGGAATTGAGTTAGGAAGTGAGATTATTCTCTACCTTTGCCAAGTCTTAATCCCAAACAAACCATGCCCTGGACTACCAAGGATAATGCGCTCAACGGCGAATTTCAATTCGCTGACTTCACTACTGCTTTCGCTTTCATGACGGAGGTGGCCTTTGCCGCTGAATCGGCGGCGCATCACCCCGAATGGACCAATGTTTATAATCGGGTGACCATCCGATTAACCACGCACGATGCAGGGAACACCATTACGGATAAAGACCATACCCTGGCAGGCGTCATCACTAAGATTTACGGTAAGTATGCTTAGAGTTTTCTTGTTAATTTTTGCAATGTTTTTTCTTGGGCCTGAGCAAATGCTCCTGTCGGCAAGCGGGATGGAGGAGCAATGTCTGGCATTGATGCCTGGGGCGGGACTTACCGAAGCAGGAAACGACACCGACGTAGAGGGCAACGAAAAATACTATGCGCTCACGCCTCAGGCACGAGCCATTTACAATCGGGTTATGCTGCTTGATCTTGACGGTGCCCAGGCCGATATCGATGCCTTCCGCAGCAAATACCCTACCAACCTGGTGGCCGAACACCTTGAAAGCTATCTCGATTTTTTTCGCCTTTATCTCAAGGGAGACGAACGACTGAACAAGCGACTTTCTGCCCGTTTTGACCGGCGGATTGAGGCCCTGGAACAAGGAGACGAAAACTCCCCCTATTTCCTGTACGCACTGGCGGAGAACCGGTTGCATCGTAGCCTTATCCATCTTCGGTTTGAGCGCCACCTGGCGGCTTTCAGAGAACTCAATAAAGCCAATAAGCTTTTGCGTGGAAACGCCAGGTTGTTCCCCGATTTCTTGCTTAACTACAAGGATCTTGGCCTACTGCACGCCGCGGTGGGGAGCATCCCTCCGCAGTACAAATGGGGCGTTGAACTGTTCAGTTCGCTCAATGGCACAATTGCGGAAGGACGCGCAGAAATGGAGTTGGCGCTAACGGATAAAGAGAGTCCTTTTTTACTGGAAACAGAAGTGTTGTTTGCCTTTTTGGAATTACATCTGGCGGGTGAAAAAGAAGCTGCTTATCAAAAAATAAATGCACTTGGGCTTAAGCCCGAAACCAATGCCCTCCACTGCTTCATTCTTGCTAACCTGGCCATGCATAGTGGTCGGAATGAGTTGGCACTACGGATACTGGAAACACAACCCAGAGGGGGCAATGTTGCCGATTTTCCCTACCTCGACTTTATGCTCGGCCTGGTAAAACTCCGAAGCCTTGACCCTACTGCGAGGATACATTTTCAATCTTTCAGCGTTCGGTATCCAGGTCGGCATTTCAAGGAGGAGGCCCAGCAGAAAATTGCCTGGTCGTATTGGCTGGAAGGCGATGAAGCAGGCTACCGTAAGGCCATGGAACGTATTGGCGGTGGTAGCCAGGCAGGCGGTGATCAAAACGCCGCCCGTGAAGCGGCCCGGCAGCGGCTGCCGCACCCTGATTTGCTCCGCGCACGGCTCCTTTTTGACGGCAATTATTGCACCCGCGCCCGCGCCCAGCTGGAAGCCATTGATCTTACGTTGCTCACCGAACAAGAAAACCTGGAGTATCTGTACCGTACCGGCAGGGTCCTCGACGGACTGGGAGAATATGATGGCGCGATTTCTTTTTATCTGAGAACGGTACAGTTGGGAAGAGAAAACCCCGCGTTTTATGCTTGTAAATCAGCATTGCAGGCCGGGCTTATCGAAGAGAAACGAAACGAGACAGCATTGGCAAGGAAGTATTTTAATACCTGCCTCGATATCTCCCCCGCTGAATATAAAACCGGGCTCCACTTACTGGCAAAAGCAGGACTGGATCGGGTAAAACGATGAGGTGTTGGCGTGTCAATACCCGACTAACGAGTGGGTTTCATAACGGGGGTCTAACAACTTAAGTAAGGTTTTCCTTACCTTATCGGAGCATTCACTGATTAGTCACTAGTATTTTATGTTGAAATTACTCCTGCCACTGGCCTGCAGCCTGCTGCTGTTGCCTACCCTCAACGCTCAAAGTAAAAAGCCGAGTCCGGACGAAATCATTTTTGCCGACGGTACCACCGCACGTGGTCGAATTGACCGAACTTCTATGCTGGACCTGGGCAAGTCCATCACCTTCAAACCAAGAGGAAAAGAAGTGGCGGCAAACTACAGCCCGGCTTCCGTCAGTGAATTTACCTTTGGTAGGAATGACAAAACGTTTCGATCGGTAGAGGTAGAGGTGCCTGATCATAGTAATGGGGGGAAAGTTGTCCATCAACGGCGTTTTGGTCAGGTATTGATCGACGGTGAGATAGAGTTGATTAGAATCAACCTGGCACCAAATGAATACAACAGTAAAGCCGTTGGCAGCCAAAGCTACTTTTACCTACTAAGGCAGGGAGAGATCGTACTTCCCTTGGAATTGACCACGATTTATGTCTATGACATATTACACGCAAATCCCAGCCGATTCCGTAACAAGCTTAAGTTCTTTGTTCGGGGATGTGACCTGGCCTTTGAACAGGCAAGGCGCGCTGATTTTAACGACGGCTCTATCATACGAATCCTCTCCAGTTATGGGGAGTGCAAGGAAGTAGAAAATATGCAAATGGCAGCAGGTAAGGCGCCTACTGGGGTTAACATCAAGCACTTTGGCCGTATTGCTAATCTGGACCTGAGGGATAAAAACTACGACGATCGTCAATTCTCTTTCAGCCTCGGCTATCAGCTGGAAGCAGGCTTTACCAACCGACTAGATTGGTTGGGGCTTACGTTTTCAGCAGATTACGTTTACCATACGTTTCGCTGGGAAGAATCCTCAAATGTTGCTCAGTCGATGCTAAAGGGGAACATTGCCATTGGGGTTTTCCCCATCAGGAAGGATAACTTTTCGGTACAGGTAACTGCGGGACTCAGTAACTACAATGCTTTTGATTCCAGCTTCAGCAGCTTTTTCTCCAATAATTATTTCTTACTCAGTAGCGGCGTCCGGGTACAAAGAAATAACTTCTTGCTGGACGTGGGCTACGAGTATATGCCTAACCAGATTATGAGGCAGCCGGGAAATATTTTATCGGTTGGGTTGGGGTATCAGATTCGACTCTAATATAGACGAAAAATCGCTTCGCTCTTTTTCTTATAGACGGCCTACGGCCTTTATTGATATGATAGATTTATAGCGCTGCCGCAAAGTTCAGCTCGCTTCGCTCGTGGGATATGCGATATTTGATATGAGATTAGTGATATGCGTTGGCTGCCGCACTAGACAGCTCGCTTCGCTCGTGTGTGTGGGCTAGAAAAAGATGAAAATAAAGCCGGAAAATTTGGTTGAATTACCTGGGGCAATTTTCTTACCTGAATCCTGAATCCTGAATCCTGAATCCTGAATCCTGAATCCTGAATCCTGAATCCTGAATCCTGAATCCTGAATCCTGAATCCTGAATCCTGAATCCTGAATCCTGAATCCTGAATCCTGAATCCTGAATCCT
>JBGCFZ010000170.1:0-4947 GCA_045110355.1 Lewinella sp. | reverse complement strand
TAGGGCGGAGGATTTTTTGAGCTATAGGCACTACCCAGGATGATGGCAAATCGCGGGTCGTCATTGAGGAACCCAAGGAATACTTCATCGCCAACCTCCGGCAGGATGAAGCTGCCTTTTCCATTCGTCGCGTACAGGCTGGCTTGCCGTGCCCAGATGTCAGCACCCAGTGCCGGTACTGAAACCTGTATACGGTGTTCACCGTCGGGGTCTTCTTCAATTTGCTTCACCACGCCGTTTTGCAAACCGCTCACCGAAGGGAGGAGGCCCTGGCTACCGTTCGGCTGGGGGTGCTTCTCATGAAACAACTCCGGCGACAAACCGAAGACCGTTTCCGTCCGCCATTCTCCGGCGCTTATGGTATGCCGGATGCCGGAGATCAGGGCCGCTCCGTTGAACCGTTTTCCGAAACCCTTAAGTTCAATCAATGTATTCAGTTTGGGCAGGGCGTTGCCGTAAAAACTGACGCTTCCCCGAATGGCCGACAGGCGAGAGCGAAGCAGCTGACCCTCGGCAATTCCTTGTAGTTCCGCTGCCTCCATCGGACCGGTGAACGGTAGGGAGACGTCCTTTGCGTTGATGACCTTCGCCAGCGTTTTACCATCCAGGTTACCCTGCTTGTTAATCACTGGCTCGGTGGAGGTGGCGTCCACGAATTTAGCCGTGGTAAAATCCCAACCCGATGCCGTCACCGACGGCAGTTGGTACCCGGCGTCGATTTCTGCGTTGAAGTCGAAAACGTCGTGACCATAGGTAAGTTCCAGGTCCGGCGCTCCCTTGGCCAATGGCTTTTGCACAAAGACCTTCTCTTCATCAGCATAAACGACCATCCCGTTGGCTTCCGCCCGGGTCACGACAAAGTCCCAGTCGGTGGTGCCAGACTGCAACAGCTGAGGGTGTATATAAGTGGTAGCAGCGATCTCCTTCCCAAGAGGATAATCGTCAACGATGCTTCCGCAAATGGCACTGTCGGTCTGATCCTGGAAGGCCGCTACCTTCCGGCCTACGGTCATTTTTACCGCCTCGTCCTGGCAATGAACAACCAGCTCAGCGCCTTGCCCCGCTTGGGTCTTCAGGCCGTGCCGGATGATGATGCCCTTGAAAATAGTGTCCGTATCGGTGTTGTAGCCAACTTTGATCTCTACCTTTTGGCCAGGAATAAAATCTTCCTCCTCGCTTGATTCGAATGACTTGTCTTCTCCATTTTCTTGCGGTAACAGTATCCTGAAAACCGCTGAAGGTATTTCGTTGATGTTCTTGTTCACCTCAATGGAGTACACGGAATAGGTATCCTTAATTGGGGTGCCTCCGACTTGGATCTCCATCGAGATAAGGTCCATATTGCCTGCTAGGGGAGAAATTGCCATGAATTATTATTTTTTAAAGGGTAGGGAAGATAATTGCATTGTGGCTACTTTAACATAAGTATTGACGTATATCGCGTAGCGATTACCTTTTACGGTTGCCCCGTACATAGTGCGGGGCAACGAGGAAATAGTTTGTCCACTGATTGCCGCAGGCAATCAATTATAGCCAATAAGACGATTACCGGAGACGGCGTCCCCGGTAATCGTAAAGGGTAGTCGCTACGCGACAAGCGTACATTGTAACTAACGATGCCAGCGGTCCTCCATCGTTTTTTCGGAAAGTTGTACGCAAAAGTTTAAACGGGTTCATTACGCTTTTTCAAAAGATAGTCCCTCGTGTGCCAGTACGATTTCCTCAACCGCAATTTCACTGTTCTGCGCGTTGAGGTCCGTACCGGAAACCTTCATCGGAAAGGCGTTTTTCAGCGTCCAGGTGAACATCGGATTGTGCTCCTCATCCAGTAACTGAATGGTGACGGTTTGCCGGGCGATGGTGTTCATCTTGACCTCGTTAAAGTAATCGTACAAAGCGGTGTCATCCTTGAACATCCCCCTCTTCAGCGTTACGTCGGAACCTTTGTGGAGGCCGGGCATTTTTACGGTGGAAAAGTCCACACTATTGCCAGCGCGGTATTCGATGACGTCGTACTCGGTGTCCAGACCAGAGACTTCCTGAAAGGCAATCTCCCCCTTATCGCCAAAGGTGACTTTAAAGTGAAATTTTGGTACGGGCCAGGGGTTTTCTTGTTTTTCGCCTGCCATGATTATGGTGTTTTATGTATTAGTGACCTGGGCGCGGCCGCAGGTGCAAGGAGCGGTTTTTTAGTAGCAAGGTGCCTCCATCCCTTCCTTTGCACCTGCGTCCGCGCCCAAAAAATGCCCTTACGATTGCCGCATTTTCTGCTCGAAGGTGATGACGATGAATTCCGCCGGGCGGGTAACCGCAACTTTAACGCTGATGCGCATGAAGCCATCCAGAATATCGACTGGCGTCATGGTACTGCCCAGACCTACATTGACGCTGAAGGCGTCTTCTGCGGTGGCACCGGCCAACGCGCCTTGCTGCCAAATATTGGTGAGGAAGTTAACCAGCATGGCCTTAATGTTGGACCAGGTAGCCGCCGTATTGGGCTCAAAAACGTACGGCTCCGCCGCAAACTTGATGGACTGCTCGATGAAGATGACCGTACGACGAACGCTGATGTAGCGCCAGTCCTGGCTGTTACCGTCGAGGGTACGAGCGCCCCATACGAGCACGCCTTTGCCGGGGAAAGACCGGATGGCGTTGACCGCTTTTCCATCGATGGGAACGTTCATGTCTTCCTGTTGGTCGTTACTGATGCTGAGTGCCGGCTTTATCACTGACCCTACGCTGACGTTGGCAGGGGATTGGAACACCCCGATGGTGTCGTCCACCATGGCGTAGATGCCAGCCATGGCCGCACTGGGGGGTAGGAGGTTGAGCTCCTTGCGAAGGTCTGACATCAAAGCCTTGAACATCGGGCTGATGGCCATTAGCGTCTGCGTAAGGTCGGCAGCCCCCTCCTCGGTTACCGTCGTAATTTTTTTCAACTCGGTTTTGATCATTTGGGCCCGCGCCATATTGACCGTGCCATCGAATACTTCCTGATTCAGGGATTTTTCGAGCAAGGAGGTCAGAGAGGTTACCTCTGTGGTCAGGAAGGCGGCCTTGAAGTCGTCCCGGTTGAGTATCTCGCCCTGTTCGTTAAACTGCTTAGCCTGGCTGAAGTCGACCACTTCGACAGCTTCGCCAAGATTGAAAATATTGAGAATGCCGACTTCGGAAGAGGCAACGGCTGTGGTCTCCAGCCACGGGTAGTAGGCGGCACCCCACTGGAGGCTATTGGACCCAATGCCCTCCCGGAACCATTTAATATCCTGCCGCATATCGTAATCCTTGGCGTCTATTTGCTCCCGATCCATCCACACGTCCATGATGGCGAAACGATTGCGCATTTCCTGTCCACAGTGCCTTAGCATTTGTTGGTAAAGGTCATATATGGCTTTAACGCTGTCCTCCTTATTTGCGGCCATTGGTGCATTGACGGCTTCGGGGATGACCAGCATAGTGGGTTCTTGCTCCTTGAGTAGTGGCTCAATACCGGTTTGCAGTACACTGATTTCCACCGTGTTGGCGGAGCCGTCTTCCTTGGTGTAACCACCCACGGAGACGATGTAGCAGTCGGTCCCGCCATTGGAGAAGAACATCTTCATCTGGCTGTGCAGCGTGAAGTAAGCCTCCGTGATGGACAGCTTATAGGGGGCTCTACCTTCTTCCGCCCCGGAAGTCACCGTCAATTTTGTTTTAGGCGCACCGCCGAAGAACATCAGGAATTCTCCGTAGGAGCTGATCTTTGTTGGCTTGTTGGTCAGGGACTGCTTGTCACGAACGGCCTTTTCCGTGTAGCCGATGAAGGCGGGGACGGCAGTGGCTACCGGGACTGCAGCATTAGGGAAGGCGCTTCTTTCTTCGATGTAGACGCCGGGGGTCTGGTATACTTTGGCCATGGTGGAAACTGGGTTTTATGATTAATTCGCGTGTTCTACAGATAAACGTACATGTCGGAATAAAAAGCGGATGACTCCTGAGCATCTTCGTCACGGCTGATACGGTTAGCATCGGCGGAAGGAAGGGGAATGGTTATCGCTGCTGAATGGGGGGGCTTTATGCTGAGTATGAAACGATTGCCAGGTCGTTGTTGTAGCGATATGGCCGTCGGTACGGTTAACACGATTGCTGTCGATCCGTCGGGTAGTTGTTTGTCTACGGGATCTTCCGCTGGTGGAGAAATGGGCTGTTGGGATTTGGCGTCCAGAAGGTGTGTATTGGTGAAGCCATTATTGGCACTGTCAATCAAATAATAGCGCCATTGGGTTTTCCTGGCGGTAAAGACCATGCTGAAATCTTGTGGAGTAACTACACCGTCGTTCAGCATGTGAATTCCATGGGGACCAGTGTTCCCCACGTAGATGGACAACAAACCCAGATCTCCCGTCAGCCAGTTTTCGGGAGCTAAAATGAATTGCTGTAGTACTTCATCCTCTTCCATGAGGGTGTAATGGCCAGCTGGCTGTCCCGTGAGGTTTAGTTGGATTTTACGCCCGTCTTCCTCCATTAATGAGATTTGAGGAGGTGTTTCCCCCGAATCATCGGCCCCTGAAAAAGTGAATATTTCATTCCCAAGTTCATCTTTTAACGAGATGGGACTGCCCGGAGCGTTTACCTCAAGGCTGAAGATGCTGGGGTGAGCACTAAGTTTTTGGCCGTTTGCGAAGTTAAAGGTTCCGGCGGGCTGTTCTGGCTGAGGGCTGAGGTTACTTATGTATCGAATGGAAGAATCACCAACCGTCAGGGGTAGGTCTGTGTAGTTCAGGAACAGGTGGTCTTCCGGCCGCAGGATGAAAGAGAGCCGGACCGGAGCTTCGGTTTGCAGCAATTGGCCGTCGGAATTCGCCCCGGCATTATAAAACAACTCTGTACCGAAATCTCTGAGGACCATCCGGATACCCAGGCTGCGCATAACCCGTTCGGTTTCCGTGGTGGGAACAATATTCAGGG
>JBGCFZ010000169.1:0-19578 GCA_045110355.1 Lewinella sp. | reverse complement strand
GGTGACGATGGAGACGACGACGACTCCACGCCTGATAACGAGGAAGAAGATGAAGATGACCAGGACGAAGAAGTCGTTCCGATTGAAATAACTGAAGTCTTTGACTTAGCACTGCGCAAGACGATTGGTGGTTTTGGTACTATCTCACAAGATGGTAAGATTGTCTTCGATGTAACGATCTTTAACCAAGGCGACGTTGATGCATTCAACATCGAAATCACCGACTACCTCGATCCAGCAACGACTTATGTGATGAGTACCAATGGTGCTGTAACCACAATAGACGGAGCTACAGCGAATGTGATAGACAACGGCGATGCGACCTTCACTATTGATCGTCTCAATGCAGGTGATGAAGTAAGTGTTGAAGTCATCGTACAGTTAACCCAGGCGGTACAGGTCGTAGAAAACTGGGCGGAAATCAGCAGTGCGGACAACAACACTGATCCTGATGATACCCCGCCAACTGACATTGACAGTACGCCGGATAACGAGCAGTTTAACCAGGACGGAGAAACCGACGACCTAGTTGATGACGATGTTATCGACGAAGACGGGATGAACGGTGGTGACGAAGATGATCATGATGTAGCTGTATTCGATTTGCTGATCGCTGACCCATCTGGATATATCTACTGTGCTGACGCATGTGGTGACCAAGGTGAGGTAGTTACTGGCGGTACTATTAGCGTAACACCATCTGACGGTGTGGTTATTCTTCAAGACGGTTCAACAGGTTTCTACCAGTGGTTTACTACTGGGCAGGAAGGTGTTTACACGATGACTTACTCGCATCCTGATGGCTACGAGTTTACCCAAACTTGCTTGCCACAGACAGGACCATTTGACCCAACGGGTACTGAAGGAACAAGTATTGACCAGGATACTGAAGCATTGATGGATAACCAGATGTGGTTAGGCATTGGTCAGGATATCAACGGTAATATGACGAATTCCGAATGTGCGGAAAATCCTTATTACCTCTCCTTCGATGTTGAGTTTAACGATCCGTTTGTCCACCGTAATAACTTAGCTGTAAGTTGTAATCGGGTAGAAGTCATCGGCTGTGATGAAGTTAATCCTGGACTCAGTAATGTCAATGTCGAGCTCTATGCTTGCGATGATTTGGAGAATGCCATCGGTATGACCATGACGAACGAGCAAGGGCAGTACAGCCTTGATGTTGATGAGATAGGCTGCTACCGGGTACGCTTTACCAGCAATACCATCGATATTCCTGCCAACGAGCAGGTGGATGAAAATGGCTGGAGCGATGAAATCGAAATCGTATGGGGTGTCTGTGAAGACGACATCACGATCTGTCTGACGGATAAGTACGATCTGGCTTTATCGAAGAACCTGGTGAGCAACGGACCCTTCTCCGCAGGTGGAGAAGTAAGCTACTCCATCACCATTGATAACGAAGGCACACTGGATGCGGCAAACGTAGAAGTGACCGACCGTCCTGAAACAGGCTTGAGTTTTGTTTCTGCTAACGTACCAGTGGGTGTGACCGATAATAATGACGGCACCTTTACAGTAGTAAGCCTTCCTGCTGGTCAATCGATCAGCCTGGAGGTAACCTACGTGATTGCTGAAAACTTCACAGGAACGAGTCTGACCAATGTTGCTGAAATTACGGGCGACGACGGAGATGATGACGATTCCGATCCTGACAACGAAGACCCCAACGAGGACGACCAGGATGAAGTAGTCATTGTGCTGGATGAAGTATGCGAATTACCAGAAGGCTTGAGTTTTGTCCCTATTCCGGGTGATTGTTCAGGCATCATGCCTAACAATAACGGTAGGGCCGTATTGACCCAAGTCAATAATGCAGACCGCTTCGCGATCAGTTCTGCTGGAGCAACGACCTTTGACGGTGCTGCTTATGCGGATGCAACTGAAATTACAACGCTCCCGCAGAATGTGGTAGAGGATGTATCTAATCTTGGCGAAACCTTCATCGTAAGAATCTACAACTCGAGCAACGGCTGCTTTGTAGACCAGACCATTGAAGTACCACCCGCAACCTGCCCAGTTGATCCGCTAGGCTACCTCTACTGTGAAGAAACAGGTGAGATTATCACAGGTGGTACTATTTCTGTAGAACCTCCAGTAGGAGGAGTCGCCATAATAACAATGGATGGCTCTGATGGACAGTACCAATTCTTCACAGACGGTACACCAGGTAAGTACACCATTACTTACACGCCACCTGCAGGCTATACGCTAAGTACAAGCCTACTCCCAAGTGGTACGCTCGATCCTACCAACAGCCCAACCGATCCATTAGTGATTGGCTCAGGCTCAACGGATGGTTTGTTTGTTGATGACTTTAGCCCGGCTGCCAATCCATTCTACTTGATGGTAGACTTTGAGCTCGGTGACCCAGAGGTGTTCAATAACAATATCCCACTGTCAGGCTGTAATATCTTCGACTACGGTGATTTACCCGATAGCTATACCACTACTGGCCCAACAGCGCCTCATCACGAGATTACCGAAGACTTACTCCTTGGTACTTGTGTAGACAGTGAAGAAGACGGTCAGCCAGAAGATATGGCTGGCATGATGCAGGGCGGTGATGACTTCACCGATGGTGATAATACCGCAGGCACATGTTCGGGCACTTCGGATGAAGATGGTTTGTCTTTCGACTTCCCAATGATTCCAGGTAATGAGTCTTGCATCAATATCACCGCGGTTAACGAAACGGGTGAGGACGCAATCCTCCAAGTCTGGATTGACTGGGATGGTAGCGGTACGCTCGAAGCAGACGAAGCACTTGCCTTTACGGATAATACAATCCCTGATGGTGGTGTGACGAATACACCTTACTGCTTCCCTGTACCAGCCGATGCGACCTTCGCCGAAGGTGCGATCTACGTACGGTCACGCTTGAGCCCCGATGGTGGCCTTGAGCCGGATAACCAAACGGGGGATGCACCACTTGGTGAGATTGAGGATTACAAGAAAAAGCTATCCAAAGTGGGTAACTTAGTCTGGATCGATGACAATGGAAATGGCATTCAGGATACTGAAATAGGTGTCAATGGTGTCGATGTCCTATTGACATGGACTAACCCCAATGGCGACGACATTACCTACACCAGCACTACCGCAAACGACGGCACTACCGATGGTATCTATGACTTCTGTGGACTAATTCCTGGAACGTATACCGTTAGTGTCCCAACTTTACCAACGGGCTTTATCGGCACGTTTGTAGACCAAGATGCTGATGATGTAGTGGATGCGGATGAAACAACAGGTGTTGTATTCACCATCGATGACCCAATGGGCTTAATCGAAGGGGAGAACGGCTTGGGCGATCCCGCAGGTGCAGTGATGGGCTTCCCGGACATGCAACATGACCTAAGCTTTGACTTCGGTATCTACGAGCCAGCCATGATTGGTGACTTTGTATGGATTGATAACGACGGCGACGACGTACAGTCTGATGCCGACGAAGCGCTCCCCGGTATTACGGTAACCTTAATGGGGACCAATGGTATTGGAGAAGCTATCATGGAAACATTAGTAACTGATGATGAAGGCTTCTATAAGTTTATGGGTCTTGCACCTGGTGAATACAAAGTGATCTTTGATCCAACTACCGCCCTTGGCGAATGTGGAGAGACCCTCACAGCGGTTACACCAAATGTAGGTGATGATGCGCTTGATTCAGATATGGATCCAGTAACCTTTACGTCTGGATTCTATACCCTCGCCTCTGGTGATAATGAACCTACCGTTGATGCTGGGTTTGTATTGCCCGAGCTAAACCTGGCCTGTATCAGTAGCCTGAATGTGACCTTGAACGACGATTGTAACGCGTTGCTTATTCCGCAGATGCTGCTGACGGGTAACGTTGCCTGTCTTGATCTCTTTGATTTTGATATCACAGTAATGGACAGTGACCCAAGCAACGGACCTGTCATTGATGAATGCGGTGTGTTCAATTATAGTGTGGCGACGCGCGCAGGTGCAACGATTGTTGGATTCGAGGGTTGTTGGGGCACTGTTGCCGCTGAAGACAAAACCTCTCCAGAGGCTGACTTCGTACCAGCAGATGTTACGCTACTGTGTGTTGACTTTGAAAACGACGCCAATAACGTATCTACCCTTCCTACCAGCATCAGCCGCTGCTACCTTGTTGACGCCGAAACGGGTAATACCATCCCTGGCTCTATGGCTCCGGCGCTGCGCGCCCGCCTGATGGCCGGTGGTCTGACCCCACTCGTACCGATCTTCTCCGATGGCTGTGCCCAGGAACTGGAAGTATGTGTCTCTGATGCTGTAGTCTTTGGCGACGATGCTGCTTGTGACGACATCATACTGACACGAACCTTCGTTGCTACGGAAATTTCAACTTGTGTCAGCGCCGCTGGGGAAGGCAATGCTCCGGCAGTTGCTTCCTACGAGATCACATTCGAACGTCCGACATTAGCTGACCTCGATGCTGAAAGCATCGAAGCAGTAGTGACTTACGAACAGTGTGGTACTGCGAATCCAACAAGAGCTGATTACCCCGCACCACGGGCCAACGATTTCCCATCCCTACAGGTTGGTGATCGTATCCTACGCCTTGGTGTCGGTGACCCAGTATGTAACATCGGTGTGACTTACTCCGATGGTGACGCGATCATCACTTGCCCATTCACCTACAAGTTCGTTCGGACCTACACGGTCATCGACTGGTGTGATCCAAGTGATGTGCGGACCTTCACCCAGGTGGTGAAAGTGGGCGATACGACGGCACCGGTTCTCACCGGTCCTAACGTAGAGACCAACGATGCTGGTGACTTGGTATTCGGTACCAACGCCGGTAACATCTGTGCTGCTTACCTGCGTCTTGACGACGTAAGTGCTGTAGACAACTGTTCTGGTACCAACGTGAGCATCTCTGCGGAGATCTTCCCTGGTGGCGATGACACTGGTGCGCCAATCGGTGCCTTCACCGTAGTTCCTGGTGGAACTCCTGAACTGTCTAGTGCGATCCCGGCTGGTCGTCACCTGCTGCGTTACACCTCTACTGATGAGTGTGGCAACACGAGCATCGACGACTTCTTCTTCGTAGTGGAAGATCAGACGCCTCCGGTAGCGATCTGTGAAGACGGCTTGAACATCAGCATTGCTGGTGCTTCTGGTAGCGGCTTCGCTGTTCTTACCCCAGACCACATCAATAACGGTTCTTACGATGACTGTTCTGACGTAAGCCTGAGCATCGCTCGGGTGAACAGCAGCGACCTGCCAATCGGCCTTTACGGTTCTCAGATCACGCTGACTTGTGCCGATATCGGTACCGTTCGCGTTGGTCTGCGGGTTGAAGATGCGCTTGGTAACGTGAACTACTGTTGGCTCGATGTACTGGTAGAAGACAAGCTTGCACCAACCTGTGTGGCGCCTGCTAATCTGACGATTACTTGTATTGAGTACAATACCAATATGCCAGCTGATATTGAGGACGCAACTACCGGACAGTTGGATGCCGTCTTCGGTGCTGCCGCTGGTGTTGACAACTGTGGTACGACCATCACCCAGAGCATCTCTGGAGATGTGAATAACTGTGGTGTAGGTTCCTTCACGCGGACCTTCGTTTCTACGGATGATGCTGGCTTTACCAACGTTACTGCTTGTACCCAGCGCATTGATGTAGTGGGTATCCATGACTACCGCCTGACCTTCCCAACAGATGAGTCTGGCCTATGTGCCGATATCCCTGAGTACGATGGTATTGTTGCCGAGGAACTGGCCTGTGATCTGATCACGACCACGACTGACGTAGATACCCTCCGTACCCTGGATGCAGGTGATGAATGCTTCAAGCTGCGCATCACTTACGATGTGGTGAACTGGTGTGAGTACAACTCACTCGGTGATCCTTATATCGTTACTCGCGATGGCAATGGTGTAAACAACCGCCAGCGTCAGCCACGTAATATCGACGAAGATGTACTTTACGTGAACGTGATTCCGAACAGTATTGCTGGAACGAATGATGATCAGGCGTTCATGACGCTGTTCACTGACCGTGCCCTGAACACGAACGCACCACAACGCGATCAGGAGTTTGTCGGCTACGCCAGTTCTGATAGCCGTGGCTTCTTCCGCTACACGCAATTCATCAAGATTTACGATGAAGTTGCTCCGGAGATCACCTTCAATGAGCTGGACGAATGTTTCGCAGGTTCTGGTGAAGGCTGCCGTACGACGGTAACGATCGAATTCACTGCGCTGGATGAATGTTCTACCCCCGTAGTAGATGTTGAACTTGATGCGAACTACATTGAGACCGCTGGCTTCAACGCTGACAACGCTGCTGCCTTGGGTATTGGCATAGCAGTAACAGATGATGGTGCAGGCAACTATACTGTATCGGCTACGAACGTACCGGTAGGTGAACACGCGCTGCGTGTCCGCGCTTCTGACGGCTGTGGCAACTTCGATGTACGAATCATCGAGTTCTGTGTAACTGCTGACCGTACGCCGACACCGATCTGTATCCAGACCCTGACGGTTGTTCTGATGGACGACAATAACGGTGGCGGTACTGCTGCGATCTGGGCCAGCGACTTCATCGCCAGCCCGATTGAGGACTGCTTCGGTAACGAAGTGACCAAGTACAGCCTGTTCCGCTCCAGCGATGCTGGTGCAGCTGGCTTCACGCCGACCTTCAACCCACCGAGTACCAACGGTATCGATGACATCGACTGTGCGGACTTCGAAGCTGGAACAGTAAACGTTCGCGTTTACGCCTTCGACGACAACGGTTCTACGCCAGACTACTGTGAAGTAGTGGTGGAAGTACAGGACAATATGGGCTGGTGTGACGATGGTGGCTCTGGCAACATCGCCGGTCTGATCACCGATCAGGACGACGTAGCCGTTGAGAACGTTAGCGTAACGCTGACGGGCGCGATGGATATGACGACGACGACTGACGCCACCGGCCAGTTCTCCTTCAACGGTCTTACACTGGGGGCTGACTACACGGTTCAGCCAGCGCTTGACGCGCCGGTTAACCTGCGCAACGTTAAGTCTTCCGACCTCGTAGCGATGATCGGCCAGATCCTGGGTACAACGACCTTCGACAGTCCTTACGACTTCGTAGCGGCGGACGTTAACCGTGACCGGGAGCTGAACATCTTCGACGTAGTGAACGTGAGCCAGGTGATCCTGGGTCAGGTAGACCTCTTCGACGGCGGCGAGAGCTGGGTGTTCGTAGAAGCGAACGCGACGATCAACGTAGCTAATCCTTATGCAACGAGCTTCCCTGAAGTATACAACGCCAACGACCTGGCTGGGACCGTACGTGCGGACTTCGTAGCAGTAGAAATGGGTAACCCCTTCGGCCTAAGCAGCCGCTCGGCGCTGAACCTGACAACTGATGATGCACAGCTTGAAGCTGGACAGATGCACACCATCGTACTTGACGGTACCGAGCTGGCCGCTTTCCAGGGTACCCTGGAACTTGGCGCTGGCCTGGAGCTGATTGGTGCGGAGTACACCGGAGAAGGTGGCATGAACCTGAACCGTGCTGGTGAAGGGATGATTGCTATCGCCTTGCGGGAGAACGCCACAGTAAGCCTTGAAATACGGGCCACGACTAGTGTAACACTGAGTGAGCAACTGACCCTTACCGATGCCATTACGGTACGGGAAGGTGTTGGTGCTAACGGCGTTGGTAACGGTCTTGGCCTTGCCTTCGATACTGACCTTGCACCTGCGGCCGCGCAAAATGTACTGCACCAGAACATGCCGAACCCGGTTCGGACGATGGAAACAACGATCCGCTTCGAGCTGGCCGCTGCCGCACCGGCAACGCTGACACTGCGTGATGCGGCTGGCCGTTTGATCTCCGTTCAGGACATCGACGCTGCCGCGGGTATGAACACCGTTGAGTTGACGAACATCAAGGCTTCTGGTGTCCTGACTTACACGCTTACTTCTGGCGAGTTTACCGCTTCTAAGAAGATGGTGGTATTACGTTAAAATGACTTTTGTATTCTGTGTTAAAATGACTCTTTTAAATACATGGCCCTACCACACTTGTGTGGTGGGGCTTTTTTAATGATTGCTATGTTTGACAGCAGAGGAGCTAATAAATATTGGTGGGGGGACGGTTCTCTTCATTTTGTATTAATACAGGCTTAACAATTAGGCGAAAACGTGAGAGTATAACCTTGCTTTAATTAACATTAGCCACGAACCAATTACAGATTTATTAATAGCCTGCTAAAACTAGCATCACACATGCCAGGGAACTTTGCATCATCAAAACAACCAAGAAATGAAATTTTTTTTTACCCTTCTTTTAGCTTGCCTTTCTAG
Organism: Lewinella sp.; assembly: GCA_045110355.1. Lineage (GTDB taxonomy): Bacteria > Bacteroidota > Bacteroidia > Chitinophagales > Saprospiraceae > Neolewinella. Next base: position 11,241 of record JBGCFZ010000169.1, on the reverse strand, counting down.
TCTGATACTTTCAGCACAGGAAGTTCGAATTACGGATGCTGACTTAACTGGAGGGGAAACCTATAACTGGACAAGTGATAAGGTTTACTTACTTGACGGCTTAGTGTATCTCGAAGCTGGCGGGACACTAAATATTGAAGCAGGTACCGTCATCAAAGGTGCCTCGATGATTACCACCGGAGATAATACCTCTGCCCTGATAATCGCACGCGGCGCTCAGATTTTTGCCCGGGGTACTTCTAATAGCCCCATTATATTTACTGCAGAAGACGATGACCTGACCGATAGCGGTGATTTCATCGCCCAGGATCGTGGTGAGTGGGGTGGCCTCATCGTTCTGGGTAATGCCACCATTGCCCGCCCCGGAGGCGAAGATGGCATCGAAGGTATTGATGCCGATGAAGCACGTGCCCGCTTTGGTGGTGGTGATACACCGGATAATGAAGACAACTCTGGTGTACTGCGCTACGTCTCCATCCGCCACGGTGGTGCCCAGTTGTCTACCGATAATGAAATTAACGGTCTTACCCTCGGTGGGGTAGGCGCCGGAACTGAACTGGACTATATCGAAGTTTTTGCCAACGAAGACGACGGCATCGAATTCTTCGGTGGTACCGTATCCATCAAGCACGCTTCCGTTGCTTTTTGCGGGGATGATGGCTTCGACTACGACTTCGGCTGGCGCGGTAAGGGCCAGTTTTGGTTTGCCATTCAGGCTCCTAACACCGGCACCGGTCGTTCCGGTGAGCACGATGGTGCAAACCCGGACGGACAGGCACCCTTTAGCCAACCAACTATTTACAACGCTACCTACGTAGGGATCGGCAACGGTGCTACAGCCACCGGTGGTGATGCTAACCGTGCTATTCCCTTATCTATTCTCCTGCGCGACAACGCTGGTGGGTATTACAACAACTCCGTATTCACGGGCTTCAATGGCTCCGCCATTGCAGTCGAAGATCGGGACGATACCGATGTGGATGCTTACGCCCGTTTCGAGGATGGCGACCTGGCCTTCAACGGCAACGTTTTTGAAGACTTCGGCGCCGGTACTGCTGCAGCGGATCTCTTCCTGGCGATTGACCAGGGGGAGGTGAAGGTAGACGCAAGTTCTGCTACTTTCTCAACGGCCATGGCGGCCAACAACACGATTGGTGCTACCGGCATCGCCGGTATCAGCCGTACCGACGACGGCGGACTTGACCCACGCCTCAACGCTACTTCAGGCATCCTCGCCGGCGCTACCCCTTCGGATGATGACTACTTCGATGGTGTATCCTACCGTGGTGCCTTTGACAACAGTGAGAACTGGCTTCAGGGCTGGACGGCGCTAAGCGAGTATGGCTACCTTGGTGACCTGGTTACCCCAATTGATACAGAAACCTGTACCACGATCACTGATGCCGACCTTGTTGGTGGTGAAACTTACAACTGGAACGGAGGCTGCTACGTCATTGACGGCCTCGTGTACCTCGAAGCAGATGCTACCCTCAACATTGCTGCTGGAACCGTGATTCGCGGTGCTGCCGATATCACTACCGGAGATAACACCTCCGCGTTGATCATCACCCGTGACGCGACCATCAATGCCATCGGCACCGCCGATGCGCCCGTTATCTTTACCGCCTTCGACGACGACCTGGAGGACGGTGGCGACTTTACCGCGCAGGACCGTGGTGAATGGGGTGGCCTGCTCATTCTTGGTAATGCCACCATTGCCCGCCCCGGCGGCGAAGATGGTATCGAAGGCATCGACGCTGACGAAACCCGCGCTCGTTTTGGCGGCGGTGACACCCCCGATGATGCGGATAACTCCGGCATCCTTAAATATGTATCCATCCGTCACGGTGGCGCTCAGCTGTCTACCGACAACGAAATTAACGGTCTTACCCTCGGTGGTGTGGGCTCCGGTACCACCATCGACTACGTCGAAGTATTTGCCAACGAAGACGATGGTATCGAATTCTTCGGTGGTACCGTGCGGGTCGATCACGCAGCAGTTTCCTTCTGCGGTGACGATGGTTTTGACTACGACTTCGGCTGGCGCGGCGGTGGCCAGTTCTGGTACGCCCTCCAGGGACCAAACTCAGGTACCGGCCGTTCCGGCGAGCACGACGGCGCTAACCCCGACGGCCAGGCACCCTTCAGCCAGCCTACGATTTACAATGCTACCTACGTTGGCATCGGCAACGGCCAGACGGCTACCGGTGGTGACGCCAACCGTGCCATCCCCTTATCCATCCTCTTCCGCGACAACGCCGGTGGCTTTTACCGCAATTCCATCTTTACGGACTTCAACGGTGCGGCCATTGCCGTCGAAGATCGGGATGATACTGACGTAGATGCATTCGCTCGGTTCGAGGCGGGCGATCTGGAAATGAAAGACAATATCTTCTTCGGCTTCGGTGCCGGTACGGAGGCTGCCGATCTGTTCCTGGCCATAGACCAGGGAGAAGTGAAAGTAGAAGCTTCTTCTGCTGCCTTCGCTGCTGCAATGGCCATGGCCAACAACCAGATCATCAACCCAGCCCTGATCGATATGGACCGGGATTCCGACGGTGGTGCGCTTGATCCGCGCCCAAATCAGTTCGGCCCTGCCGGACAGGATGCGCCCGCTGCAATAGACGGATTCGAATCTGTGGTGTACTACGGTGCCTTCGAACCTGCACGTGGTGATGGAAACCAAGGTGGCAAGAACTGGCTCACGGGCTGGTCTGCTCTTGAGACTACCGATATCGTACAAAACGGAACCACTGGTGTAGGTGAAGTAGCCAACAACGGTTTCTTGCTCGATGCACCGGTCCCTAACCCTGCTTACAACACAACGCAGGTCGCCTTTACCCTACCACGTGCGGCGGAGGTAACGTTGACTGTAGTTGATATGCTTGGTCGCCCACTGGCACGCCGGACGCGCAACTACACTGCCGGGGAGCAATTCGAAACAGTTAGCGTAGCGAACCTACCCAACGGCACTTACTTCATAGTACTTGATGTGGAAGGAGGTCGTTTGCTGCAGAAACTGGTGGTTAGTAATTAGGAACTAGGAACTAGGAACTAGGAGCTAGAAGCTAGGAACTAGGGAACTAGCTCCTAGCTCCTAGCTCCTAGCTTCTAGCTCCTAGTTCCTAGCTTCTAATAAAGCGCGGCCGCAGGTGCATTGAAAGCATGAAGGAGCATGGGAAGAGGCTTCGGTTGAGTCCCTGCTCTCAGCAGTAAGACTTTTGAAAAAAAAACGCCACCGGATTTCTCTGGTGGCTTTTTTTATTTCACCATTTAAAGGGTCTCAGGAAAATAGAGATAGACCTGCGAAAGCCATTGTTTCTGCGCTTAGTGTAAACTTTACACCAATTGCAGAAGCAAGATGTTAACATTAGCTTTACAGTGCTCGGTTGTTTCTTCCCTTGCACCTGCGTTCGCGCCCTGAAAACCTTGAAAAATCTACCTTTTCTGCGACGTAAAATTTAACCTTAAAGTAATCTAAATCGCTGATACAGCCTATTGTATAGGACGACCTTTGTGGCATCTAGTGCAAAAACAATTTCAATTTCCTATTTATGCTCAATCGCATTTTTATCCTTGCTGCGTTGCTGGTATTGGCAACAACAGCATTTGCTCAAACAGGAGCAATTTCAGGAACAATTTATGACGAAGATGGCTTTCCGATGCTCGGTGCCAATATCGTTATTCAGGGCACCACGATTGGTGCGCAGACGGACTTTATTGAAGGGAAGTACCAATTCAAAGCAGACCCCGGTACCTATACGCTGGTGGCTTCTTACGTTGGTTACGGCGATCAGCTCATCGAAGGTGTGGTCGTAACGGCGAATGAAACGACCATTCTGGACGTGAATTTCTCGGGAGATACCGGTGTGGAACTGGAGCTCGACGTGACGGTTACGGCTAAGGCCATTAACTCCGGCGAAGTAGCGGTGATGAAACTCCGCCAAAACGATATTAATGCCAAGGACATGATCTCCTCGCAGGAAATCAAGAGCCTCGGTGCAGGTACGGCTGCTGCAGCCCTGACCAAGGTGACGGGAACTACCGTTGTAGACGGTAAGTACGTCTACGTGCGTGGTTTGGGTGACCGCTACTCAGCTACCACCATCAACGGTCTCCGCCTACCAAGCATCGATCCTTACCGGAACAGTGCGCAGCTGGACCTGATTCCGACCAGCATTCTGGATAACATCTCCGCTTCTAAGACTTTCACGCCCGACCTGCCCGGTGACTTCACCGGTGGTAGCGTCGACATCAAGATCAAGGCGCTGCCAGAGCGTTTTACCTGGGGTGTTTCCGCCACCGGCGGCTACAACGGCCAGGCTAACCTGCAGGACAACTTCGTAACCTACGATGCTGGTGACGGAATTGGCTTGGGATATAATGATGGGACGTTGGATCGCCCGGCTAGTTTGAACGAGTACGCTGGAAGTGAACTTGGTGTTTTGGAAAGTAATGCTGCCCGGCGTGCCCGCCGGGATGATGACTTAGCTGCTGGTGTTGACCAGGTAGCTAATGATTTGGGCAATGGTTTTGACCTCAACAATAAAAATTCCGGCTTGGACTACAACTTGAGTGCAAATATTGGAAATCAGTTCCAGGTCGGCTCTATGCCAGTAGGCGTATTTGCTACCGCTAGTGTTAGCCAAGAATTTGACCAGTACAACAACGGTCGTCGTGGAAACTTCGTGAACCCCGGAGATGGTGGTCCGCTGCAGGAAATTTACGATGTTCGTGATGACCGGAGCACCCAGTCGGGTAAAGTTGGCGGTATGCTTGGCGTAAGTTTCAAGCCTAGTCCTTCCAACGAAATTACCCTGTACAGCCTTTACAGCCACCAGGGATTCACCGAAGGTCGTATCCTTCAAGGTTCCAATGAGAATAAGGGAGCCAGTGGTGATGCTGATAACTTCTACCGGTCTCAGGCTTCTACCTTCCTGGAGCGCGAACTGATCAACTACGTTGCGCAGGGAGAGCATGTGCTCACTGGCCTCGGTGGCGTAAAAATTGAATGGACGGCGAACTACGTAGACAGTAAGCAGAATGAACCAGACCTGCGTTTCGCGGAGTACATTCAGCAAGGGGAGAACTTCATTATTGACCCTTCTCAGTTTTCTCGTCCTAGTCGTTTCTTCCGTGAGTTATCTGATAACTCTTACCAAGGTAAATTAGATATTACGATTCCGTTCCTGCAGCAGAAAAGCCGTGCGAATAACATCAAATTTGGTGGCCAATATCAGACGAAGGAGCGTAATTTCAACGAGAATATTTTTGCTTACGATAATCGATCTGGTATTTCTTTCAGCCAGGCTGGTGGCGACTTCGGTACCTGGCTTGGCCCGGATAACCTTGGTATTATTGGTGGCGAATCCGGACGGAACGAAATTGGTGTCTTTGCTTTTGACAACTCCAACCTGGCCAACAGCTACACCGGTACCTTCGATGTAGCTGCTGCCTACGGTATGTTCACCTACGAAGTGACTCCTCGCCTGAAGGCGGTAGCTGGTCTTCGTGCTGAGCAGACTACCATTTTGGTCGAAAGTGCCGTTGTTCCTAACGAGATTACGATGGCTGCTGAAAATTCACGGGAAGTCGATCAGGACCGGATTAATGATAATACGGCCGATATTGACGAGACGAATCTCATGCCCGCACTCAACCTGATCTTCAAGGCTACTGAAAAGTCCAATCTTCGTCTTGGGTTCTCTCAAACGATCGCCCGCCCAAATATGCGTGAGGTTGCACCCTTCGGTAGCTTCGGCTTCCTCGGTGAGCCAACCGTTTTCGGAAACCCTGATCTTCAGCTGACCAACATCGACAACTACGATCTCCGCTACGAGATCTTCCCCAACGCCGGTGAAGTAATTGCCTTCAGTGCCTTCTACAAGCAGTTCACCAACCCCATCGTAACCACCTTCCGCCTTTCCGGTGAGCAACAGTTCACCTGGACGAACTCTGAAAGTGCTGATCTCTACGGTATCGAACTCGAATTCCGTAAGTCACTTGGGTTCTTAAGTGAGAAGCTGCAGAATTTCACCTTCAGTAGCAACCTGGCCTACATCCAGTCTAGCCAGAAAATCGATGCCCGTGAGGTAGAGCTTGGCCAGGAAGTAGACCCTGAATTCAGCGCAGAGCGGGTTTTCAACGGACAGTCGGACATCGTAGCGAACGCCAACCTTGCCTTCCGCACCCCGGAAACCGGTTGGGATGCCATCATCGCCTACAACTATTTCAGCGATCGCCTGCAGTCCATTGGTGCCGTTGGCTCTCCCGATATCTTCGAGCAGGGCCGTAGTCAGCTGGACATCTCTGTTTCCAAGACCATCAACAACTTCAAGCTGAGTTTCCGCGCGCGCAACCTGTTGAACCCTGATTTTAAGACTTTCTCTGAATTTAAGGGGCAGGAGTACATCTTCAGCCAATATACGCGGGGGCGTGATATTAGCCTGGGCATCAGCTACAGCCTTTAATACTTAGTAGTAGGTAGTTTGTAATGGCTAGTAAAGCACTACAGATTACTTAATACCCACTATTTACTCCCAAAGACTTTGCACTAGATTACTTTGTAATCGATATTCAACGCCTCCTGCTTTTGTGGGGGGCGTTTTTTTAGTAACAGTTTTCCAGTATTTTTCTAAGCTCCCTGCTTGCATAGAGGCGGAGGCTAAGGCGTTGGCTGAACTTTGTATCAATAACCAACCCAAAAAACTATGCGCCCCGTTGTTCTTACTCTGCTTCTACTGCTTTCCATTGCATCCTGCGTCCGCGCCCACGAAATGAACGCGCCCGAAACGAGCAGTCACCCCGATCTACCAGCACTCGTGGCCCTCTATCAATCAACCGACGGCGCCAACTGGACGGACAATACCGGCTGGGCCGCCGGTGCCGCGGGCACCAACTGTACCCCCTGCGACGGTACCTGGTTCGGCATCACCTGCGTGAATGATCGGGTGACGAACATCAATATGCAAGGCAATAACCTGGTGGGGACACTTCCAGATGAACTTGGGGATCTGTCCGAAATTGAATTCATGATCATCAGTATCAATGCTAATCTTACGGGGCCTATCCCTACGAGTATATTCTCGCTGCCAAACCTTAGACTACTTTCCTTTAGGGACAATGACCTCACCGGAGGGATTCCGGCAGCGGTCGGTACGGCTACCAACTTACGGAACCTGATACTTGACAACAACGATAATATTGGTGGGACTATCCCCCTTGAAATAGCCAATCTGACGAGCCTGACCCAATTGAGCTTGGGCTTTTGTGGCCTGACCGGCGGGCTGCCCGAAGAAATTGGGCAGATGACTGAACTACGTAATCTAACACTGTCAATTAATGACCTGAGCGGACCATTACCCGGTTCCCTCAGCCAACTCAGCAATCTGATCGAACTCCGGCTACGCAGAAATAACTTCTCCGGTTGTTATCCGAACAGCTATTCTGGTACGATTTGCAATGTAAACACAGTGGATTTTAGTGTAAATAGCGGGTTGCCAGATGGAGGAAGCGCTGCCGGGTTTACGGCTTTTTGCCAGACCGGTACCGGTGGCTGTACCCAGCTTTGCCCAACGGGGGACCTGGTGATCAACAGCACGGCTGATATCAATGATTTTGTGGCCAGCTTTCCGAATTGTGTGGACCTACCCGGAAACCTTGTGGTAGACGGAAGCGGCATACCAAGTAATAATGGCCTATCTCAACTTACCAGCATCGGCGGAGGTGTTACCCTGCGTAACCTTAGTACGAACGGTTTCGGCGCGGTAGCGAACATTGTCACCGTCGGCGGAGACGTCCTGGTGGAAGACTGTCCGAATTATGGTGGAACGCCGGTGGCCGGCACTTTTGACGTGGAGCAAATTGGTGGTAACCTCATTTACAGAAATTTGCCGGTCTTGCAGTCGCTCGCGCCAATAGCTAACCTGACTTCGATTGGCGGTTCCTTGGAAATTATCGACTTGCCCAGTCTGAGCTCTTTGCAGGGCTTTCAGAACCTGATGACGATTGGTACGGGTACCGGATCCGCGGCGAATGGCCTCATCCGGATCGATAATACGTCCGTTTCAAACCTCAACCAACTGAGCGGTGTTGACAGCGACCTCTTTGGCCTTGTGCTGCGGAATAACCCTTCGCTGGTGGACTTAAGCGGGGTAGGTGGTGCCAATGCCCGGTCCGCTACCGTTACGTACCTGCAGAACCTGGAAATCACCAACAACGATGCTTTAGCGGACCTAACTGGCCTGGAAAACCTGCAAATTGGTGATGAGGTGACCGCCGAAAACAATGCCTCCCTAACGGAATGTGCGATTCAGAGTTTCTGCGATGCTCTGGCTGATCCATTGGTCAATGCCTTGTTTAGTAATAACGCAGTGGGAGGAAATTGTAACTCGAATCCGGATGTGGCTGCTGCTTGTCAGTCGCTTCCGGTGGTTTGGCTTTCCTTTACTGCGGTCCGAAACGGGAAAGTAGCTGAGCTTTCCTGGTCTACGGCTAATGAAGAAAACAATCGCGGCTTTGACGTGGAGCGGAGTGCCGATGGTGCTTCCTGGAGTGTAATTGGCGAAGTTGGGAGTTCGGACCCGTCCTCAATAACAAATAACTACACCTTTTCGGATGTAAACCCAATGCGAGGAGATAACTTTTACCGCCTGAGGCAGTGGGATCATGATGGAGGTTTCAGCTTCAGTGCGGTGAAGTCTCTGATAATGGACGGTAAAATTGTTTCCGCTTATCCCAATCCTTATTATGATCAGCTTACGCTGCACAGTTCAGTTCCTACCGCAATAGACGTAATTGATGCCCAGGGGCGATTAATCCGACAGTTGGCTCATTTGGGCGACGGCGCGCAGGTGCAAAAATTAGCTTTAAAGAGCGGGGTGTATACGGTACGTTTTGTTGCTACCGGGGAAGTGGTGCGGGTAGTAAAGCGTTGAATTAACTAAACAGTAATGACCTGGGATACCCTTGACTTGGTGGCTGAAGTGCCTTCAGCGGTTCATAAGGCCCCGTTCAGCCCCATTTTCGATGGGTTTATTTTGCTATTGGGAGCTTGTAAATATTGACGAAATACGGAAAAACTAAGTTTTAACAAATATTTTTTTGTTCACGAAAAATAATTTTATCTTTTTTTTCGCGTTTTTTTCAATTTTTTAGTTAAGCAAAAATTAATTTTCTAAAACTATTGAGTTGCTATCAGGTGCAGATTTAAATTTTTATTCTGTATGGTTTTGTTTTTTGGTAGGTCACGTTAGATAACTGTCTGATAGTTATACTTTTACTGGTTGAAAGTATAACTAACTTATGCGGTGGATTTGCTTTTACCCGGAGTTTGTAACGGGTGAAATGTGGTGTCTTTTTATCTGTATAGATCTTCCGGAATATCATTGATTTACAGGTTGGAACAAATTTTGACCGAAATGAGATATGCCGCTTTTTATACTTGAAAATGAACAGTTGCTAAAAACCAAAATTCATAAACAACAGTTAGGCAGCCAAATAAAACCAATTGCAATGAATGCATTTTTAAAACTGTCCTCCTGTTTCCTGATTGTCTGTCTTGCTCTTCTGAGTTCCTGTGAAAAGGAATCCCTGAGCCCAACAACAGAAACAACTGACTTCACCCCCGTCTCTTTTGAAGAGGCCGTTATCATCAACGACGATGGTAGCTACAGTTACGAGCTCACCGGAGCTCAAATGTTGAGCCTCCTGTCTCAGGAAACCAGCAACGAAATTCTTCCTACTGACGGCAACGAGCTTTCCGATGCTTTTGGCCGTATGGTGATGGAAAAGCAGAATACCAAGGGAAATAACCAGGATAAGATGATTACTTATTCTCTTCGGTACCGCGTAGAAACCATTCTTTCTCCCGGAGACCCCATCAGCAGCTGGATCATTACCGGTGGTGGAACCGGAGGGCTCATTCCAAATGTTACGCCCAGCGTGTCCTTCCAAACTACCCAGACGCGGAGCTTTGGTTCATTCTTCCTAATGTTCGCAACGGTAGATGCTAACGACAGCTCCGGCAACGGCATATTCTCCGATAGTGATAGCTCATTTGATATTACTTCCTGTACTTCTACTAAGTTCAATATCCGCCGGATCGTAGGAAAAGCAAAAATTAACTGGAATACTAACGCTACTTTCAGTGGTGATGCGGACGTTGCTTGCCGAAGCATACAATTTGAAGCGGAACCGTTACCGCTTGAGCCTAGTTTTGAGTAATATAGCTTTTGCTTAAATTAATTAGTCCTTGAAGGCGGTGCCAGTTATCTGGCGCCGCTTTCTTTGTTGTGCGCCAGGCATGGCGCACGTCTAACGGGTGCAAGTCCCGTGTCCGCCCGTTAAGGGGAAGGACTAGCCGAGCGGCAAGGTGTACATCGTGAGGTGTAGGCTGAAGGAAGCCGAAGGCAAAACGCTGGCCTGACGAACAGGAACCGCATAATAGGCGTGCCGTTGGGGTGAGGTGTCAACTACTAATTATCCGTTAGCTTAAAGATAAAGTTCCTCTCCCTAAAACTCAAACAAAGTCCCCACAGTCCCCGGCGGCGTAGCGCCGATGTGATGGTAAGCCTTCTCCGTAGCCTGTCGGCCACGCGGCGTTCGCTGCAGATAGCCTTCCATGATGAGGAAGGGCTCGTGGACTTCTTCAATGGTACCTGAGTCTTCGCCAACTGCGGTAGCGATGGTGGTTAGCCCAACGGGGCCACCCTTGAATTTATTGATGATGGCGTCCAGGATCTTATTGTCCATTTCGTCCAGCCCGCCTTCGTCGACGTTGAGGGCGGAGAGGCCGTAGTCGGCGATCTTTTTATCGATGATGCCGTCGCCTTTGATTTGGGCGAAGTCCCGGATACGGCGGAGGAGGGCGTTGGCGATTCGGGGGGTGCCGCGGCTGCGCCGCGCAATCTCGTTGGCCCCGTCATCCGTTACCGGTACATTCATGATCTGGCAACTGCGCTTAATGATCTTGACCAGGGTAGGAACATCGTAGTAATCAAGTAGGCAATTGATGCCGAAGCGGGCACGCATTGGGGCGGTCAGCAGGCCCATCCTTGTTGTGGCCCCCACCAGGGTGAAAGGTTCCAGGCTGATCTGAACGGAGCGGGCGTTTGGCCCGCTGTCGATCATGATGTCGATGCGGTAGTCTTCCATGGCCGAGTAGAGGTATTCTTCCACTACGTTGTTCAATCGGTGAATCTCATCAATGAAGAGCACGTCTCCCTCATTGAGGTTGGTCAG
>JBGCFZ010000168.1:0-11074 GCA_045110355.1 Lewinella sp. | reverse complement strand
TAACTGCGGCGTCTTTTACCCGCTGGCTGCGTTGCTTGAATCCTCATTTAGCTACGGCTAAACTCCGGTTCAAGCGCCTTGCCCGCAGGCAAAATTCACCAGCATTTAATGCGACAGAATCGACCTGACAAAGCACTAGTGGATGAATTCACAATTACTTGACCGTTATTCCTTGCCTTTTAGCACCGTAACTTCGTTGCTGAAATCCTCATTTAGCTATGGCTAAAATCCGGTTTCAGCGCCTTGCCACGGCACGAAAATCCTGCGGACTAAACGGCCAGATAATTATGAACTCATCCACTAGGAGCAACAACAACAACATTAAAACCGGGATTAACTTCTTGACCAAAAAGAAAGCCTAAACAGAGAAGCAAGAAAAGAATTGGAAAGCATTTCATAAGTATTCGATTTTGTTAGAACAAAGATCGGTTCAGCGGCGCAGCCCCGAAGGGGCAAACTAGAATTCGTAAGTAGGCTTCTAGAATTTGACTTTAACAGTATTACTTTTATTGGAATGAAACACACGTCGCTCCTCCTCTCCTGCTTTTTAATCCTCTTCCTTGCATCCTGCGGCCCCGCCCAGGAAAGAAAAGGGAAAAAGGAAGCAGGGGAGAAAGGGGACCTCCACCTTGAGCAAACCGATGACTATCTCCGCATCCTTCATGGCGACCAACCGGTGCTTGACTACCGCATCACCTCAGGTTTACCAGCAGACCTCCCGGCACATTACGAACGTACGGGGTTCTTTCACCCCATTTACAGTCCTTCCGGCCAGGTGGTTACGGATGACTTTCCCGTCGGGCATACCCACCAACATGGCTTTTTTACTGCCTGGACGAATGCGACTTTCCTGGACAGTTTCGTCGACTTTTGGAATACCCACAAGGGACTGGCATTCGTACAGCACGAAGGGATAACCGACATTGAGGAGCGGGACGGCTACCTGGGCTTTAAGGCCCACCTCGCGCATCATAGTATGGCGCACGACAAGCGGAATCGGAAGAACAGCTGGCCCGTCCTGTTTGAGACCCTGACGGTCCGCGTCCATAACCGTTCAGCTCCCTTCGTCTGGGATATCCGCAGCGAACAAACCAACGTGACCAAAGACACCCTTTTGCTGAACAAACACCTCTATGGCGGTCTCGGTATTCGGGGTAGTAAATACTGGAACGACTCCGACTCCACTCACTTCCGTAGTCCCGCAAAATTTCTTACCTCCGCTGGTCTTTCCGGAGATGAAGCCAACCATACCCACCCCGAGTGGACCATCATCTACGGAGACTTACCCAGTGGCCAAGCTGGCCTGGCCATCATTCCTCATCCCGATAATTTCCGGTGGCCGCAAGCCGTAAGGACACACCCTGACATGCCCTATTTTTCCGTCTCGCCGGTTACGGAAGAAGGCTTTTTCATTGCACCGGGTGAGACGTATCTCTCTCGCTACCGGGTGGTAGCATTTGACGGGGAGGTACAGCCTGCAATAATAAACGCCCTGGGTTGGGACGGGTTATCCGACTGACCTGTTACCGGTGGGTAAGTCTACTCCCCGTACCACTTCGCAAAGTCCTTAGCAAAATAAGTAATGATCACACTGGCGCCAGCCCGGCGGATAGACAGCAGGGCTTCTGAGGCAGCCGACCGATAATCAAGCCAGCCGCGCTCCGTAGCGGCGAGCAGCATCGCGCACTCACCGGAGACGTGGTAGGCAGCAATGGGTAAATGGTGTGCATCGTTCAGTTCCCGGATAACATCGAGGTAATTGATGGCAGGTTTGACCATGAGGTAATCGGCCCCTTCGGCGGCATCAAGGGCGGCTTCGCGGAGGGCTTCCCGGCGGTTGGCCGGATCCATTTGGTAGGTTTTCTTGTCGGTCGGTACGTTTTCGAGTTCGCGGGGTGCGCTGTCCAGAGCGTCGCGGAAAGGGCCGTAGAAGGCGCTAGCGTATTTAGCGCAGTAGCTCATGATGGAAGTGTCGGTAAAGCCTTCCGCGTCAAGGGCACGGCGGATGGATTCGATGCGTCCGTCCATCATTTCGCTGGGGCCAATGACGTCGAAGCCGGCACGTGCCTGGGCTACTGCCATGGCATCGACGAGGGGTAAAGTCCGGTCATTATCAATCTTGCCATCAACGACCAGGCCGTCGTGACCATCGGTGCTGTAGGGATCCAACGCTACGTCCGATATGAGGCAAATATCGGGGAACTCGGTTTTCAGCCGGGTGGCCGCGTGGAGGTAAAAGTTCTCCTCGCTGGTGGCGTAGGCACCGGTTTTATCCTTATGTTCCTCCGGAACTGCGGGAAACATGATGAAGCTGTAGATGCCTAATTCGCGGCATTCTGCTACTTCTTTAACCACTTCTTCAATACCAAGACGGAAGGTCCCCGGCAAGCTGGTAATGGGCAAACGTGCATTTGGGTCCGGCATTAAAAAAATGGGCTGTACGAGATGGTCGGGGGTTAATTCGGTTTCGCGGACCTGGGCGCGGATGGCGGCGGACTGGCGGTTGCGGCGGGGACGGGAGAGCATAGTCAGAGAGTCAAATAGTCAGGGAGTCAAATAGTACGAAGCAGCTCGCTGCGCTCGTGGGAGCAAAAGTAGGTGGTTTTGAAACGGGGAAGGTCATGGCGGTGTCGGATGATTATGTCGCTGATCGTAGCAGTAGTTAATCCCAATAACCCCATCCTCTTTTAGGCGGGGCCGCAGGTGCAAGGGGAAGGTTAAAAAGCAAAAGACGAAACATACCCTTTACCACATTACCTTAGCACCGTAGCCTAATAGCACCAATAGATCAAAAATGCACCTAACCGTTCACCCCCACGTCCTCCCTCTGGCCAACACTTTCCGAATCGCCCACGAAAGTAGAACAGAGCAACCAACCCTGATCGTTGAACTACACGATGAGGCCTCCGGGCTAAGCGGCTACGGTGAAGCACCGATGACACGGTACTATGGCCTCGACAGCGCTGCGTGTACGGCTCAGTTAACTTCCCTTGCACCTGCGTTCGCGCCAAAAAAAAGCCTCACTCCGGAGGCACTCCATGCATTGATTGACACCCAGGCCCCCAACCTGAATCCGTTTCTGCGCTGTGCGCTTGATGTGGCTACGCACGACCTCTGGGCGCGCCAGCAAGGCACCCGTCTTGGCCTGCTCTGGCAACAAGATCATAACCGGCAAATACCAACCTGCTATACGATCGGCCTGGGATCCGTGGAAGAAATGGTGGCCAAACTAAAAGCCTTCCCCTGGCCCGTTTACAAGATCAAACTCGGTCGTGGAGACGATGACCTGGCCATCATCCGCGCCCTGCGCGAACACACCGAATCGCCCTTCTACGTCGATGCCAACACTGGCTGGACTGCCCGTCAAACCATTGAGCTCTCTCAGCAATTAGCTAACCTCGGCGTCGTCTTCATCGAACAACCGCTAAAAACCGACGACCTCACCGGACAACGCGAAGTCTTCGCCCACTCCGCCCTTCCCATCCTTGCCGACGAAAGCTGCCAAACTGAGGCCGACGTCGCCCGATGCGCAGAATATTTCCACGGTATCAACATCAAGGTAGTCAAATGCGGCGGCCTGCTGCCCGCCCGTCGCATGATCGCCGAAGCCCGCCAGCTCAACCTACAAGTCATGGCCGGATGCATGACCGAAAGCAGCGTTGGCATCAGTGCCATCGCCCAGCTCCTCCCTGAACTCGATTATGCGGATCTCGACGGAGCCATGCTACTGGCCAACGACCCCGCCGAAGGCGTCACCTTCGATCCGAAGACTGGTTTTGCTGTATTTCCCGAGCGGTCGGGTACGGGAGTTTTGTTAGGAGCTAGGAGTTAGAAACTAGGAGCTAGGAGCTAAGTAACTAGGAACCAGGCTGTCGCTCGCAGCGTTACGCTCGCTCACCTGAAGCGAGGAAACTTAGCGCACCGAGTAGCCTAGTTTCTAGTTCCTAGCTCCTAGTTCCCTAGCTCCTAAGTTTCTAGCTCCCTAGCCCCTAACTTAAGCCGCCTCCCCCAGACCAACACCTGTACCCCATAAACGCACAACCACAGCAGTAACACGGTAAAACTGAGCGCCTGTGCCCCCGCATACCATGGCTGACTTCTCAGATCCGCCAGATGGTATTTGTAGGCCAGGAAATCAGCCCCGGACAGGATAGCGTACGCAAGGATGAACAGCAGTACGCCTTTCAGCAGTTTCCGGAGGTACCAGAGTAGCCGGGGTAAGCTGCGCGCGCCGAGCATGGCGCGTTTTCGCCGTAGGTACAAAGCACTGAAGAATACGTAAAGTGGCCATCCGGCCAGGAACAGCGCTTGCTCGAGGCCACCGTAAAACGGATTGTAGAAATAGCGCCCTTCTTCATTCCGCAGGGATGGAACCAACCAGATGACCAGGAAGTAGATCGTCTGCCCGATGGGTAAAGAAAGGTGTTTGAGGTCCGTCCACCGGAACCGGTAAGCGGGAAAGAGGCTGATCTTAACGTGGCTGAACAGCAAGACGGGCAACCACAGGCTAAAGTAAATAGGTAAGTATCGCAGCGTTGGGTGGGTAATGAGGTACCCGCCAAAATCGAGGGCAAAGTGCAATTGGGTCAATCCTCCCAGCAGCAGCAAAGTGCCATAAAGACGATTGGCCCGTTGTTCCCCCGATTGCTTGAGGAAAAAGAGGGCGCCAATACCGAGGCCAGCCCCAATAGTGGCGGCCATAATCAGGATCGGAATCAGCGTAGGCAGGGCGGGCATATGGCGAAGATAGGGAGATATCCTACCCGAAAGCATATAAAAAATGCCGGCACTCAAAGAGCGCCGGCACGGGAATGGATTCAGGGGTCAATCTAAGTGTAGGGTAGGTATCCGTTTTATTTTGCTACGTTGAAATCCAGGTGCTTCAGATCTTTGTAGAAACCTTTGATGTACTTAGTGATTTCACGCTTACTGCTGTCCGACAAGTTGTCGAAGTTGGCCACTTGCTCCAAAAGAGTGTCTTTCAGGCTGGTCATGTGGTCAGCAGCATCGTTGAAGTCAGGCGTAGTGTCATAGTCCCAAAGCAGGGTACGGTCGGTAACTTTAGTTTCCTGTAGGTGAGCCATGCCATTGGCGTAATCAGCATTTACCAGGCCACTGTAGTCGAAGTCATAAGGAACGGCAGTGAAGGTGCCGTCGGTGTCTTTGAGCAACTTCATGTTGCGGACCATCTTGGTACCGTAATCGCTGTTACCAATCATGTACTGGAAAAGCGCCAGGGTTTCAATGTTATTGATCTGATCTACGGGGGTGTTGTAGCAGTCGCTGCAGTTGTCCATATTCAGACGGCCCTGAAGCTCATCGCTATCTTCAATGAGGATGGCGTAGCTGGTGGTGGTGCTGCCGTCGGCAGTATTAACATAAGTAATGGTCAACAACTGGGTGCGGAAGCTGGCGGCGGGGTTAACCGTATTGTACATCTCGTAAGCGAGTTGCTCACGAAGAAGTGCGTCCTGGCCGGCTTCGTCGTTGGTACAGTGGGTAACCAACTTGAAATCGTTGTGGGTATTAAGGCCAAGGGCACGAAGACCGGCCTTCTTAAACTGCAACTTCATGGGAGGCATTGCGCAGGTACGACGGCGGAACTTACCTCGGATGGTGACTTCCAGTTCCAGTTCATTACCATCCTGAATAACCAATGCGGGTAAGGATTCCGTTTTCTTACGGTAGACTTCCAGGCTGTCAAAATTTACGTGAAGTTCAATTTCGGTAGTAGAATCAGTATTCCACTGATCAAAAAGGCTTTCGCCTGCTTTTTCCACGCCGCCAGTGCCATTGGCGAAAACAGCGCAGCAAAGAAAGAGGCTGTAGATGAGGGTGAAGAAGAAGCGTTTCATGATTGGGTTGTTGTATGGGTCTGTATTAAGAGACTTTGTTTTTTGTGATTGGTTGCACGTTGATAATGAAGTTGTTACGCTTCCCGTGCTTTGATGATTCAAATATCGGGCGGCAAACCGGTCTGCCGAAATTTGTTCGTTCGCTCCTTGGATTCGCTCGACGAATGCTTGTATTACTCGATGAACGGAATTGTGACTTTTAGTAAAAACCAACGTCTTAAGGGGTTTTGCGGCCCCAAGCGGGAAGTAATGGGCAGAGGAAGAAAGGCAGAAAGGAAGGGTAATTAGTAGCTTTTCGTTCAACATTGTCATTTCTTTTCCTTTTCTCCTTCTTCTTTTTTTTGGCGCGAACGCCGGTGCAAAGGAGGTTAAGTGGCCATGATCGGACAATAGCTATAGTGCCAGAAACGTGCCAGAAAATTAAACAACTTACTGTCAAATCATTACAAATAAACACAAATAAATATGTGTTCATAATCGAACAGTAGGTGATCGACTTTGAACAAAGTCTGGCACATTTTATTTGGTCTTCAAGTCTACCTGAGAGGCACTGGGTAAGCATCCTGGCCGGATCTTGGCCTGTCGCTTACCGCCCCTAAACCCGTTAAGAGCTCGTTAAGGGCTTGTCATTGGGGCGACTATTCGGTCAACTACGACCGTTATACGCTCGATTATTCAAGGATCGCCGTCTATCGTTACGTCGTTTCACCTCTTTCCGCCTATTTTTGGTACTGCATTATGTCAAAACAATCACACTATTCTTATTACCTCTGCCTGGTCTTTCTCTTTTTTGGTGTATCCACTTTAGTAGGACAAGTTAATAAGCAGCAAAAAAAAGACAGCCTGAAGGATTTGCTGGCGGCAGAGCCGGCGCTCAACGAAGTAAGGGTTGACCGGCTGAACCAACTAGGCTACGAGCATTGGATTACGGACCCCGGAGCATCCATAGTATATGGAAGCGAGGCGCTTGAAATAGCAAAAATTCTCCCTTACGAAGCAGGCATTGCCTATGCTAACCGAGTCATTGGAGTAGCCCACTGGGCGCAAGGAAACCAAGACTTGTCTTTTCGATTTCTGATTGCCGCACGTAAAATGTACCGTACCCTCAACGACTCACTGGGGATCGCCAACAGTAGCCTCAACCTCGGGATGGCTTACGTTGACCAGGGCAATTATGACCTGGCCAGCCGCAACTATGAAGATGCCTTGAGGGCGTTTCGGCAGCAGGGAGCAGACTCTCGAATTGCCACGACCTACACGAAGATTGCTGATTTATTGACGGTGCAGGAAAAGTATTCACAAGCATTCACCTACCTCAACCAGGCACTCAACATTCACCGTCGGACGGGCTTTTTGTACGGCGTTGCGGAAGCGAATCAGAAATTAGGTCAATTAGCCAGTGCGCAGGCGGAATGGGACGATGCCATTTCCTATTTTCTCCTGTCCGCAGAAGCGGGTAAACAGCGAAACGACAAGGTTGGTTTGGCGGGAAATTATTTCGGCATCGGTAATGCTTACCTGGAAAAAGGGGATCTCCAATTGTCTGAAAACTACCTCCAGCGCGCCCGTGGTTTGGCGGAGACCTATGGCTTGCAACGGATCCGCAGGGACGTCTATCAGGGGTTCCAGAAGCTGGAAGCCCGCCGGGGCAATTACCAGAAGGCCCTTTCCTTTGCGGATGCCTACTTTAATGTACGTGACTCATTGTTTAATCGGGAAAAATCAAACCTGATCGCTAATATGGAGGCCAGGAGGTCTTACGAAGCTCAGGAAGAAAAGCTGGTTTTGGCCCAGAAGAACCTGGACCTATTGGTACAGAAGAATAAAGTGAATCGCCTGACGAAGTGGTTATTGGTACTTGGTCTGTTTTCCGCAATTGCCATCGCTTACACCATGCTTTCCTTGAAGAACCGCGTGATTGCCCGAAAAGGAGATGACCTCAAAAAGGCCAACCAAAGGGGGAATGATCTGGAAACAGCCCTTAAGGTGAAAGAACAGGAATTAACTTCTTACACCCTGAACTTCGTTAGCAAAAACGAAGGCATCACTAATTTGAAACAGCACATTGATACCCTCGGGAAAAATCTCGGGAAAGAACATCGGGCAGAACTAAGAAGCATCGTCCGTAAACTGGATGGGCTGTTACGAATTGATGAAGACTGGGCAGACTTTCGCCGCCATTTCGAAAGTGTTCACCCTGATCTCATCAGCCGGATGGGAGAAGACTTCCCCGGCTTAACCAATAATGAATTTCGCCTAATCGCACTCATTCGCCTAAATCTTTCTACGAAAGAGGTGAGTTCCGTCCTCGGTATTTCGCCAGATAGTGTAAAGACCGCCAGGTACCGTTTACGCAAGAAGCTTAACCTGGAGACGCAGGATAATCTTTTTGATTTTCTGCTACAAAAAGAACGGTAGTTACCCCCTTCATGGTGTAGTCGCAGGTACGGAAAATCCTTATGAGGATGGGATGAGACAGTTTTGCTACGCAAGTATTTTTCGCAAACCTGCATTTACTTGCCATACCAAATTTGAAAAGTTCAGATGGGTGTTTATTGTAGCTAATGAGTTGGGCCGAGCCCAGTCATGCGTCCATTTTTTATTCAGCTTCAGGGCGCTAACGCAGGTACAAGAATAGGGTTATGGAGAAAAGCATCTTTGTAGACACCGCTTACCTCCATTTTGTGAAATGTTGGTCAAAATCAGTCTTGTACACCCATAGACAGCACTTAAAACACTGACTAACAAATCATTGAACTCAACCATCATCCTCGATGTACACCTACGCTACCTTCCTTGTCTACCATAAGACGCCCCTACTTTTGGCGTATGTACACCAACTGTAGCCACTGCTTTCTTGATCCAGACTGGTTCCCCCCTCACCTTTGCTTTAGCGAACAGAACAAGTGTTTGTTGCTGGATGCTGCGTTAGAACTTACCTTAAAAAATCCCCCATGAGAAAGCTGCTTATCTGCTTTTGTTATTGCTCTCTACTCTCCTTTTCGGTTGCCTGTACCTACGATAAACTTACGGTGGTAGAATCCTGCGATACCAACCTGGTTATTACGCTGACGGACCAAACACCTTCCGCCTGTGGCCTTGCCTCCGGAAGTATTTCGCTTGAAGTCAGTGGCGCGGTAGAAAATGAACCGCTGAGCTATAGCTTGAACGGCACGGACTTCCAGCCGGAAGCTTCCTTTACCAGCCTTTCTGCCGGCAGCTACACCGTAACTGCTCAGCAGGGTGCCTGTGTAAGTACGTTGGAAGTTACGCTCGAAAACGCAGAAGGCTTAAACGCGACCGCTACTGCCATGCCATCAGACTGTGGAGCAAACAGCGGTGAGATCACCGTGGCTACCTCTGACGCCAGCGGAGCCGTCAGTTTTGCCCTTAATGGCGGAGCAGCACAGTCTGGGGCCACCTTTTCCGGGTTGGCTCCTGGAGATTACGAAGTGAGTGCAACTGACGAAATCGGTTGTCAGGTGACCCTTGAGGTAAAAATTCTATCCACCGTAGCCTTCGCGGAAGTACAAAGCATCGTTACGGCGTCTTGTGCTATTAGCGGATGCCATGCTGGGAATGTCTCCCCGGATTTTCGCGTCCGCGAAAACATCCTGACGCGCGCCGGGCGCATTCGCGCCCGCACTGGCAATGCCTCCATGCCACCGCCCAGCAGCGGTGGGTCATTAACTACTGCACAGATCAACGCCATTGAGTGCTGGGTAGCGGATGGTGCTCCAGAGTAAACACGGCTCCCTCATTTCTTCCACCACTAAATTAATTCGTCATGATTCGAGCATTAAAAATAGGCTTGCCGCTACTCCTGATTATTGGAGGTCTTTTAGCCTTCAAATTCCTTACACCCAAAGGTCCTATCGACATTCTGGCGGCCCCCACCGAAATAACCATTAACGCAGGAACGCTCTATGCTGCTTTCGAAGCTGACGAAGCTGCGGCAAACAGCAAGTACGTCGGTAAGGTCATCGAGGTGAGCGGCATGCTCAGTGAAATGAGCAAAAATGAGGCTGGCCAGTACAGTCTCAACCTGGGTGCCGACAGTATGCTCGGTCAGGTAGTCTGCAACCTTTCCAACACCAATCCTGCACAAACAAAAGCAGCTTCCATTGGCCAATCCATCACCGTCAAAGGTCTCTGCACCGGCTATCTCTTTGATGTAGTCCTTGACAACTCAGCCATCATTTCCAAATAATCCCTTTCAATAATTTACCATGAAGTTTCAATTCTTATTCCTCTGTCTTTTGATTTCCGGCATTGCTGCCGCTCAAAGCCCACTGATCACGAAAGACGGTACCACTACTTTCTTTTCTCATTCCCCCATCGAAGACATCGAGGCCATCAACGAAAAGACCACGGCAGCGATCGATTTTAGCAAAGGAGACGTCGTCGTCAAAATGCTGATCAAGCACTTCACCTTTGAGAATGCATTGATGCAAGAGCATTTCAACGAGAACTACATGGAGTCGGAGAAATTCCCCTCCGCCATCTTCAAAGGTAAGCTGGCCACACTCATCGACATTACACAGGATGGGACTTACCCCGTCGTAATCAAGGGAGCACTCACCATTCGTGGCATCAGCACGCCGGTAGAAACGGAAGCTACCATCACGGTGGCCGGAGAAAAGATTACCGCCACGACGAAGTTCATCGCAAAACCTGTGGATTACGACATCAAAATACCAGCAGTTGTGATCAAAAACATTGCTGAAGAAATCGAAGTCTCTTCAACACTGACGTTTGTCAACGCTAAAAAATAATAAGTTCATGAAGTATCCGCTGCTACTTAGCCTGCTCCTCGCAGTGCTGATCTCTGCACCTGCGTCCGCGCAAGAAGACGATCTGCTCTCCCTACTGGAAGATGCCACACCGGAGGAGCCCTCCCTGACGCCGTCGTCCTTTAAAGGAAGTCGCCTGATCAA
This sequence comes from Lewinella sp., assembly GCA_045110355.1. Classification (GTDB taxonomy): domain Bacteria; phylum Bacteroidota; class Bacteroidia; order Chitinophagales; family Saprospiraceae; genus Neolewinella. Next base: position 282 of record JBGCFZ010000168.1, on the reverse strand, counting down.
TGGGCACACGGTTATGACCCGTCGGAAAGGTAGTCTCGAATTTTTGATCGCCCATCGATTTGGGCGTTTGAACTCAGGGGCTTACGAACTTTTTGGCCTTGATAACGCGAATGTCCGTTTTGGCCTTGACTATGGCCTCACGGATCGTCTCACGGCAGGTTTCGGCCGAAACTCTTTCGAAAAGACGTTTGATGGCTTCGTCAAATATGCACTACTACGACAGCAAACCGGCCTGAAAACAATTCCAGTTTCCGTCACCGCATTTGCCAGCAGCGCCATCAA
>JBGCFZ010000167.1:0-20493 GCA_045110355.1 Lewinella sp. | reverse complement strand
GTTTAGTCCGCAGGATTTTCGTGCCGTGGCAAGGCGCTGAAACCGGATTTTAGCCATAGCTAAATGAGGATTTCAGCAACGAAGTCACGGTGCTAAAAGGCAAGGAATAACGGTCAAGTAATTGTGAATTCACCCACTAGCACACTCGGGGCATAGCCCACTCGCCCTTATCGAATATCTCATATTAAGGCCAGCGCCCGCAACTTTATTTCCACCCATTCCTGTTTGGCCGCTTGACTATTCCTACTCCCTGACTTATCTTTGCGCACCGCAAATAAGCCGTCCTAGCTCAGTTGGTAGAGCAATTCATTCGTAATGAATAGGTCGTCGGTTCGAGTCCGATGGACGGCTCCAGTAAAAAGCCCCGCTCAACATCGTTGAACGGGGCTTTTGCTTTATGATCAGCTGACCATTGCTTGCTTTTAACTTGTCTTGATTTGCACCTGCGGCCGCGCCCAAAATGCTTAGTATTTATGCAATCGGCTTTTCGTTGCGGTATTCTTTTTGCGCAGGACGAGCAGTGCGACAATTAGGATTACGATCAGTAAACCAATCCAAATAAAGGGTTGCTGGTACCACACTTCTGCCCCGTCAGCATAGGTTGTACCACGCTGTGGACTTTTAACCGGAGCAGCATCCGACTGTGCGGCTAATTGAAAAACGGTAGTTGCTGATAAGAACAAGGCAAATGAGGATCGGGAAAACATGGCTGATATTTTTAGTTATAAGCAAGTCGTGCCGGACGAGATGCCCAGCACGACTTTTTACTTTTGAAGTACGTAGCGTTATTTAGCGCTATGCCTTAGGCCTTTTTCAGCAAGCTGGAAACCAGACTAATGACAAGCAGTACGATAAAGATGTAGAATAAGATCTGGGCAATGGAAGCAAGGCCTCCGGCGATTCCACCGAAACCAAGAACTCCTGCAATGATGGCGACAATAAAGAAAATGAGTGCGTAGCGTAACATGCTGAATGGTTTTATTAGTTAATTGATAAACAAGTAGTTATCAAATAACCGCTTGCATTAGATAATACCTCCTCCATTTTCCTGGTGTTCGCTGTTGGTGAAAAAAAGCCAACATCCCATAGTCATTTCCGGTTACTACCTATATGAATAGCCCCGATAATATTGTTTTTCAAAACGTCCAAAGCCCCGAACTACGCCAATGGTTTACCGAAACACTGGCCGCCTATCCCGAATTAAAAAACCGGAAGATATTCCTGCGTAAACTGTCCATGAAGCGCAGTACTATGCGAGCTCAACCGATCATCAACCGGGCATTCTTCAGCCGAAAAACCCGACAGTATCGGGTCGACTTCAGCGACCACTTGGAGGTCACCCAGCACGTAAGGGTGCAGGAGCTGCCCAAAGACGTAGCGATAGGCTGGTTTGCCCATGAGCTTGGTCACGTGATTGACTACCTGAACCGGCCGCTACTGGGAATGATCAGTTTTGGCCTGGGGTATGCGCTTTGGTCGAAATACATGCGTAAGGCGGAACGAGTGGCCGATACGGTGGCGGTTAATCATGGTTTCGGAGCTGAAATCAGGGCCACTAAGCAATACTTGCTCAAGCACGCTACCCTACCAACGCACTATAAGCAGCGACTGAAGAAGTACTACCTTTCGGCTGACGAGTTAGAGGGGTTGATTCTTACGTGGGAGCGGGAAAAGGAGGAGTTGGCGGTGGTGGAGGTTTGATTTCTTGGCTGGGGAAAGTAGCAACCATTAAGGCACTAAGGGAGAGAGCGGGAGGGGATGGCAATGGACCAGTGATTTGGCAACATATGGCCAGCTTTTACGTCATGCACCCGCTAAGCTGAGAAACCAGTCCAACGCGGCCGGGTTTCGAACCGCATCGCGGTTCAGGCTTTTGGTGACGTCCATTCCGAGCAGGATTTTTTTGACGGGGACTTCCATCTTTTTACCACTTAGGGTATAGGGAATATCCGGTGCCAGGTTGATTTCATCGGGGACATGACGGGGGGAGCACTGCGTTTTTAACTCGTGGTTGATGGCGGAGATAAGTTCGTCCGTCAGTCCGTCGGGGGCGACGACGTAGAGCGGCATATGGTCGGAGCCATCGGGGCGTTCTAGGTTGAGGACGAGGCTATCGGCCAGGCCGGGGATTTGATTGAGGACACGATAAATTTCGGCGGTACCGATGCGGACGCCTTTGCGGTTCAGGGTCGCGTCTGACCGGCCCTGGATGATGAGTTGGCCATCGGCTTCAATTTTGATCCAGTCGCCATGACGCCACTGGCCGGGGTAATCGGCAAAGTAACTGGCGCGGTATCGTTTGTTGTCGGGGTCGTTCCAGAAGTAAATAGGCATGGAGGGCATCGGCTGGGTGATAACCATCTCCCCCAACTCACCCTGCACCTGCGTCCCCGCCTCATCAAAAGCATGGAGCGCACAACCAAGCGCACGCCCCTGGATCATTCCACGCCGTACCGGCCGGGTCGGGATACCCCCAACAAAAGCCGTGCAAACGTCGGTTCCGCCACTCATCGAGCACAGCCACAGATCTTCTTTGATCGATTCGTATACCCAATCAAAAGCTTCCGGCGGCAAGGGGGCTCCGGTGCTGCCGATGGAACGGAGGGCACTCAATTTAGCGATATTTTTTGGTTCCAGACCCCGCTTCATGCAGGCCGTGAGGTAAGGCGCGCTGGTGCCGAAATGATGTAGTGGCAGCGCTCCGGCAATTTTCCATAGGCGATCAAGCGAAGGGTAGCCCGGGCTTCCGTCAAAGAGCACCGGTATGGCCCCCACCAACATACTGGCCTGGAGGAAATTCCACATCATCCAGCCGGTGGTGGTGAACCAGAAGAAGTTTTCTCCCGCCTTCGCGTCGTTGTGGAAGGCCATGTATTTAAGGTGTTCCAGCAAGACACCTCCGTGGCTGTGGGTGATGGCTTTGGGGCGGCCCGTGGTGCCAGAAGAATAGAGCACCCAAATTGGATGATCGAAGGGAACGGGGGTAAAAATGATACTTTTTCCGGCGCTATCGCGGGTGCAAAGTTCGGGATAAAGGGCCGTATCGGGCATTGTAGCCTCAGCATTCAAGTAGGGAACGAGGGCCACACTTTGCACCGAGGGCAATGCCGCGCGCAACTGGCTGGCTACCGCCAGCCGGTCGTGTGGCTTTCCGTTGTACCGATAGCCGTCACAAACGATCAGCACCTTGGGTTCAATTTGCGTGAAGCGCTCAATAACCGTTTCGACACCAAAGTCTGGCGAGCAACAGGACCACACTGCGCCCAATCCGTTGGCCGCAAGGAAGCAAACGATCGCTTCGGGGATGTTGGGCAGGTAGGCCGCCACTCGGTCGCCCTGCCCTACCCCACGCGAGATAAGCCAAGCCTGCATCGCGATCACTTGTTGTTCCAGGTCATCCCAACTCAGGTCCAGGTTTCCCACCTCGTTGTAAAAGTGGAGAGCGGGGCGTTCATCTGTTTTACTGCGAAAAATGTGCTCTGCGTAGTTCAGCGTGCCTCCGACAAACCATTTTGTATTTGGCATTTCCCCCACCAGGGTTTCCGTTGGTTGATCATGAAACTGAACCTGAAAGTACACCACGATGGTTTCCCAAAACATATCGGGCTGATCGGTTGACCATTCCCAAAGCGCCTGGTAATCGGGAAAAGAAAGGCCATGGTGTTCTTCCAGCCAGTGCTTGTAGGCGGCAAGGTTGGAGTCGTTTTGGAAGGCGGACGAGGGGGTCCAGAGCGTAGTGGTGGCGGGCATGCTTGAAAACAATTGAGAATAAATAAACTTTTTGTTGAAAATTATTTATATTTACCATATTAAATACACATCAACCTCCGTAAAGGTAGTGTCTCTGACGCAAGGCTGGGTTGGTACTTTTCGAAAATAAAAATCACCTTTTTATGGCTAGGTCCAAAGGCTATACATTTCATACACCTGAGCAAATACGGGCGGCATATGCGAAGGCTTTGGGCCACGCGGCGCGGGTTCGTATCGTACGAACGCTTCAAACCAAGGAGTACCTTACTTTCGAGGAACTAAGTGCCCTGATTAACTTGAGTCATAGTGCACTAGCAAGACATTTGGAACAACTTGATCGGGTCAGCCTACTGAAGCCTATTGAGCTGGGAGAAGGCAAAACTGGCTATGCACTGGATCGAGATGCGGCACTAACGGGACATTATTTGCTGGCTGGAGTGCTCAATCCACGCGGGAATGGGGGGAGGGTTTTGACTTCTTGGGGGGAGGTTGGATAGGTCCTGACATCTTTTTAAAAAGTTGTACTAGCCTTTAGAGAAGAATCGTAGTAGCCTGAAAATCAAGGGCTACAACTTTTTAAAAAGTTGTACTAGCCCCTCACTCCTCAAACTCCACCGCCCGACGCAAATACCCCAAAAAAGGTAACATCTCCACAAACCCCCGCTCCACCGTTTCCACAAAATCAGGCGCAACAATTTCCTCCTGGGTCAGCGGCCGCACAATGGTGAAATTTTTGTGCCGCAGCAGTTCGATGTGTTCATGGTCGGCAGAATAACCCTGCGGGCTGGTTTTCAGGGCTTCCGCATCGGGTTCCAGCCCCCCAAAAAACTCCTGAAAGGATTGCTTGCCGATGATTCGTTTCAGCTCATCCCCATCATAATCAATGGCCTCACGCATTTTCTTCAGCGCATCGGAATCAGGTCGCCACAGCCCTCCGTACAGGAAGCTACCACTTGGGCTGAGGTGCACGTAAAACGCTGGCCGGTTACGGCCTTTATAAGGATCAAAACCAAAACTGTCTTTGTAGGTCGGCTTATCTGGGTGAAACATGTTATTGTTGTTGATCCGCATGATCGTTTTCTTTGGCGGCAGCTTTTCCAGCGCAGGATCGTGCTTAGTCAGACGCTTTAGGTACGCCGCTACTTCCTCTAGCCAAATATCCTTGGCCTCATGGTAACAGTGCCGGTTGTCGTCCATCCATTCTTTGCTGTTGTTCTCACGGAGCCCCCGTAGAAAATCGAATATTTTTTGTTTGCTCATGCAGGCATAACGATAAAACGGCGGTAGCGTTCACTGTTTTTTCGGGCGCGGCCGCAGGTGCAGGCCAAGGGTGAACAAGCAGAGAAAGAAAGGCTGGCGGCAGGACTACCGCTCTACAATTAATCATGCTCCAACATTCAGCCACCTCCCATTTTCTCATTCCGTTATTCTGTCATTCTCTCTCCGTATCTTACCTCCATGAAGTCTTTCCTGCTCTACCTCTGGCGTGCCATTCTTTTCCTCCTTTCCTTTATCGCCCTGTACGTCGCCTTTTCCTTTTTACTCTCTTGGATCCCCGTCAACACCGATCAGCCCAAGGTTGACCGCAGCAACCGACTGTATGTTTTTTCCAACGGAGTACACCTCGACCTCGTTATTCCTACCCAACTGATTCCCGAGAAGTTCCTATCGCAACTTCGCCCCGGCCCCGACACTCAATTACTCGGCATCGGCTGGGGAGATAAAGGCTTCTACCTGGACACACCAACCTGGGCAGATCTTAGCGCCAAAGTTGCTATAAAGGCCATGTTCCTTCCCAGCCCCACGGCCATGCACGTAACGGAGCATCGGGTAGTCAACCGCACTTGGTCTCAATTGGACCTCACCGACGCACAGTTGGAAGAACTATTCAATTACATTCTGGCCTCCTTTCAAACCGATACCGCAGGCAAAATCACAGAACTCGTTGGCGAAGGCTATACCCCGCTCGACCGTTTTTATGAGGCCAACGGTAACTACTCCTGTTTCAAGACGTGTAATACATGGGTAAATACCGGCCTACGTCGCATTGGCGTAAAAACGGCCATCTGGACACCGATGGACAAGGGCGTACTTCGCTATCTCCCTACCGTAGGAACACCTCCCACCTCCCCCGCCAGTTAACCCCCGATCCCGAAGGGATCAAATCATTTTAACCCCGGATGAAGCAACCGACGAAGTCGGGAACGTAATCCGGGAGTTTCCCCCAAATCCCGAAGGGATCAAACCGCCTTACCCCCGAAGGAAGTAACCGACGAAGTCAGGTACGTAATCCGCCAGTTAACCCCCGATCCCGAAGGGATCAAATCGTTTTAACCCCGGATGAAGCAACCGACGAAGTCGGGAACGTAATCCGGGAGCCCGGAACACCCCCCAAAGAAGACCTACCGCTCATACTCCCCAGTAACCCAATCCTGACCCGCCATAGCAGCCTCAGCCTCCGGGGCAACCCCGCGTTTCCAGCGCCGGTGCGTCCACAACCACGGTGTGGGATCCCGTAGGATCTCCTTTTCCAGCATCCTCGCAAATGTTTCAGTAATGAACCCAGGTTCGGTTTCCCTTGGCGTATCCGTCACCGGATGAAGTTTTGCTACATAGTACCCTCGTTTCTCCATTCGTAGGGTAACGTAATACACCGGCCGGTCGTAACGGACGGCATAGCGTTCTGGGCCCATCAGGAAGCTGGTAGTCCGGTTCAAGAAGCGTGTCCAATGGACTTTTTTCCAGGAATGATTGCTTGGAGACTGATCAGCAACAAAAAAGTCAATGGCCGGTCGGACGGGGTCTTCTTCGTAGTATTTATCTACTTCGCGGCGGGAGACCAAATGAGTCCCCGTTCGAGTCCGGTTGGCAGAAGTGAGTTTGTCCATTACCACGTTCTTCAGTGGGCTGTAAATCCCCATAACCGTCAATCCTGGAAACTGTGGAGGAAACGCCAAAGCAGCCATTTCCCAATTAGCGTAATGAGCACCACAACTAATGAAGCTACGGCCTTGCTTTGCGAGGTGGTCCACAATTTCTGGATTCTCCACCCGACATCGCCGCAACAACTCTTCCTTACTCATCGAGAACAGCTTGATGGACTCTGCCATCGAATCGAAAAAATAACGGTAAAAATGGCGAACCTGTGTTTCTACTTCTGCTTCGCTCCAATCAGGAAACGAACCGCTGATGTTAGCAAAAACTACGGCCCTGCGGTATTTGAACACCCGGTAACCCAGAAGATAAAACAATCGCCCAAGTCCGTATAAAAACGAAATGGGGAGCCAGCTCAAGGGCAGAAGACACAGGTAATAAATCAGGTAAGCCATAAAACACGAAGGTAATACCGTATTTTCCGTCTATGGAAGAGAACCTCACAAATGAGCCGGAAGAAACCATTCATGACAAAAAACTGAACCGCAAGGTTGATCGTTCGCTGCTGGTGGCACTCGTTGCCGTTGCGATTAGTTTGATCGGAACCCTGGTCTCCATTTAGGAAGCCAGGGTATTACGCGAACAGCAAGACTTAATCGCTGAGCAAAAGAGTGCTGATGCCTGGCCTTTTATGAAATCTTCTGCTTATGTCAATTATGAGAATGACACCACCGCAGTCCTATCTTTTGAATTAGTCAACAAAGGCATAGGGCCAGCTGTCTTAGGCGATGTTCGGTACCTATTCGACGGCAAGGATTTTGAAAGCTATTCGATAGGTGATGGGGTTGCCGAGAAATATGACTCCCTGATAATCGTCCAGGGTACACAAAACATGCAGATCGACAGTTCCGTATTCCAGCCTAATGAAGCCATGAACATATTTACTATTTACCTAACCGCGAAAAGCCCGAAGCATACCGGCCTCTTTAACCGGATAGCCAACGAACTATCCGTACAGTTTTGTTACTGCTCGGTGTATGGAGATTGTTGGTACCGAGGGAGTCATCGCACGCCAGAAAAAAGGGAGGAATGCAGCGGGTACATTAGCTATTAGCGATCCTTATTACTCCTCCAGTAAATTAGTCAGCCGTAACCTCACCTCCCGAAGCCGATCAATGATCTCTTCCTTATTCAGCCCCTTCTTCTTTCCTGCCGCAATTTCTTTCCTTGCCCCATCAATGGTAAAACCACGCTCCTTGAGTAAATACTCAATTTGTTCCAGCTGACGAATGTTATCCTTCGTAAACCGGCGTTCTCCCCGGCTGTTTTTATTAGGTTTGATGTGAGCGAACTCATTTTCCCAAAAGCGCAGCTGCGAAGCATTTACGCCAAGTCGTTCGGCAACTTCCCCGATGGAATAGTACAACTTAAGATCGTCATCCGATTTACCTTTGGCCATGGAATACTGCGTTGTTTTTGCAGCCAAAAGGTAGGGCTTATTTCAGGGAGTAACGAACTTCTACTCCAAACGGTGCCTGAGCATAGAAATTCCCTCCCATATTTCCCCATAAAAATGCCCCGGCAGATATTCGACTGGTCAGCTGATATTGTAAACCCAGCGTAAGCCCCAGATCGGGAGCCAATGAAATAAACTCCTGGCTGGAGAACCGGCTCACTAACCCTTCCTCCGCCGTAGCTCCTTCCGTAAAGTAAGCCTCATCTACCCCCAGATAATTCAGATACCCGACCAAACTCACCCCGGCATAAGGCTTAATTCTACGGCGTCTTAAGAAGGTATACTGCACGCCAAATTCAACCGGAATAATGGTTTCATTCTTGTTCGTTTTCACCTCCACTTCGTCGATCATCAACTCCCCTTCTACCCCGATTTGGAATGATTTGCTCTGAAATAATCCAATCGAAGACCGAAACAAGAAACCAGAGCTTGTTTGCCGATTAATTCCCGCCCGCAGATAAATCTGTTCTAATCGGTTGGAGCGTACGCGTACCGCATCGGGTTCTACGTGGATGAGCCCTCCGCTTGGTCGGACGAAGATAATGCCAGAACTCCCCGCCGGATCAACATTAAAGGCAAAAGTACCATCATAATCTTCTCCTACGAACCCACTAACGGAAGCATACAATTGCCACTCCGGTCTGGTTTTTATTCGCCGCCGTTTAAAAAAACCTTGCTTTTGTCGCATTACTTGAAGAGGCGCCGCTGGCCATTCACCCGACCGTACCGACAGTCCGTTCAAAGGTGAAGAAAGCTTAAGTGGCAAGTACTCTTGTCTTTTATCGACAAAATTGTGGGGCTTCTCCAACGAAGCAGCCATCCGAATTTTAGAAGTATCAAATTCGACCGATTTCCTACCATCAGGTTCCTTACTACCAAGTACCTGCGGTATTGGCTCAGGAGCAACCGGATTTCTAAGCGTTTCACTACTGTCAGCAGCAGCTTCCCCCGACAACTGCTCTCCTGAAAGATTTGTCTTTTCTTGTGCTGCCTCAGTTTTTCTGATATCCTTATTCCCCCCTTGTTCAATAAACTTTGTCTGATCAATCTCTTTAATAATTTGACCTGATTTCTCCCCGATGTCGGAATCAATCAACTCACTTTCCTGAACGATCTCAACGTCCTTCATCGCCTCCTCCTTTATTTCAGAGGTCATACCTCTTTCCTCAACAGCAGTCACCTTTCTTATTGCCAACATCTCTCGCGATGCTTCCAGCATTTCCTGCTCCTCTGCAACGTTTACCCCCGGAGGCATAAATACCGCAGCTGCTATCAGGAGGACGGCGCCGATTCCGCCACCACTCCATTTAACCCAGGAAGGCGTTGCCGATTGGTCAACCGGTGCCTGTTCCCCAACGGGATCTGCGGCAATTTTTGCGTTAATCGCCTCCAGGCCTCCGGGAGGAGGCGTCAGGCCAGAAATTTCCCGGCCACGGCTTGCACGTAATTGTTTTTCGAGCTTATTCAAGGTCGTAAGCTTCATTTAGTTGATAAAAGTCCCGGGCCAACTGTTTCAGTTTTTTCCGAGCCTTGGACAAATTAGATTTAGACGTTCCTTCGCTAATACCAAGTTTTTTGCCAATTTCAGGATGAGTATATCCTTCCAATACATGAAGGTTAAAAACCAAGCGGTAGGCAGGAGGCAGCATTTGTAACAGGCGATAAATCTCTGCTTCCTCCAGTCGGTCGCTTCCCGTATTACGGGCGTGCCCAGACCTATTCAAAGATCGGTCAGACATCTCTTCGGTTACCGGTTGTCGTTTCCGCTTTCGCATCAGGTCAATGGAAGTATTAATAACGACCCGACTCATGTAAGCGCGGACAGAACCCGTAGGCACCGATTTCCCCAACTGCCGAAACAGCTTCACAAAGGAGTCTTGCGTAATTTCCTCTGCCTCTTCCCGTTGCCCTGCGTAATGAAGAGCAATGCTCATCACGTAAGGGTAGAGCCGCTCGTACAACCCACGCTGTGCTGCTGCCTGTCCGATTGAACAGGCAACCGCCATATCTTCCAATGAGACGGTCTGCTCCGACATCGAGAATAATAAGGGATTGGTTATGAGTTCCAAATTACATAGTTCTGCAACGGCTGGAAGAATTAGGGCTCAGGACTTAACGCCAGTTTAAGAGGTTTATCAGGGACCTCAAACGAGGCGGAGCCAATTAAGCCCGACATTCAGAATTAGGCAGGGAGCTGTGAGAAACGGCTATATTATTGCGTTTGGCCAAATCACATAGAAGTGACCGCTTCTACTACAGACATCACGTAGCCAGTACGACAACCGTTGCCTACCGTTTAAAAAAATGCATTTCAACCTCCCTTTGCACCTGCGGCCGCGCCTGATCAGCGCTCCTCTTATGGTCATTTTCGCCATCTCCAAGCTCCTACAAAACTAGATAATCCCGCTACTTGCTTATCTTGTCGGCAAGAGAAATCCAATTCTCATAGCTTATCGTACATGCAAGGACTCTGGAGAAGGCTCGTAACGGCCGTTATTTTTGTAATCATCATGGCGGCCGGTCATTTTACCGGCCCCTATACCTTCGCTGCTTTATTCCTCATTATTGCCGGCGGTTGCCTTTGGGAGTTCTTCGGGCTTACCCTTGATTTACATACACGAAGGGACAAAATCAGGAAGGTATTTGGTGTCGCACTTGGCCTGATGCCGTTCCTATTGGTTACCGTACTAAAATTATTGAAAATTAACGACCCGGAGAACTTCATCTCTATATCAGCGCTCGTTTTTTCTCCCCTGGTTTTCACTATTTTCATCTACGAACTCTACAGCAATAGCAAGGAACCTTTTGCCAATATTGCCTTCATGATTCTCGGCCTGTTCTATATTGGCTTGCCTTTTGCCTTGGTCGATTTCATTGCTTTCGACGGTCCCGACTTCCGGCACCGCATTGTTTTTGGCCTTCTTATTCTTACCTGGGTCAACGACACTGGTGCCTACCTTACCGGTAGCCTCATCGGTAAAACGCCGCTTTTCCCACGAATATCTCCAAAAAAAACCTGGGAAGGAAGTACCGGCGGTCTGATCACAACACTCATCTTTGGCTGGCTGCTCAGTTTCATTTTCGACGAGATCCCGCTTGCTCAATGGCTCGGCCTTGCCGTCATTGTCGGCATTTTTGGTGGACTGGGAGACCTGGTGGAAAGCATGCTCAAACGCAGCGTCAACGTCAAAGACAGCGGCGATCTGTTACCCGGACACGGTGGTTTGCTCGATCGGTTCGATGCCTTTATTTTCGTAGTCCCATTTGCCACAGCCTACCTGCTTTACTTCAGGTAGAACCATATAATAATTGGGGCGCGGCCGCAGGTGCAAAGAAAGGTGGTATAGAGCATACCCCCTTACATTAAACCCTTAGTACTGAATCCTAAACAATGAGCCCTGGATACCGGGTCCTGAACACTGAATACTGACTCCTGAAAACTATCTCCTCTCCTGATGATCTCCTCCGCCTGGCGCCCGATGCAAAGTCCCTCGAGGCCGGCCGGAAACTCTTCTACAGCCGCCGCTGGCGGCTCGTTGGCGGAGACGGGCAGTGGCTATGGGGAGAGTTCGTCTATGGCCCCAACCCGCAGGGCAAAGCCATTGAGTCTGCCGTTCAACTAACGACCGGCAAGTTCGTCTGCAGCTGCCGGGCACGGCAACGACCGTGCGCGCACGGCCTCGCCCTGGTGCTGATGCTCAAAAATGCCCAGGAACGTATCGCGGTCGTTCAGCCCCCATCATGGGTCCGTTCCGTTCAATTCCAGGCGGAGCGTTCAGCCAAACCCGTTGTACACAAAGCTGCAGCTGACGACCGGCTTGAAACCAGGTTGCAACTGATGACCGAAGGTATCGGAGAATTAGAAGTTCGTTTGCTTGATATGGTCCGCCGGGGCATCGCCGACACCCTGGCACAGGGGCCCGATCAGTTCCTCGCAGCTGCCGCCCGCCTTACCGATGCAAAACTTCCCGGCCCCGCCGGGAAACTCCGCCGACTGGCCAGCCTGGGTGCCGATGGCACAGAAGCCAACGTCGCCCAAACGTTTGGCGATCTCCACCTATTCGTCAGGGCATGGAGGAACCGGGAACAGCTTCCGCCTGACCGGCATCAGGAGCTGTTACAGTTCGCAGGTATCAACACCCGGAAAGAAGACATACTGGCACGCCCCGGCCTTGATGATCATTGGTTGGTTATGGGGCTCGTCCAAGGCCAGGAAGACAAGCTCCGTTTTCGCCGAGCCTGGCTGCGCGGTGAGCAAAGCAGACGTTTTGCCCTCCTCCTGGATTATACCTTTGGTGACCGGCCATTTGAACGGACCTGGCCGCTGGCAGCCTCCTTTACCGGCACAATTCATTTCTACCCGGGCAGTTACCCACAGCGGGCTGTTTTCCCTTCGCCGGTCCCCGGCGGACGGCCCTACGACGGACTTCGCGGCTACACTACTTTCTCCGATTTACGCGAAAACTATAAGAAAGCTATCACCGTTAACCCGTGGCTTTTCACTTACCCCGTTTATCTCCAGAAGGTCCGGCCGGTAAAAACACCCCACCAAACCACCATCATCGACGGCAGCGGTGAAGCGCTGCCGATCGTGAAAGACTTTTTGAACATATACACTTTACTTGCCATCAGTGGTGGTGGCCCCATGTCCTTGTTCGCTGAGTTTGACGGGTATCAATTAACCCCCTTAAGCGTAGTTACAGGTACGGGGCTCGTTAGCCTTGCTACTTGATTCATTAATTGCTGATAGATCCCGGAGGGATCTAATTTTATTCGCCCCGGTGAAAGGTTGCGTAGCGGGCTTTTACCCGGAGAATGGATAAACGTAAAATCGTTACGGCGCTGCGCGCCGTTATTTGGGAGCCATTCATTGCCCCGGGTTTCGGCGTAGCGCCTCACCCGGGGCAATAAGACTTGATCCCTCCGGGATCATTATTGGGAATTAAATCAAAGTTACCCGAACTCCTGAACCAGCACAAATACAAAGCCCCTCCAACCATCAAGTTGAAGGGGCTTCAAAGTCTTTTTAGTCTGTCTATGATTACCGCAATACTTCCACCTTACGGTTAACTACTCCATCGTCGGTAGTGATCGTCAGAGTATAGATACCGTTGGGCAGATTCCCCAGCGATAATTCCCGGTGGTTGGTATCAAGTCCCTGTTCGTTGCGAATTGTCCGGCCGGTAAGATCAGTGAGTTGCAGTGCAGTAAAGCGCTGCTGGCCGTTGAGGTGTACCACCAGTTGATTGGCAGTAGGGTTCGGGTAAGCCATCAGTTTTCCATCAAGATAATCAACAGCCTCAGAAGGCGCAAAATCAGCTACCTCCGTGGCAGGAGTAGTACTGATGGTAAGTTCGTAAGGGTTAACCTTAACCGCATCAAGGTGACCGGCGGCATTCATTACGGTGGCGGATTCGCCTCCGATCCTGGTCATTGTGGTGCTGCCCTGTACTTCATCAGGGCTTTCTTTAAACCCGGCAACGTCAATAATGACCACATTAAGCTGGCCTAATACACCAAAGCCGCTGGCGGTATTACTGCTCGTACGCGTTACCGCAGCATCAAGGCGCCCATTAGGCACATCATTTTCACTAATGGCAAGGATTGGACTGTCGTAACTCATCCAGCTGTCTTCCCCAAAAGAAATATTGACCTGAGTAGGATCTACAATTGAATTGTCGTAGACAAAGGGCATTCTAAATCCGGCAACGTCAATGATGACGACGTTAGAGCTGCCCGCAATTATGTCCAGTGAAATAAGATCTCCTGGTTCAGCAATCTGTGGTCCACGCAGATTAATTTCAAAAGGAGCGAAGTCTAACGGAGCAGATCGTAGGCGGTGCTGAAGCCCCAGATGCTCCATTACTATTTGAGTATCGAGGGAACTGATGATTTGATCACCGTTAGCATCAATGTGCTTAAGGTTGATGCCATTGATGGCTGTCTCCCAGTCTTCGCCGTATTGTGCGGACCAAGCACTCGCATCTTCAGAAAGTCGGGGGGTGCCAGTTCCGCCCATTGCAAGACCAATTGGTAGAAGGTCTCCAACATCGACAACCCCATCGTTATTCGTATCACCTGGCCAAACACAATCGTCTTCAACGCAAGCGTTAGGATTTTCGGCAGTGATATTAACAGAAACAGTTACCTCTGAACTAAAGGCACAGTTTCCGTCTTCGTCCTCATTAAGGCAGTAGGCCAGTGTTAACTGATCTGTTTGCCCTACGGCAGTCGGATTGGGCGTGTAATTTAATCCCCCGGTAATTGGATCAACCGTCACCGTACCTTGGCTCGGTTGCTCAACGACTGACCACTCAGCACTTCCTCCCGGAGTAGCGTAGGTAAGGTCAATTGAAGTACCAGCTGGAGTAGTCAAGGTTGTTTCTTCAACTGCAGGTGCAAAATTGGAAACGAAGACGTAAACTGTTTGTACTTCAGGTTCACCATCACAGCCGGGGGGCATGGAAGAATAGGTAAATTTGTCTACACCAGACCAACCCGTTGGTGGCGTATAGATAACTTCTCCTTTGCGAGTAGTTTCAACAATGCTCCCAAACTGCGGCGCACCGAAGGTGATACAGTCGGCAAACACATCGTAAAGATCGTTATGCAATACGTTTAGCCTGGTATCATAACCAACGGCAGTATAGGCACGGTCTTCAAATGCAAAATCGTTTGTCTCCACATCAAGTACGGTGATGTGGTAAACTGTGGCAGCCGAAGCGCCTGGAGAAGTATAGGAGAGAAATTCATCACCTATAAAATCCAGGTCTGGCTGGTAGGCCATTACTCCGTTAACGGAGACCATTGATCCCGACACCGGTTCCCCGGCAGGTACGGCACTTTCAGGAGCGAAGATGAATTGTGGCTCATCTCTTTTGGTAAAAACCCGAATGGTATCTGACAAGGTACTACCCGCTTCGGGGAGGACAACAACAGAAACGGTCCCCAAATCACATACACCTGCAGAAGAGCAGACTACGTAGTTGAGGTCCGTTAGCCCGGAAAATCCAGGCGCTGGTGTAAATACGATTTGGTTGTTGATTACCTCAGCACTACCGGCATTCACCGTAGGAGCAGAGGTCACCATCATCTCACCGACGTTGGTGGAATCGTTGACGGTAACGTCTACCGTTACGGGTAATCCGGCACCGGTAGTAGCATAATCATGGCGGGCTTTCATCTGCGCCTTAGCTACGGTAACATCAAATTCAGTAAACGCTACGTTAACGGTAAAAGGGAAACTGACGAGCAGGAAGTCGTCATCTCCCAGGTAGTTGGCATCCGGCGTGTAAGTCAGAATATAGCTGGAAGGTGCTCCTTCCTCTTCTTCGATGACAATGTCACCATGCTCAGGTGAACGGCCTACGGCGGGTTGGAAACGAGACAGAAAGCTGAAAGTGTAGGAGTCGTTTTCCAGCACAAAGACTTCCTCAACTCCTTGGGCAGACACACCAAAAGAGGCGGCCACCAGGCAGAACAACAGTACCAACTTGTGTAGCCGTAAATTCATGAGGAAGGGATTATTAAAGTAGTTTGGACCGCAATATAACAAGAAGGTACAACGTATAGCTAGCTTCTGACATTTTTTTACGTCTACCTAGTGAAAATATAAATACGCAACTCCCCACTTTGTTCACTGTTTGTTAAGGAGTTAAGTCGTAATTTTGTGAACAATGAATGAAAAATCCAATAAGTTAATTAGCCTTTTAGGTAGCCTGGACCGGGCACAACGGCGTGGATGTCGCAAACTTATCCAATCTCCCTTCTTTTCGGCGAATGAAGACTTATTGCTGTTTTTTGAGGAAATTACTAAGCGTTTAGACCGTAAAAAGACACTAAACAAGCAGGAGATTTGGCAATCTGTGCTTGGCAAAAAAAAACCTTACAACGATACCCGGTTTCGTAAATACACCTCCGATCTCTTCAAATTGATCAAAGAGTACCTGATGCAGGAGACCCTGCAACAAGAACCGGAACTACGCCGCTACCTTTATTTTTCTGCCCTGGAAAAACAACGATCAGAAAAGCTGATCAAGGGCATCGAAAGAAATTGGGATGGCCTGATTGCAGCTTCGAATTCCGATGATGCACTGCGGTACCTCTATTTGCACTTACTGGAATTCAAAAAGCATTCCTTACTCAACTTCGAACAACGACGCAATGAGCGTTCTAACGTGGAGGAAATAAGCCGTGCTCTTGACATCTACTTCATCATCTCTAAACTGAAAGATGCCGTAAATGCAGAGAGTCGGAAGGACTTTGAAAGGCAAGATTACAGCCTGCTTTTGGCTGAAGAAGTCGTCAACATGCTGGACGAACAGAAAGTCTACCTGGAAGAGCCCTTGGTGACCATCTACTACTACATGTATAAGATGATCACCTTGCCAAGTGCTGATGAGTACTACTACAAATACAAAGCAATCCTTCTAAGCATAGGCAAAAACCTGACCATTACTCCAGCTTACACCTTCATTCCACCAGCCCTGAACTATTGTGCGGTCAAAATTAACAAGGGTCAACGTGAATTTTTGAACGAATACCTCGATGTTTACAAGTTCGCACTCCTCCATGATATCGCTTTTGAGAACAATTCCATCGACCCAGGTGCCTTCAAGAACACCGCCCAAATTGCCATGCTCTCCAAAGAATATGATTGGGCAGAAAACTACGTCCGGACCTATCAAGACAAACTCCCCGATAATGACCGAGACAATACAGTAAACTACAACCTGGCCATGATCTATTTCTACCAGAAAAAATTTGGCATCGCACAAGACTACCTCCGAGAAGTAGATTATCAAGACATCACCCTCAATCTCAACACCAAAATGATGCTGTTGGCGATCTACTATGAACTCGATGAAGACATGGTGCTCGACTCCTTCTTCGACTCAACCATTGCCTACCTCAACCGACACAAGGAGCTAACCAAAAACCGAGATCAGCTCTATCGTAACCTGGTGCTTTATACCCGACGGCTCACCAGGCTTTTACCGGGAGACACGGCTGGCATCACCAAACTAAAAGCAGACTTGAAAAACGAGCAATACGTAGCCTCAAAGAGTTGGCTGGAAGAGAAAATACAAGCATTCGAAAAGGCGTAACCCTTGTACCAAGGCAGCCGCTTGACTTTTGTTTCAACACAGCGATAACGCGTGGTAAAACCTTACTAAAACACAAAAGCCCCACCACTCCATTTCAGGAGCAGCGGGGCCTTGGTCCCTCAGCACTTGTGCTGAGGAGTCTGGTTAGTCGATCAACACAAGTGCTGATCAATCATCTTACTTAACAACCACCATTTTCTTGGAAGCCGTAAAGTCGCCAGAAGTCAGCGTGTAAGTCAGTACACCGGAGGCCTTGATGTTAGTCAATTCAACCATGTTCATTCCTGCGGCAGCATCGATTTCCTGAACGGAAACCAAACGGCCGGCAGCATCACGAAGCGTCAGCGTCGCAGGAGCGGCCTGCGCCAGCTCGAAGCGAACAATCGTTTCGGCACGAACCGGGTTCGGTGTGTTCTGGTGCAGCACATTTTGCGCGGTCGCAGGTGCAAGGTCAGCGTTGAACGCAAGGTCAAGACCACTGCCAACACCATTGGCGCCAACACCTTCCCGTACCGTGATGGCATCAGTCAAGGTCAGTTCCTCACTCAGCGTTACCGCCGTAGTAGCACGTACTTCTAACGTCACCGTTGCGTTATTACGCAGGGCAATAGCGATCAAACCTTCACCAGCACGGTTCAGGTTCATACCACCCTCTCCGGTGTACTCCGCATCAATCAGCTCCAGGCCAGCGCCCAGCTCCAGGGTACCCTGGAAAGCGGCAAGAGTGGAACCGTCAAGTACCAGTGTATGCGTCTGACCAGCTTCGAGCTGTGCATCATCAGTCGTCAGGTTCAGCGCCGTACGGCTGCTCAGGCCGAAGGGGTTACCTACTTCTACTGCTACGAAGTCCGCACGTAAGGTACCAGCCAAGTCATTGGCGTTGTACACCTCGGGGAAGGTCGCGGCGTAGGGGCTTGCTACGTCGATCACTGCATTCGCTTCCACAAATATCCAGCTGTCACCACCCTCGAACATATCAACATGTCCAAGGATCACCTGGCTCACGTTCACTACGTCGAAGATGTTCAGCTCACGGTCACGGTTAACGTCCGCCGCTACGAAGTCGTAAGGACTGTCGAAGGTCGTCGTTCCCAGGATCTGGCCGATCATCGATACGAGGTCAGAAGACTTAACGTTGCGCAGGTTAACTGGCGCTTCGTAAGTAGGCTGAACAGTGTAATCTACTCCCAGTGGGAGGTCAGCAAAATGGTATGATCCACTTGCATCAGTGGTCGTCGTCATATCCATACCACCCGCCAGCGTTACGCTCACGTTGTCCACCGCTACGTCGTCCTGATCGGCGATCAGACCGGCCAAATTGCCGGTGTCACCATCATCACACCAGCCCATGTTATCCTGTACTTCGATGATTACTTCACAGTAGTCAGGCGTAGAGCCATTGTCATCGAAAGCGTACACGCGCACACTTACAGTGCCAGCTTCGAAGTCATCACAGTCGATGTCCTCAATACCGTCAGTAGCAGGTGGGTTGAAGGTTGGGACGAAGCCAGCAGCACCAGCTACGCTGGAGCGGAACAGGCTGTACTTGGTTACCTCGTTACCGAAGCAGTCCTCGATTGGGCTGGCGATGAAGTCAGATGCCCACATCGCAGCAGTACCGCCACCGTTGCCGTCGTCCATCAGCACAACCGTCAGGGTCTGGATACAGATCGGCGTTGGCGTACGGTCAGCAGTTACACAGAACTCGATGATCTGTACGTCGAAGTTACCACAGCCGTCAGAAGCGCGGACACGCAGCGCGTGCTCACCTACTGGTACGTTAGTAGCAGTTACAGTGTAGTTACCTTCACCGTCGTTGTCTACAGATACACCGACACCCAGGGCAGCAGCGTTGTCAGCGTTGAAGCCAGCAGCTTCTACGTAGTTGGCGTCAAGTTCAACACCTACTACAGCGTCAGAACATTCGTCCAGTGCAGTAAACTCAATCACTACAGTTGTACGACAGCCTTCGCCAGAGCCAGCGAAACACTCGTCCAGCTCAGTGAAGGTAATTTCAGGAGCAACTTCGTCGTAGATCTTGATGAACTGCGTGTAGCGGAAGAAGCCACGGCTGTCAGATCCGGCGTAGCCGAAGAATTCACGGTCACGCTGTGGAGCGTTCGGGCTCAGTACACGGTCTGTGAACAGTGTCATGAAGGCCTGGTCATCACCAGTTCCAGCAGTGTTGTTAGGAATTACGTTGACGTACAGTACGTCTTCGTCGATGTTACGTGGCTGACGCTGGCGGTTGTTTACACCGCTACCGTCGCGAGTTACGATGTAAGGATCACCGAGCGTGTTGTACTCACACCAGTTCACTACGTCATAAGTGATGCGCAGCTTGAAGCACTCATCACCTGCATCCAGGGTACGGAGCGTGTCTACGTCAGTTGTGGTCGTGATCAGGTCACAGGCCAGTTCTTCAGCACCAACACCGTCGTACTCGGGGATATCAGCACAGTCACCAGACTCATCAGTTGGGAAGGTCAGGCGGTAATCGTGGATACCGATAACATCGATGCGCTGTGTACAAGCACCAACGTTGGTGAAGCCAGCATCGTCAGTAGAAACGAAGGTACGCGTGAAGGTACCTACACCACAGCTGTTCACATCGCCAGAGATGCTCTGGGTGATGGTCGTGCCACAGTTGTCAACACCAGCGGCAGCGCCGAAGATGGCGTCCAACTGAGCGTCGGTTGCGTCCTGAATGTCAGCAGGCAGCGTTGTGTTGTACTCGATACAAGTAATGGTCGTGTTAGCAGGAGCTACACAAGTAGGACGGAGCTTGTCTTCAACAAGTACATCCAACCAGCAGAAGTTCACGTTGCCCAGTGCATCTTCTACACGGAGACCAACGCGAACAATACCAAGATCATCACAAGTAAGGGTGATCTGAGGACCGTAGAGACCGATAGGCAAGTCGCTGTCGTTAACGCGAGCGATGCTCAGGCTTACACCAGAACAGTCATCGTAAGAACCAGCGTCGATGTTGGAAGGCGTCAGTACAGCAAAACCGTTGTTAGCGCCACCAGCGATGCTGATGTTGAGGCCATCTTCACAGATAGCAACAGGAGGTGTCTGATCTTCTACTACGAAGAAGAAGTCGTCGATGCTGGTGTTGCCACACTCATCAGTAGAGGTGTAACGCAGCAGGTGACGACCAGCAGGAATAGCGCTGGACAGTTCGGGAGAACCACCAGGTACTACAGTGAAAGCGCCGATTGGAGCACCAGTGTCATCACCACC
>JBGCFZ010000166.1:0-20638 GCA_045110355.1 Lewinella sp. | reverse complement strand
TCCTCCCAATCAATACCATCACAGTCATTCGGAACAAAACCTATGGATAAGGAGATCAAGTCAACGCCATTATCCACCGCATGATCTATTGCAGCCACAACGGCGGCCAGACTAGTGCGAAGTTCACCGTTCAGGACCTGGTAATCGTAAAAATCATGGCCGGGATTTTGCTGCCAGAAAGCCAACGTAGAATTTCGCGTCAACATGCCGCTGATCACACCTGCAGAATAAGTGCCGTGAGGGTGAGGATAAGCTATCCCTTCACTCACTCTGCCATCAGGTTTTACCGTATAAGAGAAAAGATTGTGGCCGTTGAAGCGACCGGGTGCGGTAGGACGGACTCCGGAATCGATGATCGCAACCTTTATGCCATTAAATCCGGTTTCGGGGATAAGGTTTGAAGAGTTGGTGCATTGATCGGAAGGGTCGTAGTCCTTCAGCCTTAATTCTGTGTCATCATCGTTGCATTTCATGCTTAGCAGGAGTTCCCAGGCAAGGTCCCCAGCTGCGCTGTCGGCGCCTTCGCCTGAGCCTAATTCATCATCCTCCGGGTTCCCATCCCCATCAGTATCACAGGGTGTTTGCGCGAAGAGGCCGCCGCCCACCATCATAACGATGGTAAAGAGAAGTAGGGAAAGTAATCTGTTTCATAAAAACAGTCATTTGTATTGTGTTTGGCCCTATAAGCTTAGGGATGGCCAAACGTGACATGGTGTTGAAAAAAAATCTGATAAAATCAGTGATTGTGTTAATTCGGGTATAGTGGATAGGGGTAAAAGACACCCTTGTGACCGTCTCAAAGTGTAAAAGTAACTAAGTCTCCGACATGTATCAGATGATTAGCGGTAATAAAAATGAGATTTTTTTGTCACATTCCCACTATCCGTTGCTTCTATTAGCAGACCTTCGAAAATACGAACATGTCAGCAGTAAGCATAAAAAAAAACAGGCAGCTCTCTTTATCTGCCACCTCAGCCCTGGACAAAAACTTCGGTTTATCGGAGTCAGCCTTCAAAAGCTTGTTGAGTAGTTTACGGGAGGGAGACCAACGATTGTTCGAAAGAGTATTCTTCGTTCATTTTGAAGATTGCATGAACTACCTTAAAAGGAAGGATCGGGCCAGCCATGAAGACGCCTACGATGCCACCATGGACGCCTATCTACATTTCCGTACCCTGTTACTAGCGGGAAAAGTCAGTTATGGGAACCTACGGTACCTCTTAACGAAGATGGCCCGTCAGCACTTTCAACGCCGAAAAAAGCGCGGGCAACTATTTACTGAAATGCCGGATTACGCAAGTGAACTGAAAGAAGAGGATGTTGACATTTCCAAAGAAGACTACGACCTGCTTTCCCGGGCCTTCAAATCTATTGGCAGCGAGTGTCGGGAATTGCTCAAGGCCTTCTACTATGCTCGTAGGAGCCTCAAAGAAATTGCCCTCGAGGAAAACCGGGGAGCTCCGGCTGTCCGCAAACAGAAGAGCCGTTGCATTGCAACTTTGAAGCGTTATTTTAATCAACTCAGCTAGAATTCACCTCATGTCTACGACCAACAACAAATTCAGTAACCCAGATTTAACCGAAATCCAGCAGGAAGCCATCATTGGCTCCTTTGTGCGCAGGTACGAAAATGAGCGCCTTCGAAAACGATGGATTGACAAGTTAAGTTCCGATTATCAGGTATCGCGCCCGACTACCCAAATGCCACAAACGACCATTAGAAAGATCATTTTACCGATTATTGGAATAGCTGCTGCTTTGCTACTACTGTTGGCCTTTTTGCCAGGATTCCTGCAGGTTGATGGCCCCGAATTAATGGCGAGTCACCTCACGGAGGCAACCATTGAAAACAGCCGGAGTGAACCCAAGAATGAACTGGAACAAGCACGGGTTCAGCTCATTGACAATTACGCTGCTGGTAACTTTTCGGCGGCGGCAATCGCAGGAGAAGCGTTGTTAAAGGTCCCCGGAGCAACGGACGAAGACCGCTTTTATCTCGGCCTCGCCTTTTTACGCAACAATAACCTCGACCAGGCCATAACCAGTTTCAAGAGCCTGTTGGAGCGACCAACTGATTTCAGTACAGAAGCTCATTACTACCTGGGTATCAGCCTACTTTCCAACAACGACACGGCTGCTGGCCTAAAAGAGTTAAAGAAAATTAAGGAGACCGATGGGCGAACCATTCATGAGAAAGCCCAGCAATTATTGCAAGCAAATTGGGATTAAAGTTTCATCAATTCTTGGCGTGCGCTATCTTTAGCGCGTGACTACCCTTGAACAGAAGAATTTTAACCTCGGCGAAGCTGAATTTAACGAATTACGGGAGAAGCTAATCAAAGGAGATGAACATCTCTTTGAGCACATCTTCTTACAGCATTTTGAAGCTTGCCAGAACTTTGTCATCCGAGAAGACAGCGCCGAAGAGGACGTTGCCTACGATGCTACTATGGATGCATTCCTTACCTTCAGGCAAAAGCTGATACAGGGTAAGGTCAATTACGGAAACCTTCGTTTCCTGCTTACCCGCATGGCCCGCCAGCATTATTACAAACGAGCGAAGAAAGAAAACTCCGTAGGCCTTGATCTCATTCAAAACCTGATCGTTGATGAAAAATTCACCAAGGATACAGATGCGATGGATTTACTGCAACGTGGCTGGAGCACTTTAGGAGACAGGTGTAAGCAGTTGCTTCACTCTTTTTACTACCTCAGCGAACCGCTCACTAAGATTGCCTCCCGGGCAAATCGTAAGCCGGATGCATTGCGCAAGCAAAAACAACGCTGTATTGACCAACTACGGGGCATCGTATTAGCAAAATAATTGAGTTAGGCATAAACTCAGGTGCAGGGGGTCAGGGACTTGAGTGCTAGCCAGGGAACTTGTGCTTTGTCAAACCTACCCTTCTAAAAGGGATTCCAGAAAACTCCAGTTCTCGTTTAGTAATAAAATAAACATTTTCATCCCTATAAAACCAGGCTTTTTTCGTCACATTCATGACTTATTCAGCTTATACTGTTAAAGCTTAGAGGAACTTAACAGCAACCAAAATCTATCTATCCCCAAAGTTCATTTAGATAGAAGCTCCGCTGTAAGTATTTTGAAACGTTATCTTTAACCCAACAAGCTAGACTTGAGCAGCTATGGCTACTACGACTGAAAAACTGGAAGACCCGAACCTGAATGAGGAAGACAAGGACGCCATTGTAGGTGCCTTTGTTCGCCATCAAGAAAACGAACGGCTCCGAAAGCACTGGGAGGGTCTGCTCAAAGAAAAGCACCGGGTAGCCCGCCCAGCTCCGGAACCAAAGCGCAGTGCTACCATCCGTAAATTCCTGTTGCCAGTACTTTCAGTTGCGGCCACCTTATTATTACTTTTCCTCTTTTTACCCGGTATGCTGGCAGAAGACGGCGATCAGCTGCTGGCCGCAAATCTTACAGAAATCACGATCGAAGGTGCGCGTAGCGGATCAATGACCACGCTGGACAGTCTGCGTTTCCAGGTCAGAAAAACCTATTTGGCCGGTGATTTCTCCGACGCCGCCGCCACGGGAGAGCGCTTGCTATTACGACCCGACGCTTCGCCGGAGGATCAACTAAACCTGGGGGTAGCCTACCTCCGTGCCGGAGACTACACATTGGCCAATCAGCACTTCTCCGGACTCATCAGTCAGTCTGGCAATTTTTCTACAGAGGCACGTTATTTTCTTGGTCTCAGCCTGCTATCTTCCGGTGATACCGAAACAGGGTTGGCGGAGCTTCGCAAGATTCAGGAAAAAGACGGGCTTAAGCTTTACCAAAAAGCGCAGGCACTTATTGATGCGCGCTGGTAGCCATCGCTCCATCAGCAGGTTTAAAGTAAAATCCACTGAGCTTCAGCCCATGGATGCGTTCTTTTTTGGGCGCGGCCGCAGGTTCAGGCAACAGACCAATGAGCAGAGAAAGCCTGCCGACACTTTACCCCTGCACATAACCTTTCTCTGCACCTGCGGCCCCGCCCAAAACCTATTTCACAGAATTCTAAGGTGCGAATAACAAATTGCACAGACCAAGTCGTCAGAACAACTTTTATCCGGCTCCGCCAGGCTAAAAGAACTGGACGGACGGTTACCCAATGTCATTTTGGACGTCTGACGATGCAAACTGTAATACACATAATTTTAAGTTAGCAGGCATTATCTCAAGACAAAAACGTATTTTCGCCCTCCCTAAAGCGTTCTTCCTAATTAAGAACGAACCGATTTCAAGACACCACCCCTGGTTAACACCGGTAAATTTTGATGGCTTCCTCAAGTGTTCCTTACGCGTTACCCTCCCCCCCCTATGGAGGGTGTGTTACCAGTTGGCGTATTTTTTTTCAACCACTATGTCACGTTTGGCTTTTTTCAAGATTATAGAGCCAGAAACATAAAAATCACTGCCATGAATAAGTATTCGACGTTATTTTTCTTCCTACTGGCTGCCCTTGTTTTCCCACAACATGGGCAGGCCCAACTCGTCGCCGTTCCCGACCAAGACAATCCCATCGCTGGTCCCTACGTAGACACCGATGTGCCCACCATTGGTGACCTACCTTACGTAAAGAACCAGTTCGTCGTAAGGTATGACGTAGCACCCAACACTGAACAGCGCGCCCAAATCTTCAGTAACCTGAAGGACCAAAACATCATTATACAGGAGTGGAGCCCTTCCGGGCTGTTTATGCTGGCCAATGGCCGCCTCGAAGGCGATATTTGTGAGTATACCATTTATGGTAATCCGGAGAATCTCCCTGAACCTGAAGCCGACCAGATCGACCTCAACTACATTACCAACAGCGAGTTCTCGTACGACTATGCTCCCATTGCATTACCGTGCCTATTGGATCCAAACGACGATCTTAATCGTGCGACAAAGTACTCACCAACCTTTAACTGTTCCGACGACCAGTCATTACTTCCCAAAACCGGTTCAAACAAAGTACACGTAGCGATCTTAGACTCCGGCCTGAGAGGAGAAGGTGCTGCTGGACGTAGAAATAAAGTTGCCTACAGTCAGGTACTCGTCCCTAATGATTGTTCCTTCGAGCGCTGTGTACCCATCACAGGAGAAGAACAGATTCGGGCACAAAGTGCCTCCTTCAACCGGCACGGAGCTCACATTTTCGACTTGATTAGTAGCTGGTTCCTCTCTCAGGAAATGGAGTCTCAATTGAGCATCAGCTCTTACCAGATTCTGGATGAAAACCTTAGGGGGACCATGTTCCAGATGATCAAAGCCATCGAACTGGCTACTTATGCCCGAAACAAGCCCCACATTATTTCAATGTCCCTTGGCTTTACCCCGTTAAATTGTGCCGCAAGTGATCCTGATCGGGAAATTCCTACCTTACTCAGTGCTGCGCTGAAAAATGCAGAAGACCAAAACATCATCGTTATCGCCTCCGCCGGCAATAAAGGACGAAATATAGATGTTACCCCTCAATATCCTGCTGCGGAGGATGGCCTCCATAACCTTGTTACCGTCGGTGCCCTCAACTGTGGATCCAATACGCGAGCGCCTTTCTCCAACTTCGGGGCTAATCACGTTGATTTGTTTGCCCCTGGTGCCTCCATTAAAGTGCTTGATGACAGCTATTGTTACATCGGGGTGAACGGCACCTCCTTTTCCTGCCCAATCGTGGCGGCTAAGGCTGCGTTCCACGTAACGGCCCAAAGCACCTATAATGACGATGACGTACTCTGCCTACTACGTTCTCAGGCCATTCCGATGGCAGGATCTACCTACGGTATCGTAAGCAGTAATGTAGCTGTTACGAGAGCATGTTCTGTAAAACCTCCAGGAGATGACGACTTTGAGAAACGAGCCTCCAGGTCGTTGAGTACGACGATCTCTCCAAATCCCTTTGTTGACCAGCTGACTATATCAACCCCCTCCGCTTCCAGCAAAGAACAGTCCATCATTACGCTACTGGACGGACAAGGAAGAGAGGTCTTGCGCCAAGCTGCCAATTCTTCCTCTACTACCCTAAATTTACAAGAGCTGAAGCGCGGTGTTTACTGGCTAAACATCACCTCCGCTTCGGGTTCAGAAACCCGGCCGGTCGTTAAGCGTTAATCTACTCCTTTACTTTGCCCTCCGTGATGATCCATCACGGAGGGCATTTTCATTTGTTGGCATGAGATATGTACTGCTTTTTATTTTACTGGGTCTGCAGGCTGCGGTTGATGCTCAGGCCGACCGATCGATCACTAACTACCGGTACGTAATGGATTCCTGCCGGAGAACCTCTGATCCCGTTGCTGCCTTTAAAGAAGTACTGGCGCCGCAATTGGCCCGCAGGCTGCGGGAAGGACCAGTTGATTCAACGCTGGCCGATCATTACCACCGCGTATCCATATACCTAAAGGCATACGATCCAAATTTTGTGAAATCATATGCGGATAAGGCCATCGAGCTCAGGGTTCTTGTAAAGGATAAGTTAGACAATATTGCACAATCTTACTACGAAAGAGGGGTGCTGCAAACCCGAATGGGCCACCACCAAAGTGCATTTAGAGACCTCCAAGTGGCCGTAACGAAAATGAGCACGGCCATTACCGCTCAGGATTCCACACAGAACTTAGCACGACGATTGGGCTATTTTTTGGTAGAAGCCGCAATTTCAGCAAAAGAAAACGGCAATTATCCCTTAGCTCATCTATGGCTCCAACAAACCCCTCCTCTCCTTAATATTTACTACAATCCGAAAGCTGAGTTCGGAGCAAAACTTACCCAAGCGGACACCTATCAACGCCAGGGGCGCTTCAACGAGGCCATTCAAACCTATAGACAAGCTACTTCCCTTACTTATTTAAGCCAGAGTCCCTTCAAAAATGATAGGATGGCTGTTTACGCAAATTGGGGAATTACCCACAACAGAAACAAACAACCACTCCTGGCAGAAGTACAGCTTAAAAAAGCGTTGGAGATTTATTATGAGGAAGAAGGAGTAGGTAGTCCGATCAACGCAGCTTCGAATTTCTCCGGTCTCATCAGGTCAATGAACCTACAGGGCAGGTACGGAGAGGTGGATGCTTTATTGACTAAAGGGTTAAGCGAGGCACATTTGGTCTATACCGACCGCAAAGGGCCCGTCATCGGTGAGCTCTATGCCCGCGCGGCCAACACCGCTTCTTTTCAAAACAACTTTCCCAGGGTAGATTCTTTGCTCCGCCTCTCCGCCGAGTCGCTCCTGGCCAATCCTCGCTTTCAGGAGGCCAACGGCCTCCCCATCATGGAAGGTTCCACCATTTACGGGCAGCAGGACATGCTAGAGATGCTTACCGCCCGCCGGGACGCCTACGTCAGGGCCTACGAGCAAAACGTGCAAGTCGATGGCCTGGAGCTGGCGCTGGCTACCAGCCACTCCATTGACACCTTACTACGGCTAAACCGTGACCAGCTCAACCTGACGGCCTCCCTCGGCCAATTCATTAATCTTGAAGCAGCGCAGTATACCACGGCCATCGACCTTGCGTTGCGGCTGTACCGTACTACTGCTAACGAGGCTTATTTGAACGAAGCCTATCAATTTGCCTCCAGCCAAAAAAGCAACCTCCTGCGCCGGTACCTCACCAGCCCTGGCCTCGCTGCTGGCATGGGAGTTCCTGACGCAATCATCGATAAAAAATCTGCCCTTGACCTAGCGGTCCTGACTACGGAAAAGGCTCTGCAAAACGCGGCTCCCCAAGAGAAGTCAATATTTCGCGACAGTCTTCTACGGCTTAATACGGAGGTAGACCAACTCAAGCGGGAGCTGACGAAGGATTACCCTGCATTCAGCCGCGCGCTGCGCGGCTTCGCTCCGGTAGACCCCGTTACCGCCTCCGCCAGCCTGGACCCCGATCAGCTGGTCGTAGAGTACTTTGTATCTGCGGATTCAATCTACCTTTTCACCCTTTGCAATGGAGAGGGCCTGAAAGTAATCACTCAGCCCTTACCCGATGACTTACGCCTGCGCATCGCAGACGTAGTGGATCAAAGGCCCGGTTCCCGGTCTCTTTATGACCTACTGGTGGCACCGGTACTGGAGGGCAGGCCTCAGATAGAAAGACTCCAGTTCATTCCTGATGGTGATTTGTGGTCGTTGCCCTTTGGAGCACTCAGAACCCCTAATGATCGTTTTCTGATCCAGGAGCAAGCCGTAAGCTTTGCCTACGCCGCACCACTATTATTTGATGCAAATTTGAGTAGCCAAGCCACTTCAGCAGCCGAACGGTACCTTGGCTACGGCATTTCTTACGTGGACATTCTACGCGGTATTTCTACTGATGGAAACCGGTCTGCCGAGGCAACAGACTTACGAAGCATGGGGCAGTTGCCGTGGGCTGGTCGTGAAGTAGAAGAGGCGGCTGACATCATGAAAGGAGCATCCCGGCTGAACGAAGAGGCCACCAAACAACGGTTTATTGATGAGGGGGGGAGTGCCAGCATCCTGCATCTCTCCATGCACGGTTTGCTGAGGCCGAACCCACTCGAGTCAGCTCTGGTCTTCCGCGGAGACAACGACAATTTCGACCTACTCACTATGGCCGAGGTACTCGCGGGCAGCTACCCTACCGAGCTGGCCGTACTAAGCGCCTGCCATACCGGAGGAGGGCCCTTACAGACCAGCGAGGGCATGCAGACCATCGGCCGGGCCTTTACCGCAGCCGGCACCCGGGCTACCATCACCAGTACCTGGGAAGCAAGGGATGAAACCACCTACACCATTCTTACCAATTTCTATCGGGCATTGGCCGAGGGAAAAGCCAAAGACGTTGCTCTTCAGGAGTCCATCAACCAATACCTCCTGGATGGTACCTCAGCGGACCGATCTCCGATCAATTGGGCTAACCTGACCCTCACAGGTTTGGTGAAGCCACTGGAATCCCGCACTAACTGGCCCTTGATCCTGTTTGGACTTTTGGCCGTTACTGGCCTCTTGGTTTGGTCGCTACGCAGGAAAGGTTAGAGTTTGTTGGGGCATCTGGTTCCTGACCGAAAGTATCCAATTGATCAGAATTAGTCTTTCAGGCGCGGCCGCAGGTGGGAAGGGGATTAAGGAAGAAGGGAAAAAGGGTAGCACCTAGATCTCCGCCTTTTTCCCTTTTTGCTCCTTTCCCCCCTTCCCCCGCACCTGCGGCCCCGCCCATCTTAAGGACAGCCACTTCGGCCACAAAGCACGCCAACAAGCTAAAAAATAGCGCAAAGCGAACCAAACCCCTACTTTAGCGTATCCACCAAAGAAAACATACCTATACGCATGCGCTTTTTCGTTCTTACCTTCCTGGCCTTACTCTTCCTGGCCTGCAACGGCCCCACCGAAACCACTTCCTCTACGCAAGCAGTGCCCGACCGTGCAGCTGCCGCCGCCGGAGGCCACATGGCCCTTACGCCTGCCGCCATTGAGCCCGAAGTCGTTTTTGTTTACGAAGACATCCTCTGGGGCTTCAACTGGCTCCCAGACGGCACCATGATTGCTACCGACAAGGGTGGTAAGTTTTTACTGGTCGACGCCGACGGCAACAGCACTGAAGTAATCGACGGCGTGCCAACGGTGAAAAACGTTGGTCAGGGCGGCTTGCTCGATGTACTGCCCAGCCAGGATTTTGTCAACGACCGCCTGATTTACTTCAGCTACAGTAAGCCGGCCAACCCTGATGATGCCGACAAGGCTGATGCCAGCACGACCATCGCCCGCGGCCAGCTCAGTGCCGACAACACCAAGCTGGAAAACGTGGAAACCCTCTACGAAGCCGGCCCCAAAACCGGAAAACGCGTGCACTACGGCAGCCGACTCGTTTGGGGCCCCAAAGACGGCCACCTCTACTTCACCATCGGCGACCGGGGCAACCGCGACGAAAACCCACAAGACAGCACCCGCGACCACGGTAAAGTGTACCGCATTGCCGCCGATGGCTCCATCCCGGCCGACAATCCCTTCGTTGGCACCAAGAACGCCAAAGAAGCCATCTACTCGTTCGGCCACCGTAATCCGCAGAGCCTTGTCGTTCACCCAGAAACGGGTGCCATCTGGGAAACGGAGCACGGCCCACGTGGCGGCGATGAGATCAACATCATCGAGCCCGGCAAAAACTACGGCTGGCCCGTCATTAGCTACGGCATCAACTACAACGGTTCACAGTTTACGGAGCTGAACGCCAAAGATGGCATGGAGCAACCCCTGCACTACTGGGTTCCAAGTATTGCCCCCAGCGGTATGGCCTTCATTACCGGCGACAAGTACCCCGGATGGGAAGGCGACCTGGTGGTTGGCAGCCTCAAATTCATGCGCCTGCAGCACGTTCAGTTAGACGATAAAAACAATGTAGTGGGCGAGCAGAAACTCATCAATAATATGGGCCGGGTGCGAGATGTGCGCATGGGGCCTGATGGGTACATCTATGCTTCCGTTGAGGGAGAGGGGATTGTTAAGCTGGGGGTGAAGTAAGTTTTACCATTAAGGACATTGAGACATTAAGGGGCCATTAAGTATTCTTAGTGGCCCCTTAATGCCTTAGTGTCCTTAATGGTTCCCCAACATCATCCCAGCAAAAATGCCAGGACTACGATCATCACCGCTGCAGCTGCAATCAGGCGAATCTTTTCGGAGCGTTTTTCTTCGGCCCGCTGCGCTTTGCGCTGCATATTTAGGGGCGTTTCCACGTCGTGGTTGATCCGGCAATCGTAGGTAAAGTTATTGCCACCGGTGTGATCGATGGAGACCTCACACAGTTGTTGGTCGAGGAAAAGGCTGTAGGTTTTTGACTCTTTTACGGAGAAGTCGATGGCTACCACACTGTTGTTACAATGAACGACCACGTGATGGGTGTCCTCGCCGTGGAAAATCCCCAGCTTATAGGTATTTCCGTAATGGCCCGTGATGTTCCAGGCTTGTTGGGGCATGTTAAAATGCGATTGTGGGGTAGTCAACACGCCAGAGGATGAGCCAACGTGCTGTTATTCAAAGGAGAAGGTAGGAAGAATAGTTGTTTTGGAAAAAAATTTAACACCTGAACAGGAAACATCGCCAGTAGCCGACAAAGCCTTAATGCGGAATCGGAAAGTCGACTAGGCCCTCCCAGTTGCCGGTATAGTCCAACACCGCAAAGCGGGTAAACATTTCTTCTTTGTACCAATCTCGTTCGCGGGTAAGCTTGACGACTTCCTTGTGATGATCAGACCGGTAGGCGAATTCCTGCATGGCTTTGCCGCTGGTCCAGAGGCTGAAAGTTGCCTGCATAAATACCGGGTACTCCCCCACCCCGATGCTGAGTACCCGGGCGGAGTGGTCGTAGACGGAGGCACTGGTTTGGGGGACGTAGCGCCAGAAGTCGGGCAACTTGCGGGTACGGATGGTGGCCCGGGTGATGACGGCAACTGGCTGGGCGGGATCGTAGGCATCCCGGTCGGCGATAAAGGGGTTTTCTCCGCCCCATTTGCCGTGGGTCATGGTAGGCAGCAGGAAGAAGGTGGCGCGGCCGCAGGTGCGGGCAATGGTTTTTTGGAACCAGGGGTGCTCCGAGAAGAAGCCGTCTGCCGCCGCCCGATCCTCCCAGTGCCCCACGAAGGCGTAGACGCTAAAGTTTGGTCGGAGGCCGAAGCCATTGCCTGCTCCGCTGCCCATGAGCCGGCCGAAGCGGAGGCCGGCGGTGCCGGCCAGAGGGTTGGCCAGCGGCCAACCGAGCATCCGCCCCATTTGAGTGAAGGCCCAGGCTTTGTGCCGGAGGCTGTCGTATTGCAGCAGGGTTACTGTCGTGATTGATGGCATGTGGGACTAGTAACGCCGGAAAGCCAACGTGGTTTTATCCCACGCTTTAGTTCCCTTGAGTTTCGCCTCTCCCGCTTAAATAGAATAACGTTACCATGCCTGCTAGAAAAATCAGTTCTACAAATCGGGGTAGGTTGAAGAACATGGCCAAGAGAAACAAGACCGTTATAAGGTAAAAGACTGGTTTCAGAATATTAGCATTAAGCATTTTGTTGTTTTTTAAATGGATTATAAGATCATGTAGCCTAAGCTAACATTTTATCTTTTATCAAAAATGAAATGAAGATAAATAGTTAATTAGATTAGGAGTCCGACTTCGACGGTCTCCCATTTACGCCGCAAATATCCTGCACAATACAAGCCACATACAAGGACACTGAAGTTGCCTGTGTACCTTTTTAAAAGACTCACTCAAAACGTAAAAAACCCTTAACTTCATGAAAATCAGCTAAATGGGTACAAAAATTAAAATTACCAGTCAGCTTTAGCGAAATTCCTGAGCCGTATTTCTCTTGGATTGTTCCAATTAGCTCCTTTCTTTCATGGGGTCGAGGTGCTCGTTCTCCCTCCTTATCGCCCTACTGACTATGCGATGATCTTCCCGAATACAAGGTCTGCTGCCCTGCAAGACCGATGCGCTTACATTTCACGGGGCTATTGTCGTGCCCTCGACGAACCTAAATATCGTCTTTCGCTTATCCTTTTTTCTACACTACTGGACATTTTTAAAATCGGGGTCGGACGCTCGCAGGACCTCATCAATTTCGCCTCCGGCTCCATTGATGAGGACGCTACGAGGTCCTGAATCGGGCCGGTCGGACCTCGTAGCGTCTCAAAACCGAAGCGGAGCGGAGGATTTTTGAGTCCTGCGAGCGTCCTGTTAAGAAATGTCCCGTAGTATGCCTTTTTTCACTTATTTGTAAAGACCCTATATTGCGCTCCATGCGAGCCTACTTACTCTGCTTTTTTGTCTTTTTACTTTGCACCTGCGTCCGCGCCCAAAGTGTGCCGGAGCTTATAGAGGCCCTTGACGGTGCCGACACGGACGGGGAACGCTACGGCATCCTGTACGATCTGACCGGCGAATTACTGGAAAGTACCCGAAAGGAAGACCGGGACCTGGCCCTCACGTTCAGCAAGCAATTGATTACTACGGCCAAGCGCCTTGGCGACAATAAACTCATCGGCCCGGCCGCTTATACGCTGGCGCTGGCTTATCGTAATGTCCGCGATGAGCGGAACACGGATAAGTTTATGGCAGAAGCTGTCGACTACGGCATGAAGGCCCGTGCGGCCGACCTCATCATGCTGGCCGTTGCGGAGCGCAACCGCCTGGCGACCAAGAACCGAAACTATCGTGAAGCTGCGGCCATCAGCCAACGGGCGCTCGACTACTTTACCAAAAATGGAGATGATCGTAGCCTCAGCGCGCTGCGCGCGCAGCTCGAACGGGAGCAGGCCGCCCTGCAACGGCGCAAACGCGAGGTAGAACGAGAAACCCGCGACTTGGCGAATGAAGTTAGTCGTCTGCAAACGGAAAAAGAAAAACTCAGTGGCTCTAACCAGCAACTTCAGGGCACCAACCGACAGCTGAGTCAGGAGAATCAGGTGCGGAATCAACAATTGGCAGAAAGTGCCGAAGAACTGGAAGCGCGAAACCTCGAACTTACCCAAACACAGGAAGAAAAAGCGGCCGTGGAACGTCGGGTGGCAGAGACCAAGAAAGAAATCACGAGCCTCAGCCGGGAAGCGCTGGAACAAAGGACCATTGCCAACGATGCCCGGGAGCAACTGATGGAAGCCGAACTGGTAAAACAAGCCGCAGAACTGAAAGCTGAGCGGCAAACGGCACAACTCTATGCGGCACTGGGCGTCGGGGCGGCACTTTTTTTGCTGGCGCTTACCTTCTTTTCACGTTTCCGGGTTAAGCAACGCTCCGCCAAAAAACTGGCTATTGCCAACGACCAGCTCGAAGATGCCCGCCAACAATCCGACGATCTGCTTAAGAATATTTTACCCGTAGAAATTGCCGAAGAACTAAAAACCACCGGCAAGGCCCGGGCCAGACGTTTCCCCGAAGCAACGGTCCTGTTCTGCGATTTCGTCAACTTCACCAAAACAGCCGAACGCCTGGGGGCAGAGGCATTGGTACAGGAGCTTGATGTCTGCTTCAAGGCATTCGATAAGATTATGGACCGATACGAGGGCGTGGAAAAAATAAAGACCATCGGCGATGCCTACATGGCTGCCAGCGGCCTGAGCAACCGAAAATCGTTGCCCAACGACATCGTCCGCGCTGCGCTGGACATGCAACGTTTCCTGAACGAAGAGCGCACCAAACGGGAACAACTTGGCTTACCGTTTTTCACGGGCCGCATTGGCCTGCACACTGGCCCGGTAGTAGCCGGAGTAGTGGGGGCCCGGAAGTTTGCGTACGATATCTGGGGAGACACCGTTAATGTGGCCAGCCGAATCGAGAGCCAAAGTGAAGCGGGGCAGGTAAACATTTCCGAGTCAACCTATCACCTGATCAAATACAAATTCCGTTGTACTTACCGTGGCAAGGTAGAAGCTAAAAACAAGGGCCTCATCGACATGTATTTCGTTGATGAAGAACTGATTGGAGCCACCTAGGTGTCCATACTTCAACACGATACTTATCAAATTGAACCACCTGAACAAATCTTGCATTTAACCCAAGCGTATTCATCCGACGGGTTCCCAAGGATTTTTTGCGTTATTTTACCGCCCACGATCATTCAATCAGCCCCATGGCATTACAAATGAAACAAGAAGGCAAGTTCGAATACCTGGAAACGGGCGGAACGGGCGAACCCCTCGTGTTGCTGCACGGCCTCTTCGGTGGCCTAAGTAATTTCGGCGCCCAGATCGAGTATTTCAAGAACAAGTACAACGTCATAATTCCCACCCTTCCGATTATGACCTTGCCGCTGAGGAAAGTTTCCCTGGCCGGACTGGTCGATTACCTGGAAGATTTCGTTAAGTATAAAGAATTACCCCCCATCCACATTATGGGCAATAGCCTTGGTGGTCATGTGGCTATTTTGTACGCTCTTGCGCATCCCGACAATATTGCGACCATAACCCTTTCCGGGAGCAGCGGATTATTCGAGAGTGCGATGGGAAACACCTTGCCACCCCGGAAGAATTACGAGTTCATCAAGAAGAAAACGGAAAGTACCTTCTATGATCCTGCCGTTAGCTCCAAGGAGTTGGTCGACGAGGTTTTCAGTACCGTCAACGATCGGAATAAAGGGCTACGGATCATTATGACGGCCAAATCTGCCGTGCGCCATAACCTTGGCCATAAGCTTGATCAGATAAAAGCCCCTACCCTACTCGTTTGGGGAAATCAGGATACCATTACCCCACCTTTTGTGGGGGAGCAATTTCAGGAGCTCATTGCCAACTCTGAACTGTACTTCATCGACCTCTGCGCTCACGCACCGATGATGGAGCGGCCGGAGGAGTTTAATGCGATTATGGGGGAATGGCTGGAACGGCAGACGGCTACGGTGGGGTAGCTTTGGGGAGACAATCACTAAGTTACTAAGGCATTAAGTGCTACACTAAGGGAAGAAGGAACCACCGCTATATTAAGCAGGCTTTTTAGTACTGATTTTCAGGCGCGGCCGCAGGTGCAGGGGAAGTTTTTTAATAGACGGCGTAAAACGTCCGCTGCTTCAGCATTTCCCGGTAGTTCATCTGACTGATGATCTTCATCTCTTGCTTCCGAAAGATCGGTTCATTGCGCAGTGCTTTTACGAGGCGCTTCCCCGTTCGCTCGTTGTTGAAGCGACGCACAATCAGCAGCGGCTGCTTATTGCTTGTGCCCAGGTAGACGTTATTTATCCGAAAGTTACCATAGGGCCTTAAACATGCTATCGCTCCCACTTTAAGC
Source organism: Lewinella sp. (assembly GCA_045110355.1). Lineage (GTDB taxonomy): Bacteria > Bacteroidota > Bacteroidia > Chitinophagales > Saprospiraceae > Neolewinella. Next base: position 4,942 of record JBGCFZ010000166.1, on the reverse strand, counting down.
GGGTTTAAATCCTCCCCGATTTCCGCTTTAATCAGCAGATAATAAAGTGTTTCCTTTTCCTCTTTAGGTTCAAAATTATCCTTGGTACAGGCGAAGAAGGCCAGAAAGGGTAGCAGATATAGGAATTTCCGCATGAATGTTTTTGGAAGGGTAACGGAAATGGCCTGATTGTATTACAAATTAACAGCGTACGCGAGGCTTATCGACAGAGCGTCAAGAAATCAGAAAATGCTCTGACTGTCTGACTCCCTGACTCCCTGACTCCCTGACTAAAAATACTGCCCAAACCCAAGCACCACACCTCGCTCCCGAACGTTTCGGACATCGACGCCGTAGTCGAGTCGGATCATTGCATCAAAGGCCTTCAGGCTGATGAGTCGCAGCCCACCACCGATGAAATGGCGAAAGTTCTCTGCATCAAATACGTCCTCAAGGCTGCCACCGGGGTTCCGCCAGGACCCGAAATCAGAGAAGGCAACGAGCTGTGCGGCGAAGCGATCGCGACGGTCTTGCCAGGCAGTATGGCGATATTCCAGATTGAGGATCAGTTGGGCGGTGCCCCGGTCGATACGATTTCCGGATCCACGGATGTTTACCTGACTGTCGAGCACGAAGGGAGCGAAGGGGGAATTCTCGTTGGAGGAAATACCGACGCGCAAGCGGCCGGCGAGGTTACCGTGCTGACCCAGCAGGCGATACAGCCGGAAGTCGTGCCAGGCAATAACAAAGGTCGGTTGCTCTTGCTCCAGGTTAAAAACAACCTGGGCGACCGACTGATGATTCGTGCCTGATCGGCGCGCGCCAAACTGATCGACCCGGTTAATACTGTGGTTAAATTTTAGTAATGCTTTATTCAACCCAAGGTCATCAGGGCCGGGCGTTCCGGCCTCGGCATTGACCTTTCGGTAGTGTTCGTAGAAGTTGCTGACCCCGAACCGAAAAACATGTCGATTGGGAGTCGTGTAGCTTAGTCCTGCACCGAAACTGAGGTTACTGTAGCGGTAATTAATCGTAATTGAGGGGAAGAATATGGGCTCAATTGCGGCGTACCTGCGGCTTTCCAGTTGGTAGCCCCACGGGGAGCCCCGAAAGGCAGCGTTGGTCAGGCCCAGGTAGTAGTTGTGTTCTCCGTCGATGTTTTGGTAAAAGGCGGTCAGTTGCTGAGCACGCCCACGAAAGTGGATATCGTTGATTCCGATCAGGTAGAAAAAGTTATCCTTTACTCCACCAAGGTTCAGTAGCGGGAAAACAGTGCGACTTTCTTCGATTTCCCAGCTAACGGAGGTAGGTTTCCCGGCTAAAGAATCGATCTGATAGAGTGCCTGAGTGATGGCGGGCAGGTTAACCAATTCTTGCCGCAACCGGTCCAGTGTCTGCTTCAGTGGTTTGTTTGGGTCAGCAACCAAAGTCAGATTTTCATCCGTCTTTCCTGGCTGCAGACCGATGCGTTGATCCACCAAATATTGCACCTGCGTGCGCGCCAGGCCTGAAAAATTCTGGGTCAGTTGTGCTTTGACGATCCCCGCAAATAATATCGCCGATATGAACAAGCAATCACGAAGGAAAGGGAAGGGAGACATAGTGGGCGTGTGGTTGACGGAGGTAGCGTGGTTAAGAGAAAAGTGGGCGAAATTATTGTGGTTGACAAATACATGTCTAAACACAAGTCCAACTTTTTAAAAAGTTGTCAAGCCTGAGAATGTAGTGAAAATCGCCTCCAAATCTACGCCCGGTCTATAATTAATGGGTGTTGACATCAAAATTATCTTACACGTTTGAACACAGGTCCAACTTTTTAAAAAATTATCCAACCTACTAATTAATCCTCTCCTACAGGTTAAACCTCAAGCCCAAATTCACCGTCCCTGCGTTTCCACTAACCGAGTTCAAGAACTGATTATCAAAAGCCGTCAATAGTAATTCCAACTCAAATTTGGGGGTAAACTGGTACTTGGCCCCCGTACCCAGCTGATAGAAGTAATCGTAATTCTCCTGCCAAAAAGGCGAGTAACTGGCCAGACCGTAGAGCGTGGTTTTGGGGTTAGGAAAGTAGCTCAAAATGCCGGTTACCGGCGTAGAGAATCGATTGATGCTGCCATTTTCCTGGCTGCCAAAATCTTCCAGCATAAAGTCAATTTCCGTGAATAAGCTAAAATTGTTGCCAATCGAAAAGTCGTTGAATACCTGGGTAAACCAGGTTGGACTGTCCCAGTCGGTAAACCGGCCGCCTTGCGAACCTTCGAGATTATCCGCCAGGGGAATCCAAAGTGCGGACTGGATGGAAAAGTTAGGTAAGTTGTTAAAGGGAGCAATCCGCACCTTTGGTCCGAATCCGGAGATGGCCGTACGGCTGAAGGTGCCGCCGCTTCCCAGCACGTCGAAGTTGGACGCAGCACCTGCCTCGTCATAACGCACCCGGCGGTAACGGAGGTCAAAGCCCACGTTGATCCGGTTGGTAGCACCGTAAAGTACGCTCGTACTGGTGGTAAAGAAAGAAGACCGCTCTCCGGCGGCCTCCTGACTGTAAAGGTTGTTGAATATCTTAATTTCGAAGGTCCCCTGCTGAATGGCGGAAGAGACCACGTATCGGGCGGCGTTATTACCACCGCCAGTTGAGGTACCACCTGACTGCAAGATCTCTTTTTCCGGATCCATGTCTGTCTCTCCCCGCGCAGCGGGGTTGTCCGCCGTAGCCAGGGCCTCTTTTTCCATGGCGTCAATGGTCTTCATATTGTCCATTTTATCCTCCGTGGCGGCGCGGCCAGCCGCTTTGTTCAGGCTCCAGTCGTACTCGTAGTAGGTCACCTTCGCACCAGCAGGAATCGCTTCCGTACGGTACTTATTGATGAAGCTCAATACATTGGCTTTGCTGCCTCCAAAATCCTTGGGGTACCATTCAAAAATTTTCGATAGGCCAGCGTTGTTTCCGTCCGTCCGGATAAAGGTGGGGTCGTTGAGGGCAAGTTTCGTTTGCTTATTCAACTGAGCTTCCAGCTTTGCTGGTTGGTAAGCAAAGTTGGTGATGGGAGGGCAACCCAGCGCTCCACATACCAATACGAAGTGCAACCTGGCGTCCGGAAATTCTTTCAGCAGGAGGTCTTTCTCCAACTGATTCAGGGTCAGTTGACGACCGCCAACGTTCTGCTTATTTCCGTCGAAGAAACCATTGATTTTCAAGACAGACTGTAGTGGGTAACTTTCCAGGGCCTGATTGATCACCAACAGGTTGTACGCATTGATCAGGAAAGCTTTTCGGTCATTTCCTTGCAGCGTTGAAAGATTGACTTCAGCAATATCCGTAATGAGAGATGCCAGATCACCTGAAGCTTTCAGGCTGGTGTAGTCTACTCGGCCATTCTTGACACTAGCTTTTAGCAAAGCGTCCGTTTCAGCTAAAAATTCCGCAGGTGTTCCGGCGGCAAATACACTGGCAGATAAAACTAAGCCAAGGGCGAAAGTGAAGATCGATTTAAACATTTTGAAAAAATTTAGCGGTTGTTGTTTTTATTGACAATGCAAAGATGGGGGGACAATCAAGGCTATACCTCACAAATTTATCCCGGTTATGTGTCAATTCTTCCCTCGGCTTGATTTTTCTAGCTGAACCAGTAAGTAATGTGTACTTCTTCCCCCACTAGCCGCTAGCCGTAAGACCTGCTTATCGATCAGGTCTTTTATATCACGGGTAGCAGAATCCTGACTCACCTTGGTCATTTTCGCCCATTTAGAAGACGTAAGATTCCCCTCAAAACCATCCAATAAGTGATTCAGCATCTTATGCTGTCGCTGGTTAAATGGTGTGTTAGTGTGCTTCTGCCAAAAACTGGCCTTAAGAAAGGTACGGTTCAAGATTTCTTCAGAGTTTTCAAAAGCAGACTTTAATGCCGTAAGAAACCAAACAAGCCAATCCGTAATTTCCAAATCATCTTTCTGTGTACGCTCTAAAACTGTGTAGTACGATTTCTTCATCCGAAGAATAGCAGTTGAAGTACTGTAAAAGCGATACTGACTCTTGTCCGAACGAGAAAGCAACAAATCCGTTAATGCACGGGCGATTCTTCCGTTACCATCATCAAACGGATGAATCGTTAGAAACCATAAATGCGCAATTGCAGCTTTAATGACAGAATCGTACGCATCGCTGTCGTTAACATAGCCAAGTAAGCCATCCATTTCTCCCAGAACACGCGCGGCAGCCGGTGCCTGAAAGTGCACTTTAGGTCGCCCAAATCCGCCAGAAACGACCTGCATGGGGCTGTCTTCCTCATGCGCACGGTATTGACCGACTTGGACTACTTGCAACCCACTTCGTCCCGTAGGAAACAACGACGCCTGCCAGGCATGAAAGCGTTCATGCGAGAGTTTCTGTTCATAATTCTGGGTTGCGTCAAGCATCATCTCCACTATACCGTCGACGTCTCTGTTTACGGCAACTAACCCACCCGTTTCCAGACCAAGTTTTCTTGCCACAGAAGAGCGGACTTGATCCATAGGCAAAGTTTCTCCTTCAATTTCGCTGCTGGTAATAACGTCCGAAATAATAGCCTCCATACTGGCTTCTTCACGAAGCGTGAGCCCCCAATTTTCTACTCTGCCCAATAGCCTACCCTGTTGATGACGTACTTCACTCAACAAGGGTTGAATCAAGGCCGTATCCCAATAAAAATCGGGCCAGTTATCTCTTTGGTGAATGTACTTCATGGTGTCATTTGCGGAGATTAAACAGCTTAATCTCCGCAAAAGTTGCGGAGATTAAGTTTTCTATTCTCCGCAGATTGTTCGAAAGCTCCAATAGACCAATTACCCCTTCCAGAACCGCAACAGCAACACCTCCACCAGCAAAGCCGCCAGCGCGATCCAGATGAAGTAGCGCCACAGCGGTGTCCCTTCGTTTCTTTCCCGAATGTCTCCGATGAGGCTTGCCTGATTGTCCGCGTCGAGC
>JBGCFZ010000165.1:0-16632 GCA_045110355.1 Lewinella sp. | reverse complement strand
AGAGCATGTCTAAATTTAACACTTTGGGCTACCTGCGCCACCACGTAGTAGCAGCGAAGCTAAATATCGTCCTGCATTTCGTTGCTGCATCGGTCACTTGGCTATGGCCAAGCTCCCTCTTTGCGCCTCATTCAGAACAATATTTTTCAGCAGTCGCCTCAAAAGCTAATTTTAGACACGCTCTTAATTATTCACCACACCAAGCCGGCCCCGCAGCCACCATCCTGGCATAAACCGGACATTCCGGATCATGCGCCCCCGGCAAATAACCCGCGCTCATCAGAAATTCGTTAGTGATTTCACCACCGGTAAATTTGAACATTTTTTTGAACAGCTTCACCCATTCGTCTTTGGTCAGCGGATGCTGGTGGTCCAGCCAGGCTTTAAAACTGCCAAAATCCCGTTGCAAGCCCAGGATGACGTTCGCATTATGGATGGCGGCGTTGACTTTGAGTTTATTCCGGATGATCCCGGCATCGGCCAACAGCCGCTCCCGGTCTGCTTCGGTAAAATGGGCAACGGTATTGATGTCATAACCGGCGTAAGCCTCCCGGAAGTTATCCTGCTTGTTCAGGATGGTGAGCCAGGAGAGTCCGGCCTGATTGATCTCCAGGATCAGCCGTCCGAATAACTCGTTATCGTCTTCAATGGGGAAACCATATTCGTAATCATGGTACCGCCGGTGTACGTGGCTTTCCGGCAAGGTGGGCATCAGGGCGCAGTAGCTGTTTTCCATACGAGACAAGGTAAAGGAGGAAAAGGGAAAGGGGGAAGATAAAATTGGACCTTCTCCTCTTTGCTCGTTTCAACCTTTGCTCCTTCCCCCACTTTGCTCCTTTATCCCTTACTTTGCACCTGCGGCCCCGCCCTTAAAAAGGAGAAAGTGGGGAAAGTAAGGAAGGGGTTCAAAAAAATCCGTGGTGATTTCCCATTCAATCATTCTCTCATTTCGTCATTGACCAATTCACTCGCTCATGCAAACCACCATCGACTGGCTTCGGAAACAGGAGGCGATCCGCGTAAAGGTGGGGGTAACTGATGTTGACGGGGTGCTGCGGACCAAGTACCTGAGTGCCGAAAAAGTAGTCTCCAGCCTAGAAAAAGGCTTCGGGTTCTGTAACGTAATTTTTGGATGGGACAGCCAGGACGCCCTGTATCCGCATCAACCAGATGGTGGTTTTGCGGACCTTGCCGCGCGGATCATCCCCGAAAGCCGTCGAAACATCCCGTGGGAGAACGACCTACCGTTTTTGCTGACTGATTTCAGCGAAGCGAAGCACCCAGTGGCAGCTGCTTGTCCACGCTCCTTGCTCATCAGGGTGCTGAGCAAGGCAAAAAAGATGGGATTTACCGCCCGTTTTGGCCCTGAATTCGAATGGTTTACCTACCGGGAAACGCCGAACAGTTTAACTAAAAAGGGCCACCAAAATCCAGCACCCCTAACGCCGGGTATGTTCGGATATTCTGGTTTAAGAACGAGTCAACACGCCGATTTTTATCAGGACCTATTCGACCAACTCGCTGCCTTCAACACCAACATCGAAGGCCTCCATACTGAAACCGGCCCTGGTGTCATGGAGGCCGCCCTTTCTCATCAGGAGGCACTCGAAGCTGCTGATCGGGCCGTGCTTTTTAAGCAAGGGGTCAAGTCGATCAGCTACCGACATGGCCTGCTGGCAAGCTTTATGGCCAAGCCATCTGCCGACCTGCCAGGCTGTGGCGGGCACCTGCATCAATCCCTCTGGCGCGAGGGGGAAAATGTGTTTTTCGACGGTGATGGTAAACATCAAATCAGTAAAACCATGCGGCAGTACGTAGCGGGACAGCAGACACTGCTGCCTTACTTGATGCCTCTTTTTGCCCCCAACGTCAACAGTTATAAGCGTTATGTAGCGGGTTCCTGGGCGGCCACACGGGCCAATGCTGGCATCGACAATCGTACGGTTGCCCTGCGGATCATCCCGGGAGGGATGAAAAGCACCCGATTGGAAACCCGTGTTCCGGGCGCGGACGTTAATCCTTACCTGGCCATTGCCGGTGCGTTGGCCGCTGGCCTGTACGGCATCGAGCACAAGCTTAAGTTGCCCACAAAATTGGTTAAGGGCAGTGCTTATGACCAAACCGTTGGTCTTCCTCTTCCACAGAATTTGGGCGCGGCCGCAGGTGCCATGAAGGGTTGGAAAGGAGCAGGTGATCTCCTCGGCCGCGGATTCAGCGAACACTTCATCCGAACCCGTGAGTGGGAATGGCAGGAGTTTCTCTCCTCCGTCACCGATTGGGAACGCCGTCGGTATTTTGAATCAGCTTAATTGACCCTAAGACCATCTTCTCGATGATAAAAAACCACGACAACATCATCCGCTACGCCTGGCGTGCTTATGACCACACGCGTAGCATCAAGACAATTAAGGACATCAGTGCAACGGTATCCACCAACTCCGTCTATGAACTCAAAATGGAGGATGGGAACATCCTGATCGCAAAGGTTACCGTCTTTGGCTCCTTCGAAAACTTTGCCGAAGACCACACCATCATCAACGTACTTTCGAACAACCTTCCCGTACGCTACGCCGGTCTGCTCAGCAGCGCACTGATGAAGGGGCCCAATATTTTTTTCCACCGGCACGTCGACGATACCATGGATGCCTGGATCGTTTTTTACCGACCCATCCGAATCCAGAAAACAGCGCCCCGCCGGTTGACGGAGGACCAGGTAAGCCAGCTGGGGCGCGAAATGGCTTTCTTTCACCGCGACTGTTCGCTGGTCAGTCATACCCTGCCCAGGTCTGACCGGGACATGACGACCGACGTCAACGCCCTGTACGATACCGCAGAAAAAGATTACCCCAAAGATCATGAGCTGATCAAAAAACATTGCCGACTGTTTTTGGAAAACACCTTCCGGATCAACGTCCATGGTTTCCAGAAAATCCCGGTCTTTATTGACTGGAACATCGGCAACTTCAGCGTGGGCAGTGATGGCCGCCTGGCCAGTCGCTGGGATTATGACTGGTTCAGGATGTCGACCCGGGTAACGGACTTTTACTTTCTCAGCCGGGTCGTATCAAACATTGGAGATCAGACGGTTTTTACTTACGAAGTCGACCGGCTTATGGAAGACAGGTTTATCCTTTTCCTTCAGGAATACCACGAGGTATTCCCGCTGAACCGTGCAGAGGTTTTGTTCATCAAGGAGTCTTACCGGTTCTTTCTGTTAAATTATGTACTGCGCCTGGGCAGGTACTTCTTCCGGCCCGAGATTGCCCGCAAGCTTGCCGACGAGGTCATTTCCACGCACCTGCCTACCCTCGACGAGAAATTCGACGAAGACATCTTACTCCAAGCCCTCCATCTTTAAATCATACTGTTTTGGAAATTAAAAGCTTCACCGACGTTACCGAAAATTATAAGGTCATCTTCTTCGACAGCTACGGCGTTTTGCGCAATCACCGGGGCCTCATTCCCGGTGCCGTTGAATGTGTCGCCCGTTTGCGAGAGGAAGGCAAACACCTCCGGGTGCTGACTAACAATGCCGCCCGCTCCTCCCGGGCCGCTTCGCGCCGGCTGGCCCACTACGGACTTAAGAGCATTCCGCCCGAAGAGATCATTACCTCCGGAGCTACCACCCGGCAGTTTCTCGAACAGAAGATTCGCAGTGGAAAAGTAGCCTACCTGGGTACGCCCGCGGCTGCGGCCTACATCATTGGTGCAGGATTGGAAGCAGTTCCCGTAGCGGAGGTAAACATCGAGGATGCTGAAGACATTAAAGCCATCGCCTTTCTCGACGACGAGGGCTACGATATGAATACCGACGTCAACAGCGTCATCAACCTACTGCGACACTGTCGGGTACCAGTTGTGGTAGCTAATACAGACTTGTTGTATCCAGTGGCGGCCAATGAGGTCGCCCTGGCTACCGGGAGCATCGCCCGGTTGGCAGAATACGTCCTAGGACGAAAATTCGTAAAGTTCGGTAAGCCCGCCATGCAGATGTTCCAGCTGGCGCTGGACAGTGTTAGCCGGGACATGTCCAACGTCAACTTATCGGACATTCTCATGGTCGGCGATACCCTGCACACAGATATTTTGGGAGGCAATTCCTTTGGGGTTGATACGGCACTAGTACTGTCAGGAAACACCCGGCAGGAAAGTGTTGAAAATGAGATCATTTCTTCGGGGATCTTTCCGGATTATGTTTGTTTGTCGATTGGGGAGTAGGCGATGAAGCCCGGACGAAGCTGCCTCCGGCAGCGAGCGGAAGCGTCGCTCTCCGAGCGCGCGAATTTTGTCGCTTAGCCCAGTCAACGTTTCAACAACCAGCCGCGCGGCCGGAGGCAACATCGGCCAGATGCTCCAGTTGTAGCGTTTGATTCGTGTTGTATACTTACCTTCACAACATGCAATTCAAACTCTACCTCCTCCTGGTCTTTTGCCTCAGCACTACCCTTTCGCTAACCGCCCAAACCGCCGAAGAAATCAACCGTGACGCCAAGGCCGCGCTTGCTGCTTATGATACCCCCGGATTTGCGGTGGGCGTCATCAAAGACGGGAAAGTGGTCGTATCAGCTGGCTTCGGGACACGGACGGACGGAAAAAAGGAGGCTGTAGACGGTGCCACACTTTTCGCCATTGCCTCCAACAGTAAGGCCTTCATTTCCACCGCCCTAACCAAGCTACACGTGGAGGGCAAGCTGGACCTGGACGAACCGGTACAAACCTATTTGCCTTACTTCCAACTCTACGACCCCTACGTCAGCAGCCACACTACGGTGCGAGACTTGCTTTGCCACCGGGTCGGACTTGGCACCTTCAGCGGTGATGCCATCTGGTACAAAAGTGAAAAGAGTGCGGAGGAGATCATCCGGCAAATCAGGTACCTCCCGCAAGCCTACGGCTGGCGGGCGGGCTACGGGTACACTAACCTGATGTTCATTACCGCAGGAGAAGTGATCCGGTCGGTGACCGGAAAGAGCTGGGCGGAGTACGTAAGAAGCAATTTCTTTAGTCCGCTGAGTATGGACCGTACGCAGACGTCGGTTTTGCCGCTCGCTGATATGGACAATATCGCGACACCCCACGTGACCCACCGGGGCAATCAGCCACTGACGATGGCCCCTTGGGAGGCCTCCGGTGCAGCTGGTGGTATCATCTCTAGTTCCGATGACATGCTAAAATGGCTGAACGCACAGTTACAGGAAGGAACCGTGGGGGGTAAAGAAGTTTTTCCGAATGACGTTCTGGACCAAACCTTCAAAGTCCATAATGCCTACGGCGGACAACTCTCCTTTGCGTCTACCGGACTGGGCTGGTTCATATACGAGCGGGAAGGCCAGGCCGTGGTTACCCACGGCGGTGGCTACGACGGGATGTACTCTCGGGTAATCATGATCCCAGATTTGGAGTTGGGCATCGTTGTGCTGTCCAACAGCATGACCGGCTTGTCCTCTGCCCTTGCCAGCCGCATCCGGGACCTGGCCCTGGGATTAGATGATACTGACTGGCTGACCAGCGCCGTAGATCGGGAAGAAAAAGGACGGAAGACCTGGCAGGAGAAATTCGAAGCGCCTAAGGCCAGCAGAGTTATGAATACTAAGCCGACCGTTGGCGTAAACGATATGATCGGCACCTACTCCGATCCGTTATTCGGCAAATTTGAAGTCGTCCGTACGGGAGCCCAACAACTGGAACTGCACTTCGCCAACAGCCCCAGCCTCAACGCTACCCTTAGCCACTGGCACTATGACACCTGGAAACTGGAATGGAACGAACCTCATGCCTGGTTCGACTTCGGCACCGTCCAGTTTTTGACGGATAACCGACAGCGGGTGTCTGGGTTAAAGTTTGATGTGCCCAACGATGACATCTTTTTTGAGGAGTTTTCGCCGGTTAGGAAATAGTTCGTCTTCTTAAACAAGAACATTTTTATGAAAATCTTACCACCAGGTCAGAAAGAATCTGACATCTTCCCACGATTCGGGCTTCCTCAGTACGCCACTCGTTTCCCTACCGAGGTAGACAAAATTAGGCTTTCGATTGGAGGCGATTTGGAAGAGTTTGAAATAGGTGAAGAATTGCATTCGCTCCATAGAATTAGTCAGGTTTCAGATTTTCATTGTGTAACCACCTGGAGTAAGTTAAACCTCAACTGGAGTGGGTACAGTTTCAGTGATTTCTACACATCCTTGATTCTACCTAAAACATCAAAAGAAATATCTTTCGTCATTCTTAAGGCACAAGATGGATACAAAACAAGTTTACCACTAGCAGACTTGATGCAGCAAAATGTTTTGCTTGCGGACCAACTTAACAACCAGCCGCTCACGCTAGAACATGGAGCACCTATAAGAATCATTGCTCCTGACCATTATGGCTATAAAAACCTAAAACACCTTAGCCGGATAGAATTTTACGCTGAGAAGCAAATTGTAAAACAAGGTTATCTGAGTTTCATGGACCATCCGAGAGCGCGCGTTGCTTTTGAGGAGAGAGCTAGTAAAGGGCCTGGTATCATTTTCAGATGGCTATATAAATTTGGCATTAAAGGTACCATGAGAGATTTTGAAAAGGCAACCGCTGAGTATAAAGACAGTTTGCGGAATAAGGACAAACCAGAGTAGTAAAGCCAACTCCTATTCCACAGTTACGCTATTTGTTGTAATTCTACTCAGCGTATTGGAACAACTATCTCCCAACTTCTGACCTCCACAAAAGTCCAATAAAGTACCTGAGTAGTCACGGAAGCTGCAACCAAATAGAATCCCCGTAGTCCTTATGAGGTCGTCAACCTCAAACTGGCGTAAACCCAGTCAATTCAAGGACAATCCATGCTAAAAAAGCTCTTCTACCACAGAAAAGGGCTATTACGATTACCAGAAAAAATTCATGCAGGAAGAAATCGATGAGGAGACCGGGTTGCAAGTGTATATACCAAACTTTGATTCTATATTATTAAATGTTAGGGTTCCAGTATTCGCACTATTTGGAGAAAGTGACAAGAATGTTGATTGGAAAAAGACTAAATCCTTATATGAGAAAACGCTTGCTTCTAACTCCGCTTTGACCATCAAATCATTTCCGGATTGCAATCATAACCTATATCAATGCGAGACCGGAGGGTTCTATGAGTTCCAAGATAATAATTTACCTAGGACAAGATGTGAAGGACCGTTACGTGCGATGATTGATTGGTTAAATAAACTACAACCATCCTGAGCATTGAGCGATTCAGCTCTCCACCGCCTGAACAAGCTGCAAGTATATCCGCTGCGACACATCATATCCCAGCCCAAATTTCAAGTAACACCTCCTCCTCCCGTTCCCAAACCAGCTCCTCCCTCGCCTGCTCACAGCCAGCCACCAGCCGATCATATTTTTCGGGTGAATCAGCTAAGCTCTCAATCAAAAAAGATAGGCGGATCGATTCCAGGCGGTCCGTGAAAGCGAAGCAGCCGTATTGTTGCTGGAGAGCCAGGTACTCCGGGAAATCCATTTGGACCGAAGGGAGCCCAGCCTGAATATAGTCTAATGATTTATTGGCCAAGCTGAAGACATAACTTGGGCTGACGGCGTCGAGCAAATTAAAGCCCAACCACGCTTTAGCCGTAATAGCCGGAAGTTCCGCCGGCGGGCGGAAGCCCGCAAACCAGACCCGATCACTGCATCCCAACTCCTCACTGCACCTGCGCAGCGCGCCCAACTCCGGACCATCACCGACCAACCACAACTCAAAACCAGGGAGCTCCGCCAGGGCACGTAGCAAGGTGAAGAGGCCACGGCCGGGGTTCATCATGCCCTGGTAAAGGAGGACTTTTGATTGGCGATTCTTGATTGGCGATTCTTGATTGGCGATTGAGCGCCGCTTAGGTAAATTTCTCACAGTTTCAAAAGGTACTCCATACTCCTCTTCCAACTGCTTCGCCAGCATCGGCGCCACCGTGTACCGCGCATCGGTTTTCGGTACCAGTGCTTTACCTAATCCACGCCACAACCCCCTGATGAGCGGGCGATTTACCACCTCCGGCGTTTCGCTGAACCACTCGTGGGCGTCGAAGACAAGCTTATGATTTTTCGACCGGGTCAGCCAAACTCCAGCTAATAAAGTATCCAGATCAACGGAGCAAATCGCGTCGTACTCCCATCGCCTGATCGTCTGCCAGAGTCGGTAGTTATACTCCGCGTAAAAGCGCTTTCCCGCCAGGTTTTTACAAGGGATGCGGAACTGCTGGTAAGGAGTTTCGGGCAGTGGCTGGCTGGTCGGCAGCTTCCGCCCAACGAGCATAACTTCATGTCCGGCCTTGACTAAAGAACGGCAAATACGGTCCATCCGCTGGTCCTGCGCCAGGTCGTTAGTCACGGTGCAAATGATTCTCATGGCTTACGGAGTTTGCCGTCTTCCTGAACGATCAGACCTTCCCGGATGAGGTGTTGAATGACTTCGGTGGTAGCCTTTCGTCGCACAGCACCGTATTCACTGGCGGCCTCCTCAACGGTTAGTGGATTGTCCTCATCCAGGCGCGTGAGGATGTCTCCGTACACCTTTTTCGGCGTGAGCACAGGATTACCGGAATTAGCACGAACACGACATCCATCGCAGATGCCACAATCTGCCGCTGCGGGTTCACCAAAGTACCGGAGCAGGGTGCGGGAACGACAATTCGTTCCCTGCCCTTCGGCGTAGTTGATCATGGTCTCGATCCGATCAAAAGCACGATCTCGCAGGAATTTGTACTGCTTTTCGTCAATCCGCAGCGCATCAGGGTCAATACGTTCTTCGACAAATACGACCTGCGGCAGGTCCTTTTCGGGAAAGTAGGCGATGATGCCCTCAGCCTCCATTTTGCGGAAGATGCGCTGCAGATCAGCTAATTCAATGTTCAGGAAATTCGCCAGCGCGCCTTCCTTGATCTGGACGGGATTGAGAAAAGCGCCGTGGCTGGTACGCAGGATGGACTTGATCAGCTTGTCTTGGGCACGGTGTTTCAGTTGATAATCATACAGCTGTTCTTTGGTGGCAATGAACTGCAGGCGGGCCGGCTGGTTGATGGCGTCCGTCAGCAGAATATAGCCCGAACGCTCCACAGCTTTGAGGGCACTGTAGGCCTGCCGGACGTCGAAGCCGAAGTTCTGGGAAAACTTAACGATGTCAAAATCGTAGGCTTCGCCCTGTCCGCCGCCAACGGCCAACTGTAGGTAACTGCCCAGGGCGCGGTAGGCCCGCTTCACTTCACTGACTTCCGGAAAAGCCTGGGCCCAGTGCTGGCGCAGCCTCGCCCCGTCTGACGGGTGATAAAGCATAATGCCATAGCTCATTTCGCCGTCGCGGCCTCCCCTACCCGCTTCCTGGAAATAGGCCTCCGGGCTGTCGGGCGGGCCGTAGTGAATCACCGTCCGAACGTCAGGCTTATCGATCCCCATGCCGAAGGCATTGGTGGCGACGATCACGCGAAGCGTCCCCTTGATCCAGGCCTCCTGGCGGCGGTCTTTTTCCTCCGGTTCCAGGCCAGCGTGGTAGCTGGCGGCGGCGATGCCACGCCGTTGCAGCTGCAGGGCGATCTGCTTGGTCAGGCCCCGACTACGGACATAAATGATGCTGGTACCGGGAACGCCCTTCAGAATTTCCAGCAGGTGTTTTTCCTTCGCTTCCGGGCGGCGGACGACGTAGGCCAGGTTCTCTCTTCCAAAGCTTTTTTTGAAAACCAGCCGGTCCTTTTTAAAATCCAGGTTTTCCTGGATATCCTCCACCACTTCGGGCGTCGCCGTAGCGGTTACCGCAATGACCGGCACGTCCGGATGCAATTCCCGCAACTCAGCAATACGTAGGTAGGGCGGGCGAAAATCATAGCCCCACTGGCTGATGCAGTGCGCTTCGTCGACGGCAATCAGCGAAAGGTTCATCTTCCCAATCCGGACACGCGCCAAGTCGGTCAGCAAACGTTCCGGGCTCATGTACAGCAGCTTGGTGTTGCCGTACACGGCGTTGTCCAAAATCCGGTCGATGTCTCCGCGCCGCATCCCACTGTACAGGGCATCGGCGACGATGCCGCGGTCTTTAAGCTGTCGGACCTGGTCTTTCATCAGCGCAATGAGCGGCGACACAACGATGGTGACGCCCTCCAACGCCAGGGCGGGGACCTGAAAACAGATCGATTTGCCTCCCCCCGTCGGCAGCAGGGCCAGCGTGTCCTTACCTTCCATCACGGCGTTGATGATCTCCTCCTGGCCGGGGCGGAATGCGTCGTAGTTCCAGTATTTTTTTAGGACTTCGCTTGGGGACACTGGAGGTCATTTTTGAGGAAGGCAAGGTACGAAGTACAAGGGAAAAGGAGGGAAGCCTTTTTGGGCGCGGACGCTGGTGCAAAAGGAAGGATGAAGGCATAGTAAAGTGGTTTGGAACCATTAAGAGTTTTTAGGAGGCAGCACAGGTACTGATGAACTAGCCATTAAACCTTGCTTCTTTAAACCCTCCCCCAGCACCCGCGCGCCCGCCAAAAAAACGCCCCATCCAGTCTTTCAACCAAATGGGGCGCATCCTGCAACTCGCAACCTTTCACCTATATCTTAAAGTGGAATGTCCCCAGGAAGTACCGTCCCAAACCATCACTGGTGGACTCCGTCGTCACAAAGGCATTAACCGAGCGGTTAATGATCGTGTTCTGGTTGAACAGGTCGGAAGCAGAGATCCGGAAGAAGTGACGCTTTTTGCGGAATGGACGAATTTCCAGGCTCAGACGCAGATCAGGAATGGTCTGCTCTTCGGAGAAATCCGTCGCAGCGAAAATGCTGTAGAGGAAACGGCTTTCGAAACGCCATTTCGGGCTGATCTCCAGCTCGAATTGGGTCAGGAAGTTGTGCGTCAACTGGGTCGTAGTGGTATTCTGCGCATTCCCTTCCCCCTCGAAGGAGTTCCGGTAATTGTTCAGGTCATACCCAACTTTCAGGTAACTGTCCTCGTTGAATTCAGTCGTTACGTTAGCCCCAAGGTTGGTGCTGATGGTCGTATTTATCTGGCTGTCTCCGTCAACGAAACCCTGACCGCGGCTTCCGTTCATCCCGGCGTTCAGGCGCAGCTCTCCGTCGATGAAGTTCATTCCGATGGTGGAACCAAGGGATAAATTCCCCGACCAGGCGTGGCCGATATTGATGGTTTCGTAGATCTGCTGTCCTTCGGTGAAGGTCACGGAGTTACCGAAAGCGTTATCCGTGTAGGTGGCTCCAACGTTGGCATTGAGGCTAAGGGCCCGGAATTGATCGTTCCACCAAACGAAAGAGTTCAACCGGTGGTTGACGCCCGGCGTCAGGTTGGGGTTACCAATGGTGACCCGGCCACTAGCACCAGGTTCAGCGATCGTTTGCAGCTGATTGATCGACGGCGCGCGCGAACTGGCACTGTAGCTGATGTTGTAGAAGCCTTTATTGGAGCGAACCCGCAGCCTTGCGTAGGGCAGGAGGTAGGAGAAGTTACTCGTTTGGTTTACGTCTCCGTTGAGGGCCAATTGGTTCCTCTCTACGTTGGAGCCAAAGGAGAAGTTTCCGCCTTTTCCAAAAGAGTGCACCATACCAAGTGCTCCGCCAATGGTACTCCAGTCACGATCAAGCAGGTTCACCGTGGAGGCTTCGCCTAACCTAAAGCGGTAGTCGCCCTGGTCTCCATCGAAATCATAGTTAGCACCTACCCGGATGCGCCACTTGTCGCTAAGTGGTTCAGCAAAATCAACGTCGGCTCCGTAGTTCACACTGTTGGTCCGACGATCCTGCGTTTGCCGACCATTGATCAGGGCGCCAGGAATGGCAAGACCTTCGTCAAGACCATCAGTCAATAGGTCAAGATCCGTTTGGTTGTTGGTAAAACCACCGTTCACACCGGCGCTGAAGGTGCGACCCTGACGGCCACCTACCCGGCGATTGTAGTTCAGGCTGACGTTGCCCGAAGGGCGTTCGTTCAGGTTGGATTCATCGACCGTATAATCGTCTACCTCTTGAGTTCCGTTCTTAATGTTGGTTTCCGCGAGGGTTCTGTTGTCTCCTCCGATAATGTTAGCGGAGCCATTGATCCGCAGGCGGGAAGTGGAATCCAGTCGCTGGCGGTATTCAAACCCAAGGCGGTGACTGTAGTTGCTGGCGGCGTTAGTTTCCGTGGTATTAACGATGCGCTGGTCATTTGCCCGGTTGAAAGATTGCAGTGTCTGCGATCGTTGGGCCTGGGTACGATCAAACAAAGCGTAATCGGCCGTAAGCTGTCCGCCTTTACCAAAGGAACGGCCGAAGTTGATGCCACTGGCAATACTGCGGTTTTGCCCGGTGGCATTGCCGTTATCACGGGCAAGGCCTCCCGAATCTCCGTTGAAGCCAACGAAGCGACCACGTCCGGAGCTGCCATTAAAGCCAGAAATTTCGTCGCCTGAGAAGCCTACCTTATTTACGTTATTGACGGTACCCAGCACACCAATTTGGCTAACATCACTAATGCGGAACAGCTTACCTCCAGCTTGGTAACGATCCTCGGTACCGTAGCCAGCGTAGACCTCACCAAATATCTTGGCTTTAAAGTCGTCCTTCATTTCCAGGTTTACGGTCATGTTTTCGTTACCGTCATCGATACCGCTTACTTCTTCTGCGTCGGTTTTTTGGTCGTACACTTCTACGTTCTTAATCGCTTTGGCGTCCAGGTTCTGGGTCAGTAGTGTCGAGTTCCCCGCGAAGAAAGGCTTACCGTTGATCATCACCTCCGAAATTGGCTTACCACGCCAGGTGATCTGGCCGCTGGCATCCACGCTCATCCCCGGCAAACGACGGATGAGGTCTTCTACTACAGCATTGTCTCCTACGGCAAAGGCACCAGCATCATACATCATGGTATCTCCCTTCATTCGGATGGGAATTCGATCGGCCGTTACTTCTACGCCGTTAAGAAAGAATCCGGCGGGATACAACTTAAGTTCCCCTAAGTCAAAGTATTGATCATCTTTGGTTATTTCCAGTTCCTGATCAGGACGCTCATAGCCAAGGAAGGTTACCCGCAGCAGGTAGTTGCCGGCGGGGACGTTTTGCATCCGGAAGGCGCCCTTATCGTCGGTAGTTCCGAAGCTGGTCAACAAACTGTCCTGCGCCCGCAGCAATACGGCATTGGCTCCAGGTAGGGTGATACCGGTCGTATCCGTAACGGTTGCGACAATCTCCGCCTGAGCAGAAAGCACAGTTGAAGTGACCAATACGGCCAGAAAGGTGTATAAAAATTTCATTCTTGGTTTGGGTTACTGAGTGAATGCTTGAATAATCTCGGCCGGGTCCAAAAAGAACGGCGGCTTGGGCTACAACCAGGAGCATAAGACAAAGCAACAACAGGTGAAGGCGAGTTCACCAAGCGACTACTTGACTTTCTGACTAATTGACTATCTGACTAGAGGACTATCCCCGGCCACGTTCCCACCCTCGGCGGCGGCGCTCCATCATTTCCATTGCCCGCTTCTGTTGCTTTTCGAATTCTTTGCGGGTAATGATTTTTTCATCCGCAGGTTTCTCGGGGTTGGCGTCTGGCGCATTGGGCTGCATCGTTGTCATTTTATACTCGGTGGTGCGCCCATCCTTTACCACTTTCAGGTAAACGATGGCTCCTGGCAAACCTCCGTATCCACGTGGGCCAATCCCTAAAGGAATACTAGGTGTAAAGTAAGCCGTTAGTGTATCGCCTTCGATACTAACGGCGGTGGCCAACTGTGTCGGCAGTGGCAGTTCTTTCATCCCAACTTTCATGTTGGCGATGTTCCATTTTGGTGTTACCCACTTATCTTCCATGATGAAGGCCTGATCCATCACCCTGCGGCGATCGGTGACCATCGAATCACCAATGCTGGTGTAGAAGATATCGGGGTTTTCCTGGTTCCGCATCATCCAGGATCCACGGCCACGACCGCCAGCAGGCGCCTCTTGGGCAAGTTGCGAATAGCTGAAGGCATCAGCGGAAAAAGTCAATCGGCCAGCCCGGTCAAAATCACCATTAGCCATCCGCTTGAGCATTTCGTCCTTGCGGTCTTTCGGCATCCAGTCTCCTAATTCGAAGGTAAAGCTCTCGTTGTAGTCAATGGTTCCACTCGTGATTTGAGCGGAAACGGTGCCCAGACCAAAGACCAGGGATAAAAGCAGGGTAAAGCGTTGAATAGAATTCATTCGGTTGAGGTTGTGTTTTGCTTAAGACAAGCAAAGAAGTACGACAAATGTTGTAGAATTCCGGGACTTTTTCAGTCCCGTTCGACAGATCGGCTACTTTATTCGACGATGCTGCTCTCCGAAGGTTTAATCTTCCACATTGCTTCACCTTGCCAGGAGCGACTACTTTACCCCCCGATCATCATCCGCGTTCTTGTACCTGCCCGCTTTTTCTTTTCAGCGTAGTACTTCTCCCTGGTAATTTTTTTGCCTTCCGTAGGCTTTACCAATTCAATTGGTTCAGCACTTAACTCCATTGAAGTCGCACGGTAGGTCAACATACCGCCCTTTTGAGGTATCTGCAGTACCATAATCGCTCCGGGCAAGCCATAAGTATTATTCGGACCAACCTGTACGGGAATAGAAGGCGCATAATGTGCCGTTATCGTGTCTCCTTGTTCAGTTATTGCGGTAGCCACCTTGAGGTCAAGACCGATGGTCGCATCGCTGGGTGGAATAGACTCTCCCGTCATTTCCCATTTTAGTTCAGGTACTTGCCCGGAAACAAGGAAGCCCTTATCTAAGATGTAATCGGTATTAAGTACCTCTCCGGTTTTCGTATTGGTGGAATAATGTGTAAGGTTCTCTTCGCCTCCTGTCTGAAAAACAATGGTACCTCCCCCGGCCATTTCCGACTCCATTTCGGAGACCTCCTTCATTTGCTGAATGAAGGTGAAGCCCTCAGGGCCGAAGGTGGCGCGATAGTTTTCCGTAAAGGCGCCGGAAGCCGCCATTTTGGCGATCATCGCCTGGACCTCCTTATTGCCTTCCATCCCTTCGATTTTGAGTTCCCGTTCCACCGTCCGCATGTAATCGATGGTACCGTAGGCCACCTGGGCCGTTAGGCCAAGGCCAGAAAATAAGAAGAGAAACAGTAGTAGTGCGTTTTTCATAACGATGAAACAGTTGCTGGTGGATGTTTACGCACGTCGGGCCTTTCAAAGTAGTGGGCGCGGACGCAGGTGCAGAAATTGGATTAATGAGCAAAAGTCCGAACAGGCCTTTATGCCCGGTCGTCTTTCTACGACAAAGGTAGTATTGCGGGATACTGCCCTACCTTAAGCACAGCCAAACATCGTTAATTAAGGTTAATCGACTTGTTCACAGTTCTTTAGGGGGCGTTCTTTGTAATGTGAAACAACTAATCTATACTTTCTCCCTCATCATGGTACTACTGGCCAGCTTGCTGGGTATGTGGTGGTGGCAATCTTACAAGCACGATCGGGAAGTACTGCGTGAGCGTGTGGAACGGGATCTTGACGACCTGCTGGTCAAAAATGTATTTCGCAAAGCAGTACCACTTTTCATGCCTAATGGTCCGATCTGGGAAGGGGGAAGTAGCCACGAAAAGGCGCGTCGAGCTGATGCTTATATCCAATACAGCGTTTCTGCGTTGAAGAAAAACACCACCATCGTTACGGAGGACATCCACGGAACGGAAGATCGTTTCCCCAGGTTAATCACCGTTCGGGCCAATCCTTTCCAGACAGATTCACAGTCGCTTAGTTTTCATTTTCAGGAAGACGGCTTTACCCTGGACAAACTCCCAGTTGAATTGATTGATACCCTTAGGCGGCGATATGGTATTGGGCTAAAACCAGTTTCTTACACCAATATTGCCTCCGGAAATGCTCCTGAATCTTTTCGCATTAAAACCGACCTTATCAATAAAGGATGGGAAAAGGATCCTTCTTATTTTGCCGTAACCGATTATGCCGGTACCCTTCTGTTGGGTTTACTCCCCGAATTTTTCTTCGGATTTTTACTGTTAGGGGCCACTGGCTTTGCCTTTGCCTCGGCCTATCGCAATCTTTTTGAGCAGGAGAAGCAACTTCGTCAAAAAGATGCTTTAGTCGCCAACGTGGCTCATGAATTAAAAACGCCGATTGCCACGGTGGGCGTAGCCCTGGAGGCACTCAACATCTTCGGTGCCGATGAAGACCCGGAACGACGGCGGGAGTACCTGGCCATTGGCCAGGCAGAACTGCAAAGACTTGACCAGATGGCCGACCGGGCCATCGATTCCCTGCAAGCCGGTGACCTGAGCCAACGACTTCAACCCACCAACACCGACCTCAGCGAAGCCGTCCGCGAAGCATGGCGAGGCCTGTCTTTACGGTATCAACTGAACGAAGACTCCCTCCGGATTTCCACCCATGGTGACATTAATACCCTCGTTGATCCTCATTACTGGCACCACCTCGTATATAACCTGCTAGACAATGCCTGTAAATACGGCGGCCAACCAACGATGATTGACGTTGCCGTATCCGGACAGGTGAACGAGACTGTCCTTACCATCTCCGACAATGGCCCCGGAATCCCGACCTACGAGCGAGAACACATCTTTGAGCGTTTTTACCGCATCCAACGTCCGGGAGAAGGGCATGCGGTGAAGGGGCATGGACTCGGCCTTACCTTTGTTCGTCA
>JBGCFZ010000164.1:0-33331 GCA_045110355.1 Lewinella sp. | reverse complement strand
AACACCAAAGTAGAGTTCATCTTTATAAACGTTGATCGCCGTGCTGGTGTAATCTCCCGGTAGGCTGAAGGATGCTCCAAGTAGGTTCCAATTGCCAAAATCGTTCAGGTTGACGCCTTCCTGTTGGGCCCGGTAGAGGCCTTCTTCCGTCGCAGCGTACAAAAAGCCATTATGGATGGCGGTTCCTTCCACTTTTACCCCGGTGAAAGTGGTGAAAAGGAAGGTCTCATCGTCTAGACTCAGCGCAGAAACACCGAATCCGGCTGCGAGATAAACAATGTTGTCGTCGCCAAAAAAGAGATCGTAGATCTGTTTGTCTCCGCTGAAACTAAAGTTGTCAATCTGCCTCAGGGTCGAGAACCGGCCATTGCGCAATAGGTCAATCACGCTGTTTTCGTAAACTATGATCAACGTCTCGGTGGGCCTGTGGTAACGAATCAGCCGGACGCGCGCTTCAGCCAATCCGTCTTCTCTGGCCAGGCGGCTGATGCTCAGGTCATCTTTGTCGAGGTAGAAAATCGCTTTTCCGGTGGTGTAGATGATGGAGTTTTCACTCTCGGTCACGTAAGTACCAAAACGGTAAGACTGTAGCGTCCGCCATTCACCGAGACTGTCTGCTTGGGCAGACAGTCCATTCGCCAAGAATAAGAAGAGAAAGAAAAGATAGTTTTTCAGGGGCATACGGCAAAGGTAGGGTAGTGACCGGAAGCGGCCATGTCGGGAAGTATGCCTTTAGATACGTTTAGGGATGGGTTCGTAGTCTGTGGAGGGAGGTTTTCATGGAAATTGTCTTAAAGGGACGCTCTGGAAGGCTTTTTACTTAAAAACCAAACTTCATCATCCGGTTAGGTTTAGAAGGTGGCGCGGCCGCAGGTGCAAGGTAAAAATATAGGAGCGAGGCTTAACCGCAGTCAAACGACAGACGGCTGTCCATAAAAAAAGGTCCCAGACGTTGCACCGTCGAGGACCTTATATTGTAGCTTTCTAACTACTTTGTAATAACTGGAATCTAGAGCGCTTGAGCGCTAAAATAAAAACCTTTCAGCAGGGGGCGAAAAACCAACAATCCGCTACCCTGAAAATTTGAACACGCTTTTTGGAAAAACGCTGACTGGAAATGTTGCACCACTTCCGATCAGTGATACAAAGGTAACGCAGGGGGGGAGGGGGAGAACACCCCATTGTGATGGGGTGGGGGGGAGTAGAGGTGTTAAAATTTTTGAAACATCCTTGAATTACCTATTCTTCTTCCCCACCCGGGGTAAGACCCAGGGAAGCGGCGACTTCCATCATTTTGCTGGTAGCTGCCCCTAATTCATTAGGGATGTCTCCATCAAGGATCGCTTCTCGTACGGCGTCCTTGATCAACCCCACCTGCCGGCTGGGCTTAATGTTAAAAGTTTCCATGATCATCTCACCGGTTATGGGAGGTTGCCAGTTCTTGAGGTGATCTTTTTCCTCAATTTCGGTCATACGATCTCGGAGCAGCACGTAATTCTCCCGGTACCGGACTACTTTCTGGGGGTTCTTGCTGGTAATGTCACTGGCGCAGAGCGTCATCAGGTCGTCAATATCCTCACCGGCCTCAAAGAGGATACGGCGGATGGCGGAATCCGAAATTTCTTCCTGGGTCAGGGAAATCGGGCGCTGGTGAAGCGCGACGAGCTTTTGAACGTACTTCAGTTTATCATTCGGAAGGCGTAGCCTGCGGAAGATGCGCGGAACCATATTGGCCCCAACGGCGTCGTGGGCGTGGAAGGTCCAGCCGGCAGTAGCTTCCCAACGTTTGGTCTTCGCTTTGCCGATGTCGTGCAGCAGGGCCGCCCAGC
The DNA here is from genome assembly GCA_045110355.1 of Lewinella sp. Classification (GTDB taxonomy): domain Bacteria; phylum Bacteroidota; class Bacteroidia; order Chitinophagales; family Saprospiraceae; genus Neolewinella. The sequence goes on along the minus strand of JBGCFZ010000164.1, from coordinate 31,502 downwards.
GGAGCCAGAGATCAGGACTGCGCTCGGCCATATTATCTACTACCTTAATGGTATGGAAGAAGTTGTCTTTATGCTTACGGCCATTACGGGCTTCAACACCGCGGAGGGCGGCCAGCTCAGGTAAGACGTAATCCAACAAACCAGTATCGTTCATCAGGCGAAATCCAACACTTGGTACGGGAGAGAGCAAAATCTTGTGCATCTCGGTCGCAATTCGTTCCCAGCTGATGATCTTGAGCCGTTCCTGATTGTCCCGGATGGCCGTTACCGTTGCGGGGTCTAACTGAAAACCAAGTTGGGTGGCAAACCGGATACCGCGCATCATACGCAGTGGATCATCGCTAAAGGTTTTGCCGGGCTCCAGGGGAGTAACGAGACGTTTAGCTTCCAGATCTTCGAGCCCGTTGAAGGGGTCGATGATCGTGCCGTAGTCCTGATCGTTGAGGCTGATGGCCAGGGCGTTGATGGTGAAGTCTCTCCGGTTTTGGTCGTCGGCCAGGCTACCGGACTCGACGGTAGGCTTCCGGCTGTCAGAACGATAGCTCTCCTTACGGGCACCGACAAACTCGATCTCCATACCACGGTGCTTTAGCGCTGCAGTGCCGAAACGCTTGTATACTGTTACCCGGCTGCGGGGGTGCAGACTGTTGCCGACGCGCTGCGCCAATTCAATGCCACTTCCAACACAGACAATGTCGAGGTCTTTACTCGGTCTGGCCAGTAGCCGGTCACGAACGTAGCCCCCCACCACGTAGGTAGGAAAATCTAGTTCAGCCGCAGCCTTACTGATGGCCGCGAAAATTTTTCGTTCGTTATCGCGAATCTGGAAAATCATATCGAAGGGCGAAGATAGGTGAATTCCGGGGAGGATTCCTGCCAACTAACAGGTCGTAGACCGCCAAATAAGGTGCATCATGGTAAAGAAATAGTGTTATGCCTTGATTTTCAGCTAAAAACGTTACTCTGACTTAACATTGACGTTAATAACTTTGTACCAATCTTAAGCGGCCTCTTTCGGCCAATAACCTACCTACCGTAATTCAAGTCTACCACTATGTTGCACCGTTACCTTACTTCAGGCGTTTACGCTGCTTTGCTCCTCACCTTACTTTGCACCAGCGTCCGCGCCCAAACCGTCATTGAGGTAATGGACTTTGATGGAACAACCCCCGAGATGTCAGTTGCGACCGACGTTCCTTTTTTCAGCAATGGCGCTCAGGGGTTCTGGGGCATTCATAACGCCAACGCCGACGATACCGATGGCAGCCCTGCTGATACAGATGCGGCAAATGCCAATCGTATAGCGCTCATTACCAGTGCTGCTATTCAGGGGGACTTCTTTTTCGTTAATGACCTGGATGATTCCGATGGCGGTAATATGAATGGTACGCCCGACCGTGGGAATTTGACCTTTGGTCCCGTCACTATCCCCGGCGCGGCCACCAACCTGCTTTTTTCCTTTGACTACGACGTCGCTAACTTCAATGGTGGAGATGAAGTGTTTTACACGCTGGTCCTCAACGGTGTTATGCAGACTGAAGTACACCTCATTGGCGCCAGCGGTGGCCCACAAACCGGCTCAGGTACGGTGGATGTGATCATTCCTGACGGAACGACGACCGCTTCACTAATCCTCGGAGTGGAATCCAACGGTGATCAATCAGCCGGTTTTGATAACTTTATTGTTACCGCTGATAATGCCAACCAACCCTGTGGCGTCACCACTTTCGGGCCCTCGGCCACTGCAACCTGTGCGGCCTTTACGAATGGCGTGGACGACGAATACACGCTCACCATTGACTACATCGGAGTCGATGCCGGCGGCACCCTTGCGCTGCTAGTAGACGGGGTGGCCGCCAGTAGTTTCGTAAACAACGGAGACGACCCGACCATGACTTCCGGTGGTACAATCGACATCAGCAGCCCCGATTTGGTGGAAGGAACGAGCTACGAAGTTACTTTTAGTGATGGAGGGGATTGCGCTTACTCCGTGACGGGAACCGTCGCAACCAATACATGTATCTCCGTTTGTGACCTTTCTACCGACATCAGTATGCTGCGTTTGGGGTGTGTGGATTTTACTTCCGGAGGATTTGACCAGGTCTTTGGAACGCTTGATTATGTCGGCGTAGAGCCCGGTGCTACGGCTTCCATCAGTGGAGGTCCCGGATTCCCCACCATCATTTCTGGTGATCCCGGTACGGAAGAGGATGGAGAAGTTACATTTATCGGCTTAGTTGAAGGCGGCTCCTACACCGTTACCATTAGTGGCGGAGCCTGTACGGGAATAGACGCTATTGTTATTCCGTTTATGGTGCCAGCAGCTTTGTGCGCTCCTTCGGATTTGGTCATCAACGAAGTCCTGCCAAACCCAACGGGCGGTGTTGACGTCAACCAGGATGGTTCGACGAATAGCGACGATGAGTTCGTGGAATTATACAATAATGGTACCAGCGATCTTGACATTTCCGGATTCACGGTAGAAGAAGTGGCTGGTATTTTTCACACTTTTGCTCCCGGTACCGTCTTGGCGCCAAGTGAAGGCATCTTGATCATTGCCGAGATACCGGTTGGTGGGTTAATGAACCCTTATGGCTGTTATGTGGTCGATGCGGACGATTTCTTTATCGGACTTAACAATACCGGAACGGATGGCGTGGCCGTTCGGGATGCTTCCGGAAACATCGTAGCACAGATGAATTACACCGACGCGCCGGTGGGCGAATCTTTGGCCCTCAGCCCCGACGGAGATTTGTCAGGAGGGTACCAAAATCATACCGGAATTTCTGCAACTGGTGCGATGAGTTCTCCTTGTGGCGAAAACATTAATAACGCGATTGGCCTTCCGGTCGAAATGCTTTCTTTTAGTGCGATGGCTACTGAAAAAGAGGTGCATTTGAGTTGGTCAACGGCCAACGAAGTAGCTAATGATCATTTTGTTGTTGAGCGTCGTTCGGTTGATCGTAGTTGGCTGCCCATTGGTACCGTTTCGGCTGGCGGGAACGCGGAAAACACCTATGCGTTTGCTGATGAAAATCCGTTGAATGGTGAGAATTTTTACCGTTTGCGGCAGCTTGATTTTACGGGTGACTTCTCGTTGTATGGACCAGTGATGGCGGTATTTACCACGAATAAATTCCTGGCTTTCCCCAATCCTGCAGCTGCTGAAATTCGTTTTGGTGGAACTTTTTCGGCCGCAGATATAATCAGTCTACACGATGCTAATGGACGATTATTGAAGCAGATTGCTTCGGGCGCAGACCGGGCAGATGTAGCGGATTTAAAGCCGGGTGTTTACTTGCTGAGAGTGGTTAATAATAAGGGGATGGAAACCATTCGAATCGTTAAACGATAGCTGTTTGTGCAGCACCTTGTAATGCCGGTCACCAGTACTTGAAAGAGTTGGTGACCGGCTTGTTTTCAGCTCCGCTGCTTTCTTCGGAGATGGGCGGGGCCGCAGGTGCAATGTGTAGGATGTAAACGCAAAACACTGACAGGTTTCCTGAGTTTTGCCCTTTACCTCACCCCAGCCCCCGGAATCAGATTTTCCTTCGCAAAAATCCCTGGATAGAATCAGAAATCATCCCGGTTTTGAGGTCAATGATCAAAGAATGAAATGTCAAATACGTAATGCAACGTTAAATGTTCGACTATTTATGATCTACTTATTACCTTTGTTAGCAATGTTGCCTGTTCAAAAACCGATAAATAAGCTTTTCTACTGACCTAAAACAGTTGAATTTATTTAGAACAGGTTACCGTTTTTTGCTTTTGTAATCTCAAGAATCGTAATCTTATGAAATTAGTCCTACGCTATTTAGTGTTTGGGATTGTTGTTCTCCTGTCGTTTGGTGCGCAAGCTCAGACGGACACGGTCAATCTGGCGATCATCGCCAGTATTAACATCACCCTGAACGATGACTGCCAAGCCCTGGTAATCCCCGAAGAAATTCTTACCGGAGACTTTGACGTTGATGGAGACGGAGATTTCGCCCTCGACGCATTCAACATTGTTGTTGAAGATGGAGACGAAACGAACGGCCCCATTATTGATGGCTGTGGTACTTACAATTTCCGAGTTACTGCAGACCCCGAAGTCATAGTTGGTTTTACTACTGGCTGGGGTGTTGTAAACGCAGAAGACAAAACTGCTCCGTTTTTCACGGAGACGCCCGTTGCACCGGTCGGCCCCTTGTACTGTGAAGATGTAGATGATGTGACGCTAAACGTATTGCCCAATACGGTAAGTCGTTGTTACACGTTCAATACTCAAACGAGTACCATCGTTGCGGCAACGCTCGATCCTGCTCTGCGCCTGCGTTTGCTGGCGGGAGGTGGCTTCCCTGAAGCCTCGGACAATTGCTCCGAATTCATAGAAATATGTGTGAATGACATCATTACCCGTGATGCCGAGAACCCGGATTGTGAGGATGTCATCCTGACGCGGACCTTTATTGCTACCGACGGTAGCTGTGTGAGTGCCAGTGGTGAGTCTAACGAAGCAGCTGTTACCAGCTACGAGATCGTGTTTACCCGCCCTTCTCTTGACGACCTGAACACCGAGAACATTCCGGAAGTAGTCCTGATCGAATGTGGAGAATTGGAGGCCCTCGGCCTTACTTTCGGAGATGTGCCTGCTCCTCGCCCACAAGACCTTCCTTTCCTCCCTGGCCCTAACGGTTCCACTATCCCTCTTAGCGTTGGTGCAGGAGGAAGCTTCTGTGGCATCGGAGTAACTTATACCGACCTGCCCAGTATCGTCACTTGTGACAATGCCTACAAAGTCGTTCGCAATTATACCGTAATCGATTGGTGTAACACGGATGACGTACGCACCTTCCAGCAAGTTGTTAAAATCGGTGACTTCTCCGAACCGATCTTCACGGCACCTGAAGGAGTACTGGAATACAGCACGAATGCAGGAAACCAGTGTGGTGCCTACATCCGCCTTGACCTCCCTTCCCTTTCACTTACGGACGCTTGTTCTGACGTACTTTCTCTGAGTGCCAACGTTTACCTGAACGGTGACCTCGATTCAGCTCCACTTGGAAGCTACGACGTTGTTCTTAACAATACCACTGCTGAGGTCTCGGGCCTACTACCCGTTGGTGACCACATCGTACGGTACACTTATTCTGACGAGTGTGGCAACTTTGGCAATACGGATGTTGACATTAACATCACCGATGGAACGCCTCCCGTAGCTCAGTGCGAAGATGGATTGAACATCAGCATTACGAGTAGCGTCTCTCCAGACCCATCAGTTGCTCCCGGAATCGCAGTACTGACTCCTGAAATGATTGATGCTGGCAGCTATGATGATTGCTCGCCTACCGTCGGTCTGGAAATCGCCCGCGTTCAGTTATTGGCAAATGGAACGTATGAACTCCTCCCCGGAGCTGCTTACGGGCCGCAGGTTGTACTAACCTGTGATGACGTTGGTACCGTGCTGATTGGTCTTAAAGTGACCGATGATACCGGACTAGAGAACTATTGCTGGATGAGCGTTTTGGTGGAAGATAAAACACCTCCTACTTGTATTGCTCCCGGTAACCTTAAAGTAAGCTGTGTCGACTACGATGGCTTTGGCCTTCCTGCCGACATCACCGACGCCTCCGATGCACTTCTGGACGCCACCTTCGGTGTTGCCACCGGATCGGACAACTGTGATGTGGCCATCACTCAGACCATTTCCGGCAGCGTAAACAGTTGTGGTGTTGGCAACTTTACCCGCGTATTCGTGGCAATGGATGCTGCTGGCTTTACCAATTTAAGCGCCTGTACTCAAAACATTGAGGTTGCTGCACTCCATAACTATGTAATTACCCTTCCGGGAGATGCAAGCGCCTTCTGTATGCAGTCGCCGAACATCTCAGACGTGGAAGTAACTGAGAATGGTTGTGATTTGATCACCACCCAAATGGAGCGTGATACCTTCACCAGCGACGCTGATGAATGTTACAAAATCCGGATTGAGCACAACATCGTTAACTGGTGTGAGTACAACACCATTGGTGAACCGTACCAGGTACGCCGTGATTACGACGGAGACAACAACCTGCGTGAGCGTACTTTCCTTTACGTTGAACCCTTTAGCCCCTCTTCCATTGATGATGACCGTGCCTTCCTCGACGGTGATGCCTTCTTTGGTAACAACAACTTCGCACTAGAACTTGATAACGGAGACGATACCGGTTCTACCAACGACCAGAACGGTGTGATTGATACGGAGCCCTACGGCACCGATAACAGCCGGGGTGCTTTCCGCTACTACCAGTTTGTTAAAATTCATGACGAAGTTGCACCACAGATCGTGACGGAGAATCCTACAGAATGCTTCCCTGCCCGGAATGCCAACTGTACGGCTACTGTTGAGCTTGATTTTGAGTTGACCGATAACTGTACTGTTCAGGAGCAGCTTGAAGCCCGGGTAGAACTGGATATTGACTTTGTAGAGGTTCAGGGCTTTAGCCGGACGCGCTACTTGCTTCCTTCGGAAGTGACCAGCGATGCAGAAGGTAACTACGTTATTTCCATGAGCAATATTCCCGTCGGCGAGCACGCTGTCCGCGTTCGGGGAGCAGACAATTGTGGCAACGTCGAAGTGAAGAGCATCGAATTCTGTGTGGTAGACGGACTGGCACCAACGCCAATCTGTATTCTGCAAACAACAGTAACACTGGCTCCTAATGGTGACGGAACCGGCCAGGCAGTCTATTGGGCCACTGATGGCCTTGCCAGTGATGTGCAGGATTGTGCCGGAGATGTAACTTACTCTATTTACAAAGAGTTTGATGCTGGCGTAACTGGGTTTACACCTGATCCCGGAGTTACTTCCATTGATTTCGATTGCGACGATGACGCAACCGTTCCAATTCGCATTTATGCGTTCGATCCAAATGGCCTGAACGACTTCTGTAGAGTGCTGATCCTGGTACAACGGGCGGATAACGCCTGTGTCAATGAAAATACAGGTAACCTTTCCGGTTCTGTTTCTACGGTAACGGGTGATGCCTTAGAGGGCGTAAACATGGAGCTTATCGGTCCTGAAGGACCCGAAGTCACCATGACGGATAATTTGGGCTACTACGATTTCCGCGATTTAAACGGCGGGGCTGACTTCACGATAGATCCATCCCTGGAAACCTACGTAAACCACAGCCATGGTGTCTCTACCTTTGACTTGGTACTAATCACTCGCTTCATTCTCGGCCTTGAGGTGATGAACTCTCCTTACCAGCGTTTAGCCGCTGATGCCAACGGAGATGAAGACGTTTCGGTGCAGGACATCATTGCTATTCGTCGTCTATTACTTGGCTTTGATGACGCCTACCAGAATAACTCCGCCTGGAGGTTTGTTGAGTCAGACTTTGTCTTCCCGGTAAATACTAACCCTTGGGCAACGAGTTTCCCCGAAGTTAGCAACATCAATAATCTTAACGGTAGCGTCCGCAATGTTGATTTTATCGGCATCATGATCGGTGACGTAAGTGGTAATGACCCTAACGGCCTTACTTCAGGCAATGGTGGTCGTCCGCGTAATGGCCGGGTGATGCTGGAGGCCAATGATCTCGATATGGTTGCCGGAAATATCTATGACGTAACGATCGAAGCGGCAGCTGCTGCTGATCTGGAAGGATTGCAGGGAACCTTCTCCCTTACCTCCGGTGTTCGCCTGCTTGGTGTAGACTACGGTCAGCTCACTGCTGGCAACCTTAACCCCGATTTCGCAGTACGCGGCCAATTGCCTTTCAGCTTTAATGCCGCAAGTGGTCTCAATGCTGCTTTACCGGTAGTTACGCTGCGCATAGAAGCAATGACGGATGCGCGCCTGAGCGATGTTCTGGACATTACCGATGATGTGCTTATTGCTGAGGGTTATACCCAGGGCAATGGGCTGGAAGGTCTCGGTATACGCTTTACGAATACGGAAGTAACTCCGGTGATGAACCTTCTGGGGCAGAATATGCCTAACCCAGTTGCTGAAACGACCGTAATTCGCTTTACACTCGAACAGGCTGGTGACGCGACACTTTCTGTACGGGACATCAGCGGACGAGTAATTCTGGAGCAGAGCATCCTTGCCGTCGCTGGCGAGAATGCATTCACGCTTGACCGTAAGCACCTTGGTGCCAGCGGAGTGTTGACGTATACCCTCACAGCGGAAGGCTTTACGGCAACCCGGAAAATGGTGGTACAGTAAGCTTAAGAGAATAAATTTTCCTGAAAAGCCCCGGTGAATTCGTTTTGCCGGGGCTTTTTACATCAATAAAAGTTGGCTGGTAATATTATGGCCAGCAGGAATGGAAGCCCCTGTATGCCGTAAAATCATTGCTTACTACCTTTCCCTTGCACCCGCGCGCCGCCGCCCAAATACTGCCGGGGATACAGCTTTAAGAATCTTGTTGGTGCTTATATAACACTAGGTGCCTGAAAATGGCTACCTTAGCGTTGCGAAAGGTGGCGGCTGGCGGGCCGTGCCAGGTTTTATAATCCCGAATCGATGAACATATCAAACTTACTTCCCCGTTCAATGGGGATAGTGGCCCTTTTGTTGGCCCTTCTCCCGCTGCGTGCCCAGGAGACAACATTCTTCGTTGAAGATCTTATGGCTACTACCGGTGATGCCATTTCAGTTAATGTCCGGGCGGTCAATATCGCTGACCTCGTTGGGGTACAGTTGTCCGTAGATTGGGATGAATCTGTACTAGAGTTTACCGGGGTTAGCAACGTAGTGTTTAACGGATCGCTGGGTGATAACTTTAACCAGACGCAGCTTGATAGTGGGCGCATTGGCTTCTTGTTGGTCGATCCAAATCTTGTAGGTTTTGACCTGCCAGACAGTTCTATCCTGTTCACGTTGGAGTTCAACCCCCTGACCATGAACCCGCTGACAACAGAGATTGAATTTGGAGACGCCCCACTCCGTTTCAGCGCACAAGACAATATGAACGTACGACTGGAGTGCGAGCAAATGCCTGGCCTCGTTACCTGCGAAGCCCCGACGGGAATTCCTTCATTTGCCGAAGACCCTCGTTTTCAGGTAGCTCCTAACCCTTTTCGTGAGTTCATCCGGATCAACACCCGACTTGATTATGGAGGAAAAGCTTCGCTTGAACTGCTTGACCTTAAGGGCAGGTTGATTCTTCAACGTGCTGTTAACCTCACTCCTGGAGAACAAACTAATCAGCTTTCTGCAGCTGACTTCCCCGCTACCGGGGCATATATTATTCGATTGGTAACGGAACGTGAACGGCTTCATCGTAAGGTGGTACTGACAAGCGGCATCCGTTAATTATGTTTTTTTCGCTACATGAGGCGACTGTCCCTTTTATCTTAATCCCGAAACTGAGATTTAAATGAGAAATTTCTACACCCTGCTGCTCGGTGGGCTGCTGTTTTGCCTGACGTACAGTCTGAACGGGCAAAACATTTCAATTGGCCTAACCAGTGTTGACGGCAACGTAGGCGAAACGGTATGTGTCGATATCGTAGGCGCTAACTTTGTCGGTATTACTGGCATGCAATTCAGTATTACGTTTGATACGTTGAACGTCCGCTACGTTTCTGGCAGTGCCAGTATTAATGGAACGAACGTTTCTATCGGCTTCCGGGCCGACCGCCCCAATCAACTTCGGTTAAGTTACAGCCCTTTCAGTTCTACTGGATATACGGATCCTGGCCCCTTTGTGATCGGCCAGCTTTGTTTTATGGTAGTGCAAGATGTTGAGACCGTGCTTACGATTGGTGATGTTCCCATTCCGCTGGAATTCACCAATGAAAACCAGGACATCTTCGAATTAGGGGATGTAGACATAACCAACGGTGTTATTAACGACGGGAATGGTTCTGTGCCAAGTTGTACGGATGGTATCATGAACGGTGACGAAACCGGCGTGGACTGTGGTGGCCCTGATTGTCCCGTTTGTCCGACCTGTGATGACGGTGTTATGAATGGAGACGAAACCGGTGTGGACTGTGGCGGTAGCTGTACCGCTTGTCCGCCCACCTGCTCTGACGGAATCATGAACGGTAATGAAACCGGCGTCGATTGTGGTGGCCCTGATTGCCCAGTTTGCCCGACCTGTGATGACGGTATTATGAATGGTGACGAAACCGGCGTCGATTGTGGCGGTAGCTGTACGGCCTGCCCCAGTTGTTCGGATGGGATCATGAACGGTAATGAAACCGGCGTCGATTGTGGTGGCCCTGACTGTGCCGCTTGCCCAACCTGTGACGATGGCATTATGAATGGCGATGAGACGGGCGTGGACTGTGGTGGTAGTTGTACTGCCTGTGTGGATCCACCCACCTGCTCTGACGGAATCATGAACGGTAATGAAACCGGCGTCGATTGTGGTGGCCCTGATTGTGCTCCGTGTATGACGACGACTTGTGGAGAGGGGTCTTCCTTTTTGAATCTGTGCGTCAGTGAGGTTTGTGATATTGCCGTTGGTGCACAGGCGTGCATTGACTTAACGGTGGCAAATTTTACCGACGTAACTGGCTTGCAAATGGACCTGAAGTATCCTGCTGCCAACCTCAACTATGCAAGCTTTACCCCTAATGCGCTCCTCGGGGGCGGCTTGCAGGTGAACGAATTTTCGGACGGAGAAGTCCGCCTTGTTTTCTTCCGATCGGCCGATAGCCCGGTAACGTTGGATGATAACGACATTTTTACGACGATCTGCTTTACCAACGAGACCCTTTCTGCTACTGCTTTAGATGCAGATCGCCTCCGGGTGACCAATACCTCTGGGATGGTGACTGGCCCAATTGCTAATGATGGCTCAGTCAATGACTGTGGACCGCTGATGCCCACCTGTGACGATGGTATCCAAAACGGTAATGAAACCGGAGTTGACTGTGGCGGACCTGATTGTGCAGCCTGTGTTACGCCAACGTGTAACGATGGTATCCAGAATGGCACCGAGACAGGAGTTGACTGCGGTGGCAGTTGCGCACCGTGTGTAGCTGCTACTTGCGGGGAAGGTTCTTCCGTGTTCAATATGTGTGTGAGCGACGTATGTGATGTTGCCATCGGTGCCCAGGCTTGTATTGATCTGACCGTGGCTAATTTTACCAGCGTTACGGCTGTTCAATTGAACATCCTTTACCCATCTGCTAACCTCGAATTTTCTGGCTTTACGCCAAATAGCGCGTTGGCCGACGCGCTGCAGATCAACGAATTTGCAGATGGTGAAGTCCGTATTGTCTTCTTCCGTGGTGCTGATAGCCCGGAAACATTAACAGATGGCGATGTATTTGCTACGTTGTGTTTCACCAATGAAAGCGCTGAGTCTACCCTCATCGACGCCGATGGCCTCCGGGTTACGGATGTAAACGGTATGGTGGTCGGGCCAATCGCTAATGATGGCACGGTCAACGATTGTACTGTTCCAACGTGTGACGACGGCATCCAAAACGGTGATGAAACCGGGGTCGATTGTGGTGGTAGCTGTACCGCTTGCCCTGATCCTACCTGTGATGACGGGATGATGAACGGAAATGAAACCGGGGTTGATTGTGGTGGGCCCGACTGTGAACCATGTGCTACCAACGCCAGTTGTGGAGAGGGTTCCTCCTTTTTCAATTTGTGTGTAGGCGAGGCCTGCGATGTGGCTGAGGGGGCTCAAGTTTGTGTCGATCTTACCGTGACCAATTTCACGGGTGTCACGGGACTGCAGATGGACCTCAACTACCCCGCCGCAAATTTGGACTATCTGAGCTTTACGTCAAATGCCGCACTTGGTGACGGACTGCAGATCAATGAATTCGCCGACGGTGAACTACGTTTTGTATTATTCCTCGGGGCTGATATGCCCGTAACTCTTCCAAGTGATGCAGTTTTCGCGACGTTATGTTTCACGAATGAAACGGCCGGTGTAACTATGCTCGATGCTGACCGCTTGCGTGTAACAGATGCAGGTGGCCCTGTAGTTAGCCCCATAGCCAATGACGGTATGGTTAATGGCTGTATGGTCATGCCTACCTGTAATGATGGCATCCAGAATGGTGACGAAACTGGCGTCGATTGTGGCGGTAGCTGTGCCGCTTGCCCACCAACGTGTAGCGATGGTGTCCAGAACGGTGATGAAGAAGGCGTTGACTGTGGCGGATCTAACTGCGTACCTTGCGATATGGGTGATTGTGGTGACGACACAACGGACCCGGAAGTATGTATTGGAAGTGTATGCGGGGACGCAGGTACAGAGGTTTGTGTACCTGTATTCGTCGGTAACTTTGATAACTTGTTTGGCTTTCAATTCTCTCTTTCCTATCTGCCGGCAAACCTGGAGTATACCCGCTTTACGGCAGACGCAGCCCTTCAGGCAGGGGCAACCGTTGGTAGCCCTTCAGACGGAACCGTTAATCTCATCTGGAACGACCCTAACCTTACGGGCGTATCCTTCGCTGCTGATGAAATGGCTTTCGAGATATGTTTCACCGTACAAACAGTAGCGGTTACACCACTTACCTTCCGCGACGAAGCCAATACCCTGCGTTTCTTTAATTCGTCCGGTTCCCGGATCCCGGGTAGCGGTAACCCGGGGGCTGTTAACCAGAATTGTGGAAATATGCCTACCTGTTCGGATGGCATCATGAACGGCAACGAAACCGGCATCGATTGTGGCGGTCCTGATTGTACTGCTTGTGAGAGTACTTGTGGAGAGGGCTCAAACTTCCTTAACCTCTGTGTGGGAGAAGCCTGTAATATTGCCGTTGGTGACCAGGCGTGTGTTGACCTGACGGTGAGCATGTTTACGGACGTAACGGGACTACAAATGGACCTTAAATACCCTGCTGCTAACCTGGACTATGCCAGTTTTACCGCGCACCCTTCAGCGGGCAGCGGCCTGCAGGTAAACGAATTTGTCGACGGAGAAGTCCGCCTTGTTTTCTTCCGTTCTGCAGACAGTCCTATCTCTCTCAACGACGGTGAGGTCTTCGCTACCATTTGCTTTACCAACGAAACTACTGCCACGACCATCCTTGATGCGGATCGCCTGCGGGTGACGAGTACTACGGGCAACGTTATCGGCCCCGTAGAAAATGATGGCATGGTGAATGGTTGTACGACCGGTGGCCCGACATGTACCGACGGCATGATGAACGGTAACGAAACCGGGATTGATTGTGGTGGCCCTGATTGTCAGCCGTGTGTTTCCTGTACCGACGGCATCATGAACGGTGATGAAACCGGGATTGATTGTGGCGGTAGCTGTCCGAATAATTGCCCATCAAATATGCTGGGGCTGAACGTCAGCGATGGAACAGCTCAGGTTGGGCAGCAAGTCTGTGTTCCGGTAAGAGTAAGCGACTTTACGGACATCGGTAACATCAGTCTCACGATGAACTTTGACAACAGCGTGCTTGCCCTTGCTTCAGTGACGGCCAACTCCGAACTGCCTGGTTTTGGTGCTGGCAACTTTACCACGACGGCTTCCACGGTTGCCGTCAATTATACACCGGCTTCCCCGCAGTCGCTATCGGACGGAGAACCACTGTTCACCATCTGTTTCAACGTATTGACTGGCGATGAGACCCAGGTGACGATCACCAACGCTACGGCAACGAATAGCGGTGGCATGAACCTGACCGTAAGTACTGATCCCGGTACCATTAATACTGGAGGCATTGAACCCTACGAGAACTTTACGATGGTGGTTAGTGATGAAACCGCTGCTGAGGGCACTGAAGTTTGCCTCGATGTAACAGTATTTAATCTTACGAATTTCGCCGGGCTACAGTTTTCCCTTAACTACGATGCCACCAAGCTGGAGTTCGTTAGCGCTGCCGGTACCGGCCAATTGCCTAACCTACAGGTGGCCAACCCAAGTGCCGGGCTCCTTCAAGTGATCTGGTTTGACCCTAATCTGGGAGCAAATGACGTAGCAGACGGCGAAAGTATTCTCTCCGCCTGTTTCACGGTTTTAGAAGCGTGCCGTACTCCGGTAACTATTTCTAACCCAAGAGCTGCAGACCCCTCGAACACCGCAATTACACCGGTTGATCTGGTGGATGGAAGTGTAAACAATGACATCACATGTGGAGGTGGAGGTACCCCCGACAACCTGGTGCTTGAATTAGGAACCGGAGATGGTGCACTTGGTGAGGAAGTCTGCGTTGACTTGACCGTCACGGACTTTGCATCCCTGACCGATCTCAGTTTCTCTATTGCATACGATGCAACTAAAGTAACCTTCTCGCGTGCAACAAATTTCGGCCTGGCCAGCATCACTGCTGCCAACTTCTCTACACCAGCTGTTGGGCAACTAGCCTTTGATTGGGATGCACCGGGCTCATCCGGAGAGAGCATCCCTGATGGAGGAGTAATGGTCAGCCTCTGTTTCACCGTAGATCGTTTTTCCGTTACGCCATTGAATTTTTCTAATGGCCCGCCAGCGATCCTGGCCCGAAACGCCAACAATCAACCCGTTGGCGTGGTGCCCGTTGGTGGCAGCATTAACCCAAATGCACCGGTGGCAGATCAACTGACTTTCCAAATTGGTTCTACCCAGGCCGCAGAGGATGACGTAATCTGCCTGCCCATAATTGCTTTTCAGGCCATGAATCTGGTTTCTTTCCAATACACCATCAGTTATGATGACAATATTTTGGAATACCTTCGGATGGAGCCCAATAACAACATCAGTAGCTTCAGAAATATCTCGGTAAACAACGCACTGCCGGGTATTCTTCGCGTACTGTGGTTTGACCCCGCACTTAATCCGAATACGGCAGAGGACGGAACGGCACTTTACTCCATCTGCTTTAGGGTTCGCTCTACGGATGATCAGACGCTGGTCACCTTTACTGACGCGCCAACGGCAATAGAATTTGAAAATACGGATGGTACCATTGAAGCAGATTTGTTTCCTGGCTGTGTGAACTGTACGCCAGCACCGGTCATTGTCTCCTCAAATGTGGAAGGCCCTGACTGCCGCGACGGTAGTGATGGTTCCATTGCCCTAACGGTAAGCGGAGGAAATAACCTTACTTACCAATGGTCTCCTAATGTATCTACGAGTGCTACGGCACTTAACCTCGCCCCAGGCAATTATTGTGTCACAATTACCAACCCGGCCACGAGCCAATCAACCTCCGATTGTTTCGATGTAGTCAACCCTGGACCTTTCGATATCGTAGTAGATGAAGTTGGTGGCGTTTCTTGCTTTGGGGAGTCAGACGGACGAATTACCATTGCGACGGTGGGTAATACCAGCCCATACTTGTTTGACTGGAGCGGTAGCCTGCAAGATGGATCGCCTTCGCAAACAATGCTTTCTGGTGGGTCTTACGGGGTTACCGTAACCGACGACAATGGATGTGTTCGCTCGCTTGACAATATCGCAGTAGGGGAACCGCCAGCAGTGAATATTGGAGGGCAGCTTACAAATATTACCGATGGCCCCGGCCGTATTGATGCCACCGTTACCGGTGGCCGCACACCTTTCCAGTATTCGTGGACCGGGCCCGACAACTTCACCTCAGATCAGGAAGACATCGAACCAAGCGTGGTAGGTACCTATTGTTTGACGGTTATCGATAATAGTAACTGTAGCGATATTCAATGTTTTGCCCTCATTCGTGCACTGGCGATCCTAGATACAGATGTTGATTCAGGTTGCCCGGGAGAAGATAATGGCTCGATCGATCTAACAGTTATTGGCGGCCAGGGAGCATATAATTACCTCTGGAGTGATGGTGAGATGACGATAAGTCAATTTCAGGACCTTGATAACCTCGCTCCCGGAGATTACACCGTTACGGTAACCAATGGTCCGGATCAGGTTGTTCAGACGATTACTGTAGAAGAGCCAACGGATATAGTAATCGCTGGAGATGTAACCAATGCCACGATGAGTAATAATGGCGCTATCGTACTGATTCCAACCGGCGGTAATTCCCCTTATTCCTTTGAATGGGCGGATGGCCCAACCACACAGAACCGGTCGGAGCTTAACGCCGGAGAGTATTGTGTGACGGTGACCGACGCCAGCATGTGTGAACAGATGCGTTGCTTCACTGTTGGCGCTTCTGCGCCAACAATCTCCGGGTTGGTAACACTGAATTCCTCCTGTGCAGACTCCGATGATGGCACTATTCGACTCACGATGACGAATGGTGTGGCGCCTATTATGGTCAGTATTCCTGAACTGTCCTTTACGTACATCGACGATGACAATAGCATCGAAGCCAACGTACCTCCGGGCACCTACACCGTCAACCTGACCGACGACCAGGGAGCAATGCTCAGTACAATGGTCACTGTAGATGGGCCAACTCCATTATCTTTTTCTTCGGTTGTAACGTCCGATACGGAAGATATGGATTGCTCCGGTATGATCAGCCTCGACATCGAAGGGGGAACTTCTACTTACACCGTTGCCTGGAGCAACAGTGGTATGGGGGCAACAATCAGCCAACTGTGCGCGGGAATGTATACTGGAACGATCACTGATGCTAACGGTTGTATGCTGGAGACGGAGCCCATCGAAGTAAGTCGGATCGATGAAGAGGTAGCAGGAATTACTGACGTAGCTTGCTCAGATGGTACTGAGGGCGCTATTGATGTCACGATCTCCGGAGGAGTGACGCCCTATACCTATTCCTGGGCCCGAATGGGATCTACAGACGAAATCTCTTCGATGGAAGATCTCTCACCCGACGATGTAGCCGGTGGCGTTACTGCTGGGGGCTATACGCTGACGGTCGTAGATGCTTCGGGGGCCATGTTGATCCGCAATTACACCGTTGGAATTTCCGCTGGCTTTAGCGTGACGACGACCGTTACCTCGAGCTTCGGTGGTTTTGGTGTCAGCTGTGCTGGTGCCTCGGATGGTCGGATCGAAATAGACATCAG
Source organism: Lewinella sp. (assembly GCA_045110355.1). GTDB lineage: Bacteria > Bacteroidota > Bacteroidia > Chitinophagales > Saprospiraceae > Neolewinella. The sequence continues at coordinate 14,635 of JBGCFZ010000164.1, read as the reverse complement.
TGGTCAGGGCAACTTCATGTACGAGTTCATCTTCAACGGCGAAATGGTTGGCATTGATAGTGTATTGGAGAATGCCGCGGCTGGAGTTTACACCGTCACAGTCCTTGATGAAGGTAACTGTGAAATATCCGAAATGATTGAAGTGACCGCTCCTCCGGCACTTGTACTGGAATCATCGGTGACACAAATTAGTTGTGGTAGTGCCAACGATGGTAGCCTTGCGATTAATCCCACCGGAGGTGTTGGCAATTACCGGTTCCTGTGGTCTAATGGTGCCATGACGCCACGAATCTCAGCACTGGGCAGTGGTACCTACGGGGTCACCGTTACTGACGATAACAACTGTTCCACCGGAGAGTCTTTCACGCTTACTGCTCCGGAAGACCTTGCCATTACTTTCGAAGCTGTTGATGCTACGGAAGGCTGCAACGGTAGTATCCAAATCCTGCCCCTTGGGGGCAGCGGTAACTATCGATATACCTGGCCTCAATTGCCTAACCAAGGCAATAACTCATTTGCCGAAGGCTTGTGCCCCGGGGAGTACACCATTCAGGTGACCGATGACAACGAATGTCAGACGGTTACAATGGTTGCTACGATACTTGATCGTCGTTTCCCCTGTCTCAGTGCCCGCGAAGTCATCACACCTAACGGTGACGGACTCAACGAGAAATTTATCTTGTTCTGCTCCAATAACGACGAAGCCATCAACAACACCATGCAGGTATTCAATCGATACGGTCAGTTGGTCTACAAGGTCGCCGACTACGATTGTAGCAGCGATGACAGCGGTACCAACTGTTTTGAAGGCCGCACAAACGATGGCAGCGTACTTCCTGAAGGCCCCTACTACTACATTTTTGACTTCACCAATTTACAGGGTGAACCTAAGCAGCAACGAGGATCTCTCACCATCGTTCGCGAATAAACCTTTTCCCGGAGCCTGCCGATAAGGACAGGCTCCGGGAAACATTTTTACCTCCCATCCCAAAAACGAATTAGAAACGCTTCCAATGAAAAAAATGCTACCCACCCTGGTTTTTCTCCTGGTAGCCCTGAGCTCCTCCCTCTTTGCTCAGGACGAAGCCATATTCAACCATTACGTACAAAACCCAATCATTCTGAATCCTGCAGCAGCGGGATTTACGGATGAGTATACGCTCCAGCTTAATGCACGGGCAGCCTGGTCTGGCTTTGAAGATTCCCCTAAAACCGTTGGCGTTCGGCTCAATGGTCCAATTGGGGAAGCTTTCGGTATTGGTGCGGCCATTTTCTCCGAATCGGCGGCACAGCAGAATCGCTTTAAGGGACAACTCGATGTGGCATTCCGATTCGGCCTGGGCAAGGAGGTTCGGGGAGAGCAGGCCTTTCAGGCCGCTTTCGGTTTCTTTACTCAGTTTCAACGACTCAGTTTGGACCCCGATGTGGTCAACAATATCCACTTCGAACCCGGAGATGAGGAAATCATGGCCTGGCTGGACGGAGAGAACCGATTTGATGCCGGTATTGGTATTTACGGCAGTTACCTGGACAAGGTCTTTGGCGGATTTACCATCAACAACCTCGTGGCAAACCGATTGGACGTCATCTCTGGTACTACTGCAGAAGAAAGCTTCAACTTCACTTTTCTGTTGGGCCAGCGCTTCCGGATCGAAGAACTCAACGTCAATCTGACGCCTAGTGTCATGATGCGAAAGGTGCAGGATGCGCCCTTTATGATGGACTTCAACCTCCAGGCAGGTTTTCTTGATGACCAGTTCATCGCCGGTCTTTCCTATCGCTATCTTGGTGCAGTGGGGCTCTTGCTTGGAACCAAGATCAACGGCCTCCAGTTCTACTATTCTTATGACCTTTCTTTCGGGGAGTTCCAGCAGTATAATAACGGAAGCCACGAAGTAACAGTTGGTTATGCCATCAACCGGAGTGCCATTAAGGAGTCCCGGAAACAGAAGGCTTTAGAAGAGAATCGACGTTAATTTGGGGGTTTCGTTCTTTAAATATTATCTTTGGCGGGTGCTTCAGCCTTTTTGATTAGGTGCCTACTTAGTTTTGAGCTACCTCGCATCTGATCCCAAACGACGCATCGCTATCTACAATACAAGATTTAACAGCCCCTCCGACCTGGTCGTTGGTGCATCTCTTTGTTACGAACTCAAGGTTCGTTTCAATCAGCAAGAACTTAAATCGGTTTTTGGGATAGCCTCTCTTCCGCGATTCGGGAGAGGGGTTTTTTAGTCCGATAGCTAAAGTGTTCCGGAGCCAGATAATCTATATATCAAAAGGCCTTGCCCGCCCTGCCTACCGTATGTCTTTTTGACGAATCAGGCGCGGCCGCAGGTGCAAGAAATGGGTAACGGAGCAGGGGGCTGGCCATCGGTAAATGTCCAGGCCATTCCTTTCCGTATTCACATGCTATTTATACCGCTGAGAGACCTCCATCCATACCAATTACCTGGCCAGTAACGAAGGCCGCTTTATCGCTAAGCAGGAAGGCAGCCATTGCGGCGATTTCTTCTGCTGCCGCGACACGCTTGAGTGGGTGCCGAGCAGCACTGGCTTCGCGTTTGTCTTCGGTGGCAAGGAGCTTACCCGCTAGTGGGGTGTCCGTTAGCGAAGGGGCAATGGCGTTGACCCGGATGGTTGGAGCATATTCCGCAGCGAGGCTACGGGTAAGGCCCTCTACGGCACCTTTGGCCGCTGCTACGCCTGCGTGGAAGGGCATGCCACGTTGTACGGCTACGGTGGAAAAGAAGACTACAGTTGCCTTAGCTGATTTTTTCAGCGTCCGCTCCGCCACTTGCAGACACCGTACTGCGCCAACCACATTCAATTCAAAAGCTTCCCGAAAGGCAGGAGCTTTCAGGCTCCGGAACGACTTGAGGTCAATACTGCCTGGGCAGTAAACCAGTCCATCCAGTTGTTCGGGCAACGCCGCTTTATCAGGGTCGGCTTCGCCGACTACATCATAGGCTGTAAAACTGACGGTGGCAGGTAAGTCCCGCGCCTCCCGCGCCCATACGGCTACGTTGTGCCCTTCGTTCAATAATTGATCCACTAACGCCCGGCCGATGCCTGAGCTGCCGCCAATGATTAGGTAGGTTGCCATACTTGCTTATTTTGAAGGCCTAACGGTGGCATGAGATTTTGGTTGCGATGCTGTGGGGAGATTTATTGCTTCCATAAACTATACCACTTTACCTTGTTAACAGTCAACGGAATTTTCTCTTTCGGGAGAGGAGCTGAAGGTGCTGGCAATTGCCAGTCCGTAGTGGGAGGTTTTGTTGAAAGGAAGGTGCCTGTTTTCAAGAAAGATTGATACTGACTGAGCCAGTAAGGAAAGTTTCAAATATGCAATGATTTGAAATTACTCCGTAATTTTTCATTGTACCTGCGGCGGCTCCCCGGCAAAATCTAGTCCAACTTTTTAAAAAGTTGGACTTGTTGATTTTCAATGAGTTATGTACTAGAGGACTAAGCTAGTCCAACTTTTTAAAAAGTTGGAATAGCTCAAGCAAAACCTCCAAAATCATCATACTCCCCTACTTCAACTCCGCCTCCCCGGCCTCCAACATAGAAGCCCGCAACGCCTTCCCATATTTCTGCCCGTTAAACTGGGTCGTAATCTTCAACTTCCGCTGTTCGTCTTCTGGCAATTCAATAAATTCCTTACACTGTGTCGAGCAACAGTCATTGAATTTTTCTGCACATGCCTCGCATTGGACGAAGAGGATGTGGCAAGGTTCGTTCGCACAGTCCAACTGCCGGTCTGATGGGGTGCCACACTGGTGGCAATGGGAGACGACGTGCGCGCTGATGCGTTCTCCGAGGCGCTCGTCAAAAACGAAATTCTTGCCCAGGTACTTTGACTCCAGCCCCAGTGCTTCGCACTGGCGGGCATACTCAATGATGCCACCATCAACCATGGCAACGTTCTCAAAACCCCGGTGAAGATAGTAGGCACTGGCCTTCTCACAACGAATGCCTCCGGTGCAATACATCACGATGTTTTTGTCCTTTTTATCCTCCAGCATTTCCTCAACTACGGGCAGCAAATCCCGAAAATTGGTAATGTCGGGACGAATGGCACCTTCAAAATAACCGACTTCACTTTCATAGTGGTTACGCATGTCAACCACAATGGTATCTTCCTGATCAAGCAATTCGTTGACCTGTGTGGCGGAGAGGTGACGACCCCGCTTGGTGACGTCAAAGGTGTCATCGTCTAAGCCGTCAGCAACGATTTTCTGCCTAACCTTGATCTTAAGTTTCAGGAAAGATTCTGCCTCCGCCTCAATGGCAATATTGAGCCGCATACCAGCTAAAAAATCAACACTGTACAACTCCGCTTTGAATTCCTCAAATTTGGAAGCAGGAACGGAGACCTGGCCATTGATGCCCTCCGTAGCAATGTACACCCGGCCAAATACGTCTAGCGCCGACCAGCTCAAGTAGCACGCATTCCGAAACTGTTCCGGTTCGGAGATGTTGGCATATCGGTAAAAACTGAAGGTCACGCGGGGTTCCGTCTCCGCTTCAAGGCGGGCTCGTAGTTCTTCGGGGCTTAGTAGATTGCGTAGTTTACGGGAAGACATGGTCAGATTGTCACGTTATCAGAGGCGCAAATTTACGGCTTTTGGAGCCATTAAAGACATTTAGCGATTCAGGACCCACTGAGGTTTTTCTTACACCAGGGCGTACTATGCAGGCAGGCTTTTCTTCAGCCTACGCCCCTAAGTGAAAAAGCCCTTACAGCGTCTTCAAATACTCCACTACTGCCCACCGCTCGTCTTCACTAAGCTTGTCTCCAAAGTAGTGGCCACCATTGCCATAACCGGGGACGGAAGTGTTAAAAGTCCATTTTTTGTTTTTTGGTGCCGGATCGTATTTCCAGCCGATGCGCTTCCAGTCGTAGTCTTTGCTTTCACCGGTACGTGTCCAACGGGTAGGTCGCGTTTTAGAATTTAGCACCTGATAAATGGTAGGGACCGAACCGTTGTGGAAATAAGGGGCGGAGGCCCAAATGCCATCCAGGGGAGGGGCTACGTAGCCGGCAGTTGGTTCGAACCGGGACCTTGGGGAACTGGTCGCAAACCAGCTGGCATTATACCAATCTACAATACCGCTTTGGTTGATGTAGTCGGCGTAGAGCCGATCGGTTTTGATGACATTCAGGTTGACCACCTTATTAGGGTAGGTATCTCCCTCATGGCCGTAGGTGCCGTGGCAGCCGGAGCAATGTTTGTTGAAGAGCGGTTGGCCTGCCTGCGCCAGTTGCTGGTCAATTGCTTGAGGGTAGGGTGGTGCTTCGAGAGTGAGCAGCCAGGCGTATACGTCCTTAAAAGCTTCCACGGATGTTCGGCTGTGGCTGCTGTCTGGTGTGCCCAGTACGCTGGCCTGGAGTAATAATTTCGGCATGCTTCCTCGGCCAATACCGTTGTAATAGAGGGTGTTCTTTTTCTTTACGTGCCATAGTGGCGGGGTGTCGGTAGCAATATTGTACTCCCACATGTCGTAAAGAGGTTCGTCTACGTAGGTGAGGTCATCAGGATTCCGATGCATCATGCAGGCTTCCGCCAGGCGGAAAGCAGGGTTACTACCAGGCTGGGTGGTTTTTATCTTCGGTGCCATGCGCCGGAAGTAGTTACTGAAATCCGTAAATGCGGCCGGTTGTAAGTCTTTCTTTTTATTGTACTTAACGCCCATGCCAAAGCGCATCATCGTGCCCATAAATACCATGCTGGATTCGTAGTCGGAGAAACTATCTCCCAACCCAATGACCAGCTCGTCGTCGACGCGGCCGGCATGGCAGGTAAAGCAGTTGCCGTTGGCGACTTTAGCGCCGTTCGGCGCAGTAAACGCCGTCATGAAATAAGGAATGCCCTCATTCATTTCGTTACGAGGGAAAGGCCGGTCCTGCGGCATCTTGGGAGCAGCCTTCTGCATGATTTCCAGTGGTACACCACTGCCGATATAATCACCATGAACCAGGAAGTCAAAACCAGCCAAGGGATCGCCAGTAGTGTCCTGAGGGCTGGAAGGTAATTGGCGGGTCTTCCAGGTGTCTTCCGGGATGGCAGCTTCCGTCAGCGGCCGGTAGGCATTGCAGGCTACAAAGAAGAGTAGAGACAGGAAAATGAAATAGTAACGCACACGGTTCGGGGGTAGGTTCAGCCAATAAATAGCTGAGGGAAGAAAGGGTTCACTTTATTTTGCAAAGTTCTTTTATTTTTATTCGTAACCTTTCCCGATTTCTCAGGTATTGTTGAAGCAATAGGATGTAAAAGGATGTTAATCTTTCCCTCATCTGACAATTGGTAACAACCATTCCGTTAGTTTAGAGCATCCTATTGACGGAGAGTTTGCTCTTCAATACACTTACACTTACTCACAGCCCAATGAAAAAATATCTGATCCCTATAATTGGCGTCCTTTTAGCCGGTGCCGCTTTTTGGTATTTTACCTCTGATTCCACCGAAACTGAAGAGACCGCCCAACTTACCGTTCCCGTACGCCAGGGGGAGTTCCTGATGAATGTAATTGCCACGGGTGAGTTACAGGCAAAACGCTCAGAGAAAATTATTGGTCCCTCAGGTATGCGGACCAATCAGATTTACCAAACCAATATCACTGATTTAGTCCCAGAGGGTACAATGGTCAGTGCGGGAGATTACGTTGCCACTCTTGATAAGACAGAACTTGATACGAAAATCAAAGAGTCCCTTAATGAAATGGATAAGATCAATACGAAGCTGGAAGCTACCCGGATTGATACAGCCATTGAAATGAGGGCCTTAAGGGATGAGCTGGTTAATCTCCGCTTTGGTATGCGGGAGAAAGAATTGGAGGTGGAGCAGAGTAAGTACGAAGCGCCCATGGTCATCCAGCGGGCAAACATCGAACTGGAGCGCTCAGAAAGAGACTTTAAGCAGTTGGAGATGAAGTACGAGCTGAGTCAGGAGAAGGCACAGACGCAGATCAATGAGATCATGGCTGATCTTCGGACCCAGCAACTTCAGCTTACTCGCCTGCAAGACCTGGCCAGGGAATTTGTCATCATGGCGCCTAAAGATGGCATGGTGATTTACGCCAGAAGTTGGGAAGGGAAGGTGAAGGCCGGTTCTCAGATCAGGGCCTGGGACCCGGTGGTGGCGGAGCTACCTGATCTTTCAGAGATGGTATCGAAGACTTACGTCAACGAAGTTGACATCAGTCGGGTACGAAAAGGACAGGAAGTCACCATCCAGGTGGATGCATTCCCAGACAATAAGTATACGGGACTCGTCGTACAGGTCGCCAATATTGGTGAGCAGCTAAGGAACTACGATTCTAAAGTTTTTGAGGTCATTATTCAGGTAAATGAGAACGACTCAATTTTACGTCCGGCCATGACCACAAGTAATGAGGTGGTGACCGACGTACTGGAAGGGAAGTTGTTTATCCCACTAGAAGCCCTTTATAAAGACACCCTGACTTTTGTCTACAAACAGGTGGACGGCAGGCCGGTTAAGCAGGAAGTCATCAGTAGCTGGACCAATGAAAATGAGGTGGTCATCGTCCAAGGGCTGTCGGCAGGAGATCGTGTTTATCTAACCGCGCCAACTAATGCAGAACAACTGCAGCTTACCCCCCTCGCCGTCGATGCAAAGGAGGACGCTGAAAACAAGCTGCTTTCAGAACGTGATGAGCGCCGACGGATCGCCGATGAAAAGGAGGCTAAAGTGCCCAAAGACGCTCAAATTTCAACCGGAGACGGTAACAGTGGCAATTTCATGATCATCTTTTAAATACTGGATGATGAAAAAGCTGCTATTTAATTTTCAGTTGGCCCTCGAAGGAGTGGCCGCTAACCGGTTGCGGGCATTTCTTACCGCCCTCGGTATCGTTTTTGGCGTGGCGGCGGTGATCGCGATGCTGGCCATCGGAACGGGAGCCCGGGAAGCCATCCTGGCTCAGATGCGACTCATCGGTGCCAACAACATTGTGGTGACCAGCCTGATGGAAGCCGCAGGAGGAGACGACGATGCTTCCGCTCAATCAGCCGGCCAGGAAAAAAACACCAAGCCTTGGTCTCCTGGCCTGAACCTGGGTGATGTCAGGGCCATACACGCCATTTTACCAGGTGTGGAAGCCATTAGCCCCGAGGTCGTCTTACCCACCACCGTCATTCGTGATGGTAAGATCGGTAAGAGCAGAGCCGTAGGGGTGACCAATGCTTTTTTCGAACTGAATAACCTGCAGGTAGAACGAGGTAAACTCTTTCACGAGGTTAACCACGAAAAAGGGGATCCCGTTTGTATCATCGGACAAGACATCGTTCGTCGTTACTTCAGCGAGGGAAACCCCATTGGCGAACGCATCAAATGTGGGCAAACCTGGCTCCGGATCATCGGGGTGCTCAAAGAGCGTATTGCTAAAAAGGACCAACTGGAGAACTTGGGAATACGAGATTATAATCAAGACATATATGTGCCATTACAGACGGCCCTGATTCGCTTCAAAGACCGCAGCTACGCCCATTCCCGGAACATTGGAAATAACCGTGGTAATGATGGCAATAGTGGAGAAGAAAACTACCACCAGCTCGATCGGATGGTTATCCGGGTGGCGGAATCCGAAGAACTGCTGTCCACCAGTAATGTGGTGGCCCGTCTGCTCAAACGCCGGCACCAAACGGTGATCGATTATGAGATGGCGGTCCCGGAAAAAATGTTGGAAGCACAGCAGCAGACCCAGGACACGTTTAATAAAGTGCTGGCTTTCATCGCCGGTATTTCTTTGCTCGTAGGGGGCATCGGTATCATGAACATTATGCTTGCTTCCGTCTTGGAACGGACTAAGGAGATCGGTACCCGACGTAGCCTGGGGGCAACCCAACAGGACATCGTGCAGCAGTTTCTGCTCGAAGCCGTATTCATCAGCCTGTTGGGAGGAATCACTGGTATTTTTTTAGGCGTCGGAGCTGCGGAATTTATTGCAGCCAACTACGAAATACCAACGGAGGTTTCGGCCTGGAGCGTGATTTTATCCTTTGGAGTGGCGTCGGTCATTGGCCTGGTCTTTGGCCTGTTTCCGGCTCGAAGGGCGGCGAAACTCGATCCGATTAAAGCTTTACGATCGGATTAGAATAATGATTTTTCGGCGCGGACGCAGGTGCCAGGAAAAGACAATTGAGCAAGCACTTAACCCCAGGAAATAAGTTAACATGAAAAACACTGATGGCTCCGAGCTTACGCTCCAATCTAACCCCGAACGAAATATGGTACCGGTACGCTACCCCCTTAATGGTAATTGGACGAAAGACTTATACCGGGCGCTACAACTAAAAACACACCGCAATTTTTCCGCCAGGCGGAAGGCCTCGTGGTACTCCCTGCTCCTCCTAACCCTCCTCTGCACCTGCGGCCCCGCCCAAACCTACGCGCAGAAAGTCTACGAACTTACCCTCAACGAAGTAGTGGATATTGCCAGAAGTGAGTCGCCCGACATGAAGCTGGCCGAAACCCGCCTCAACAATACCCTGTGGCGCTACCGGTCTTTTCAGGCTGATTTTAAGCCGCAAATTCAACTGAATGCTACCTTGCCAGGCTTGAACAGGTCCATCGACAACATCATCTTACCCGATGGTAGCGAGGACTTTATCAGCCGGGCCCTCATGCGGAATACCTTAAGCATCTCGCTGTCTCAGCCCATTGTTGCTACCGGCGGGCAGGTGTTCCTTACTACCGGCCTGCGACGACTTGACGTTTTTAAAACAGATCTGAACCCTGCTTCGCTTTCCTATCTGTCTACCCCCATATCTCTGGGTTTTGTCCAGCCACTACGAGGCTATAATGAGTTGCGTTGGCGCCAGAAAATAGAGCCGCTGCGTTACGAGGAGAATAAGCGTTTCTTCAATGAATCAAAGGAACAAGCGGCGGCTACTGCCTCCGACCTGTTCTTTGATTTGCTGATTGCCCAGCTAAACCTGGAAGCCGCTACAAAGAATAAGACCAACGCAGACACGCTGTACCAAATCAGCCAGGGCCGTTTTGGCGTCGGACGGATTGCCGAAACAGATCTGTTGCAAATTGAGCTCAGCGTGATGAACGCCAACGCTGCGCTGGCCAGTGCTAATTTGAATGCCCAAACCGCCAACGAAGAACTTCGAAGCTTCCTGGGCATTACCGAGAATGCGGACTTTCAACTCCGCCCGCCGTCCTCTATCCCCACCAATAAAGTAGACCCGGAAGAAGCCCTCAGATATGCAATGGAAAACCGTAGCCTGATTCTTAGTTTTGAGCGTAGGGCGCTGGAGGCCGCAGCCGACCTCGATCAAGCAAAAAAGAACAACGGATTTCAGTTGAATATTCAAGGACAATTTGGCTTGTCGGGTACCGGCAATAGCTTCGGAAGTGCCTACGATGGCTTGATTGATCAGGAAGTAGTAACGCTCGGCATTCAGGTGCCAATCGCTGATTTCGGTAAAGCCCGTAGCCGAATTGAGGTAGCTAGGTCCAACCAAGAACTGGAATTGCTCAACATCGCTCAGGAAAGAATCAGCTTTGAACGGCGCATCCGTCTTCAGGTCGGCCAATTTGACTTGCTCCGTAATCAGGTAACTCTGGCCGACCGGGCCTACGAAGTAGCCCTGCGCCGCGAAGAGATCACCCGTAAACGCTACCTTATCGGCAAACTCAGTATCACCGAACTCAACCTCGCCGTACGGGAAATGGACGAGGGGCGACGCCAGTACATGGCCAGCCTCCGTGATTTCTGGATCGGATACTACGAGTTGCGCCGGTTGACCTTATTTGACTTCGCAACCGGGGAGAAACTCTTCGTTGAGTAAGTGAGTTGAAGCGTTTGTGAGTCACTGAGTTGCTACCGCAAGTACCTTTCGCGGCGCTTCGCTTGCTCACCTTGGGCGAACAAGCGCAGCGAAGTGAGTGGTACTTGCGGTAGCAACTCACTAACTCAGCGATTCTCCAACTCAGTGACTCGCGAACTCATTCATTCACTAAAGCGATAAGCTCCGCCGTCATCATCGAAGTAGCTCCCCAAATTTCTTCTCCCCGGACGTGCCAGTAAGGGATGTCCCGGAGGGTCATACCATTGTTCAGTTTACGGGGTCCTACCTTCCGGGAGTCATCGTTCAAAAAATCAGTGAACGGAAGTTCCAGAACCCGGGCTACCTCCGTTTCCTGGAGTTTAAAGGAAGGTCTTTCGGGGGTAAAGCCAACAAAGGGGTCCACCAGGAAATTGCTGACTGGGATGTACAATTGGGTGAGTGCCCCCAGAAGGGAGATGGAAGAGCGTGGAATGCCAACCTCTTCCTCTGTCTCTCGAAGGGCCGTTGCGGCTGCATTTTCATCAGCTGGTTCGGCGGAACCGCCAGGGAAAGATATTTGACCTGCATGGCGATCTCCCGGAGGGCTGGTTCGTTGAATGTAGAGCAATTGTAGTTGGCCATCTATAGGGTAGAGGAGGGCTAAGACAGAGGCTTTGCGGACAGTCTCTTGCGGAGGTGAGGAACCGCCACGCTGAGGTGGTGTCATGGTGTTCTGTGCCTTGATACCGGGCAGTTGCTGGTCTGGGCTCAAGCGGTTGCGGAGCAGCTGTAGCAACTGTTCATCACGATTATTCATGGCCGGGAATTCTAGATACTTGAATAATAGAGCGAAGGCCTGATGCGCTTTAGCACCAGTTCTTCGTCGCTTTAATATTACTTAGAAACAAGGTCTGAACGTACCTGAAATGGTTACAGATTACTATGCTTGAGGTAATTGTCAAGCGCCATTTCCATACTGGGCACCTTTGGAGGCTCAGGGGCAATGTTGACCGTCAGCCCGCGGTCAACGCAGGCTTTAGTCGTCTTACTGCCGGCCACGGCCAGGCGCGTATCTTTTTGCTCGAAGGTGGGGAAATTCTCGTAGAGCGAGTCGATGCCAAGTGGGGAGTAAAAGATCAGGATGTCGTAAAAGACGTTTTCGAGGTCACTCAGGTCAGAGGAAACCGTCCGGTACATCAAAGCTGGTTGCCAGTCAAAGTTATTATCATCCATGTACTTGGAGACAAAGGCTGCGCCAAGGTTTCCAGTAGGGAGGAGGAATTTTTCCTTCGAACGATGCTTCTTCAGGGTAGGTGCAAGATCCTGGATGGTGCGCTGACCAAAGAAGACTTTCCGCTTGCGGTAAACGATGAACTTCTGCAGGTAGTTGGCAATTGCCTCGGTCATGCAGTAGTACTTCGTCTCCTGGCTCATTTCGATGCGCATCGCTTTACACAGGCGAAAGAAATGCTCAATGGCCTGTTTGGACGTAAAGATGATGGCGGAAAATTCATCCGGGCGAATACGCTCCTTGCGAAACTCTTTTTCCGTAAGCCCTTTAACTTCGATGAAGGGACGCCAATCGATTTTCAGGTCGTACTTTTTTTCCAGGCGCGCAAAAGGACTGCGCTCTGGTTGTGGCTGTGAAACCAGAATGGTACGAACCGGTTTAAGGTCTTGCTTATTGCTCTCGCTATCTGCGGCTGTGCTCATAGTTTTCGTCCTTAATTCGGTTTAAAATAACGGCAACCAGTTACACAATAGAGTCGCTTACAAAGCGGTAAAGAATGAATACAGGGGCCGTTTCAATGGCGCAAATATACAACAATAAATGCACAGGCCTACTGGAAATTAGCTTGCTGGCAATGAGTAACCCTCTGAGTAAGTGGAAGGTGTAAACCAGGACAAGCAGCCCGACACCGGTATATATAAAGGTACTCCGCCACTCTTCCGGAGCGTAGCTAACCAGCAGATTTAAGGGGGAAATAAATAATCCGGCCAGAATGGAAAAGACCATCAGGGTGAACATGTACCGGTTGATTTCCTTGCGTACGGGGAAAAGGCGGGCAAATAAAACAAGCACGAAGTTCTTTAAGCCAAGTATTGCCGCGATGACCAAAGAGTAAGTCAACCAGTTGCCCCAAATGCCAAAGCCCAGGCTTCGCTCGAAAAAAGAGGTCAGCAGGTACAGGAAAAAGCCCATGGACAAGAAGGAGAAAATGTAACAAGCCCATAGTGCGCCTAGTTCTCCGCCAGAGCGCCGGGTGTAGACCTGCGTCATCAGGGCATCATTTGCAGTGCCGAGTAGGACCTGCTTTAGTAAATTTCCAAAGAGTAACCATAGCCCGGCCAAGGTTAACAACAGTAATAATTGAATCAATAATATGGTGCCTTTCCCTTGGTTTGGGTCGGCCGATTGAATAACAAGTGGGCCGGTTGCATTTCGAGAATTTGCCGGGGCGGTACCGATGCCGGAGTTTTCAGAGGGCGCGGTCGCAGGTGCAGAAGAAGCATCAAGAGCAATGCCCGCACCAGGCCGGAGGTCAAACGGATTACCGGTGGTCGTTGCTGCGGGCCTTTCTTCGTTTGCGGTGGCCGAAAGTCGGTCTTGCAACTCAAAGGGGTTGCTTTCCAACTGCGAATGCAGTGGACTTAAACAACTGAGTAAGCAAAGCAAAACAAGTAAGTAACGCAAGGTAAATATAGATTCCAGATGCACAAGATAAGGAAGTAGGACGGTACAAAACAAAAAAAAGCCCGACCGCGAAGCGGTCAGGCACAAACAATCATAATCTCATGAAAAAAAAGACGACCTAAAAAATCTTTGGTATTGGCGTAGAAGCCAATAAATTCTATAACATCCTAACGCTCAAGAGGGTTGGGTTGTTGTTATCGAAGTATTAAATGTCCACCTCCGAGGAGGAAACCTCCGCCACTTACTTCGTAGAAGTAAGCGCCACCGGCCAGGTTTGGACGCAAGAACTCAAAATTGTCACCTTGGAAGCTCGTTTCGTACACTGTACGGCCGGTGGCATCGAATAGGTGGAAATTGAATTCCGTGTTTTGTGGCTCCCATCCCGTGATCTGTACCGTTGTACGATCACTTATTGGGTTAGGACTCACTTTTATGTTAACACCTGTTGCTCTTGGCAAGTTGCGGTCCGTTGAGGTCAGCAGGCAACCACCTTCAGTGAAGATGTCTGCGCACCCAACCACGTGGCGAACTTGTCCGGAGAAGACCGGCGCTTCGTAGTCAAAATAAACGGCAGCACGATTTCTGATCACAGTACCCGCTGTAAGATTCGGTTCTTGGGATAGTCGGTATGAGACATAGCCCTGTCGGATAACTGCTTCAGCTTCCCCCGTGCCGCCGCCTGAAAAAATTCGGATTGAATCAAACGTGATCTTCAAAATTCCGTCCTGGTAAAGGACAAAATCATAGGGATGACTCGCGGCACCCATCTCTAAACTGTTGAAGTCCAACTGTTCAGGAAGTGTGTCGCGGATGACCACGCGTTCGTAGGAGTCGTTGTCCGGCAGCGCGAAGAATACCGAATATTCAATGTCTGTTTTTGGGATAATGATAGAATCTTGATAGCCTCGGGGATAGGCCGTCAGTTGTAAAGCAGCGCCTTGATCCAGCGCAACGATCTCCTGTGTAAGAATGTCAATGTTCAGATCCTCGTCGTTATCGGGGAACTGGGCAACGAAGCCTGTGCTAAAGGCTACTTCACCGGTTGGGCTGGTCTGGCAACCTTCCACCACTGCTGTGGGGAATAAGCTGCCGGGGTGACCCGGTGATTGCTGGGCAATCAATCTGAAGGTTCC
>JBGCFZ010000163.1:0-4337 GCA_045110355.1 Lewinella sp. | reverse complement strand
GGCTGGCTGCGTTGGTAAAATCCTCATTTAGCTACGGCTAAACTCCGGTTTTACCGCCTTGCCAGCCAATAAAATTCACCAGCACAAAAGTCAATAAACTTAGTTTACACTGCACTAGACGCTGCGCTTCATAGATTAATAGAAGGTAGATTGATAGCGCTACCGTACTAGCGAGCTCGCTACGCTCGTAAGCAGTCGTTAGCTCTTCTTGTATTGCCGCACGAGCGTAGCGAGCTCTCCCCTGCGATAGCCTATCTGTCTATTAAGGGCCGCAGGCCATCTATCAATCTATGAAGCGCAGCGTCTAATACCGCCACACATCAATCAACGCCTGAAATATCTTAGCGGTGTTCTTGGCATCAGTCAGGGCCCGATGTTGTTCTCCTTCCCAAGCAAGCCCCTCGTGCTTGACGGCTGATTTCAGGCCACGTTTCTTAGGCAATTTCTTTATGTCCCGATACTGTTCCTTCAGGTCGATGTGCTCATCCAGCCAGTAATCATCCAAACGATGCAGGCGGCAATCTGCGCTAAGTTGCTCCTGGTCAAAATCTCCCCAGCTGGCCAGCAGGTAATCATCATACCCTACGCCGATCCAATCTTGAAACTCGGAAACGACACGGGTAAAATCTCTGGCCCGATTAACCTCTTGCTGATCGATCTTAGTCAGGTTGCGGCAAAAATGGCTCATTTGCGGATGTAGCGTCGGTTTAATCAAGCGACTGAAATAGCCTTGGATTTGTCCGTAGGCGTCTAATTCACATGCTCCAATTTCCAGGGTCTCCTGCACTAAGCCTGGTGGCCGTCCTTCCCAGCAAGTGGCCTCAATGTCGTATACAATAAACTTCACCTTCAGAGAATGCAGCAAAGGGGGTGTAAGGTTCAGCGAGAATGAAAATAACTGAACTACACTAACAAATAAAGGGCCAGGCAACCTTGTGGTTACCTGGCCTGAATATTCGTGACTGAAATAAATCCTTGTAATGAGTCCTTATAAAGCGGGCTTCGCTTAGAGTCGAGGCATCCGACTCTTTATTTCTGCATGGTAAGCCTTACCCATTTTGAGTTCATGATCTCCGAGGTGGATGGTACCAGTGGCAAAACTAATTTTGCTGACCCTGGAGAAATTCACCAATACGCCGCGGCTGGCACGGACAAATTCAGGGGCGTGCAATTCTTCCGCAATAGAGGCTAGCGAACGCTTGATGGCGAATTTTTTACTTCCGGTTTGCAGGTAAGCATAATTGCCATCCGCCTGGATGTACTCAATTTCTGAAAGAGGGATTTTTACGTAAGTTGTCCCCTCCCGGAGGAACAAATGATCGGGAGACTTAGTAAAGTAATTCATGGTTAAATGCGTAAAGATGTGTGCGTTGGTTACAATAGCCAAGTCCAAAGAACCTACCTTCGGACCATAAGACAAACCTGTGACGGGCTTAGCCTAAAAAAGTCACTGTATTTTACAAAAACTCCAAATTTCCCCCTTTAAAGTTATTTCCTGGCACCATAAATGAACATAAAACAAGCGTGTATGCAGAACTTACCTCTTTACCAAGTTGATGCCTTTTCTGAACAACTCTTTGGTGGCAACCCCGCAGCTGTCGTTCCTGTACCTGAATTCCTTGAAGACAACGTCATGCAGCAGATTGCTGCTGAAAACAATCTTTCGGAAACAGCTTTTGTAGTGGTTCGGGGGCCGGGGAAGTTTGACATCCGTTGGTTTACCCCCACCATGGAGGTTCGGCTTTGTGGCCACGCCACCCTGGCTTCAGCGCACGTCATGTTCCACTCCGCCGGACAGCGATTTAAGAAAATGCACTTCCGTACGCGTGAGGCAGGTACAATTCTTGTAACTGCAAATGAAGATGATACGTATTCAATGGACTTCCCAGCCGACTTCCCCAAAAAAGTTCGTGCACCAAAGGGACTGAAGGGGATTCTCGGCGGATTGGAGCCCTTAGAGGTTTACGCTGGCCTGGACGATTTGATGGTGGTTTTAAAAAATCAAAAGCAGGTTAAGAACTTAACGCCAAACTTCCCCATGTTGGCCGGTATGAAAAAACGACGAGGTTTACTGGTAACTGCAAAAGGGAAAAAGTATGACTTTATCAGTAGGGGCTTTTTCCCTGCGTATGGTATCGACGAGGACCCCGTTACGGGTTCTGCCCATACACTGCTGACCCCATACTGGTCGAAAAAGTTAAAAAAGAAACGGCTTACTGCCCGACAGATTTCCTCCAGAGGCGGAGACTTAATCTGTGAACTTAAAGGTAAAAAGGTCAGGCTCACTGGTAGGGCCATTACTTACTTATCAGGACAGATCTTGCTAGAAAACCTTTAACTTTTCTTCCCCTTTTTACTCCTTACTTTTGAAGGTAAACTATTGCCCAAAAGGAAACTGAAACTTCCACCTTATGTCCAGATTTATCCCCTTATGCTTCTCACTATTTTTCACCAGTACCCTTCTCGCCCAGCCTGACGCCTACCATGAAAACCTGATCGAATGGTTGAGCACACAGTACACACTTACCGGAGAGACCTTCCCCTTTGCTGATACTGAAGACGAACATATTGCTATGTTCAATTCTTACAATGCTGCCTCAGAAGAGGTCTTAGATGACATGAACGAGCAGGATTTTGCTAAAGTAGAAAGCATTCGTATTTCAGCGCCTACCACCAACCGGTGGGACGTTGGCTGGAACGGGACCAACACCCAGGCCATTGCCTTGGGAGACAAAGTTCTCTGGGTCATTTATCTGAGAGCTACCGGGCCGGAAGAGAACGGGAGGGTAACTCTTTTTGCCGAACGTAATGATAATTTCGCTAAAGAAACAGAAGCTACCGTAGAGCTTTCTACGGAGTGGAAACGATATTTCATTCCCTTCGAGATCATTACCCGCAATCAACCCGTAGGCGGTATGACCATGGGCATGCATCTGGGGCATCAGGCCCAAACCATAGAAATAGGGGGCATGGCCATCCTTAATTATGGCCCATCCGTTAGTTTGGACCAATTACCTAACGACTTAAGTTCAGACGAATACGGTGGTTTCGAACCAGATGCAGCCTGGCGCACACCAGCTGCTGACCGGATCGATCAGTTACGTAAAGCGGACATGCAATTGACCGTTCTGGACAATTCCGGCAATCCATTGCCCGACGCCCAGGTAGAGGTCCGGATGCAACGACATGATTTTGATTTTGGCACGGCCGTTAAAGCCAGTAGGTTTCCCGGTGGCCGGGAATACAACGAAACCTTCGTCAACCGAATTAACGACCTCGATGGAAGAGGCCATGGCTTTAGTGCGGTCGTTTTTGAAAATGATTTCAAATGGCCAGCCTGGGAAGACGAATGGATTTCAACAAATGCCCAGACCAGAAGAACACTTCGCTACCTGAACGAACAGAACATCGACATACGGGGCCACGTACTGCTTTGGCCTGGTTGGGACAATCTGCCTAACCGCATGGAAGACAACCGTACCAACCCAGATTACCTGAAGCAACAACTTGAAGATCATCTCGTCGACTTTCTTCAGACGGAGAACTTTGATGAGTTCGTAAAAGATTGGGACGTATTGAACGAGATCAATACCAATACGGACCTGGCAGCAGCCCTAAGAGGTACAACAGGTTACACTACCGGTCGGGAAATTTATGCAGAAACATTTGCCAGAGCGCGTGAGTTAGCGCCAGACGCAAAGCTTTACATAAATGACTACATCACGCTTAGTCTTAAAAATACTGAAGGAGCCATCATTTATGATCAGTACAAGGATTTCATACAGGAGCTCGTTGATCAGAACGCCCCAATTGATGGAATTGGCTTCCAGGCCCACCTCGGTGCCTCCCCCAACAGTATATATGAAGTGCTGGGAACCCTGGATGATTTTCACGACGAATTCGGTCTTGAAGCAAAGATTACCGAGCTTGACATGCCCGGCAATGTCTCTGAGGAACTAGGTGCAAAGTATTTAAAAGACTTCCTCACCGCAACCTTCAGCCACGAAAGCATGACGGGAATCATGTTCTGGAACTTTTGGGACGTGGATACCTGGGCCAATCCGGGCATCAACATGTATAACGAAAACTGGACCCGGACCATGCCCGGCGATGCATATGTGGACTTGGTATTCAACGATTGGTGGACGGACGAAGACGTAACTACAAATGCCCAGGGCAACGCCACGGTTCGTGGGTTCAAAGGAACTTATGAGGTCAGCGTAGCCTGCCCCGGTGGAACCGGCACCATTGACGTCAACCTGACGGAGGATGAGGCCATTACGATTGACTGCGCCACCTTAGTCAGCACCACCCTACCGGAACTACCTGCTGGTTCC
>JBGCFZ010000162.1:0-2766 GCA_045110355.1 Lewinella sp. | reverse complement strand
TTAAATGCTGGTGAATTTTGCCTGCTGGCAAGGCGCTTGAACCGGAATTTAGCCGTAGCTAAATGAGGATTCAAGCAACGCAGCCAGCGGGTAAAAGACGCCGCAGTTAATGTGACAAGATCGGCTTGACAGAGCACTAGGTCACAGTCAGAGTAGACCATCGAAGCTTTCGGGTGCGGACACCCTCGGCCGAAGCCACTATCGCACCACCACCTTCCGGGTAGCCACACCTCCCACCCCAGAGGCCCGAACGACGTACACCCCCGCACTCAGCCCCTCCAACTTCCACTGCACCTGCGTCCGCGCCTGCTGAACCTGCTCGGTACGCAACACGCGGCCATTGACGTCCAACAACGCCAGCTCTCGCACCGCTCCTCGCGGCCAACCGGAAATGGTCAATAATTCATCGATCGGGTTAGGAGAAATGGCAAAATCAAAATCCGGCCGAGCAGCAGCAAAAAGGCCGGTCGTTGCATCTTCATTCAGGTTAGACCTGAAGAAAGTGACACCACCACGTTGGTTACCAACCACAACTTCCAGCTTGCCATCTCCGTCAAAATCCCCAAATCCAGGGTTTGAAAAGCCCCCTACATCCAGATCATCCACTTTTTTATTCAATAGGGTAAATGGTTCCGTATGGGCACTATCGACACCAAACCGGTAGGCCTGAATGTTTCCCGTACGATTGCCCGACAGCACAAGTGTGTAATTCGGGTTTTGTATCACCCAGGGATTCGGATGCCCCGTACTTACCCCCGGCGCGTTCGTATTGATTCCCCCTAGCTGGATCATGTTTCCCGCCGCTGTAACCTCCTCATTAAAGGCGGGGGCCGTTGCCGTTCCGACGTTGTGGTAGAACCGAATCCGGCCATCAAAACCACCCACCAACAGGTCAGTTTTCCCATCCCGGTCGAGGTCCGACAGGAAGGGCTTACTGAACTGGCCGGCATCGAGTCCTTGCCAGGCAAAGACCAGCTGGGCGAAGGTGGCGGTATTTCCGGGGCCAGCCGTATTCTCTCCGTAAAAAAGTTTCCCATCCCGGTTACCGATCACCACGTCGAGATCACCGTCGTCATCCAGGTCACCAAAGGTGGGAGCAAAGGCCCAGCCAGTCGTCTGGAAGGCACTCATCCCGAGGTAATCCTCATCAACCAATTCGAAGGCAATGTCTCCGCCATTGGGCGTAACGTTGCGGAGTAAGCGTAACCGGCTGTCCAGGGAGTTGTCCGGGGTATACTCGTCGTTATTACCCAGCACCAGATCGGGGCGGCCGTCGGCATCGTAGTCGAAAACAGTCACACTGGCGGAGGTTCCCAGGTCGATCATATCACGCACCAGCTTACGATCGTCCTGAAAAACAAAGCTGGGGGCCGCGTCCGTCCCTTCATTACGGTAATACCACATCACCCCAACGTCGGATCCATTGAGAACGACCGAAGGAGAAGCGATGATGTCGCGGGCGCCATCCTGGTCAATATCGACATGGAAAGCTACCGGAAAGGAAGCAATATCTACAATGGTTCCGTTTTGGTTCCACACTGAGTCTTGGGCACTGATCCACGCCCGGCTGACCGATCCGTTGTTGAGACCGAGGGTGAGGCGATCGAAAGAAACATCACCGAGCATTACGTCCAATAATCCGTTGCCGTCGTAATCAAAAGCGGTGATTGAGGACCCGGAGTGTCGGGGCCGGCCGCCACCGGAAGGGGCCACCAGGTTATCAAAACAATCATCCGGGCCAGGGGCCAGGTCTAGTTTGGTGGTTATCCCACTTTCGAAAAAGCCGCCCCAGCACTGGGACTCAAGGGTATAAATGAGGGTATCCGTGCCAAAGCCTCGTTCTACGCTCTGGTTTTTATAATATTCTACGTAACCGCCATTTACCGAAAAGGTGATCAGGTCCAGGTCGCCGTCAAAATCAAAATCTTCGACTGCCGGGTAATCAATACCGGTAACAAAAATGAATGGTCGGTTGCCCTCAAACGGGAAGGAGAGCAATGGCAGCGGGCCGGCAAACTCAATAAGTGAAAACTCCAGCAGGCCGTCCGTTCTGCGATGCCCCCCGAGTACGCGGACGCCATCCACGCCTTCTGCGTAGGTAAACATGTCTGGCGTTCCATCGACATCAAAATCTCGCAGCATGATCCATCCGCTCGTAGAGTCGGGAAAATGCTTAGTGAGTTCGGGAGCTTCTTCGTAATTCCCGTTGCCATCGCCGCGCATAGCGAGGTGAATTTCTCCAGCCTTATCGAAAAAATAGAGATCATCGATGCCATCTCCATCCAGGTCTTCGGCCTGGGTTTGCGGCGTATTTAGTCCGCCGAACCACGCCAGGGGCAGCGGTCTGCCTTCGACTTCGACTACTGGATACGTGGGGGTAAGTTCTATCGTTTGTGCCATTAAACAACTGGCAACAACAACAGTAAGTAGGGAGATAATAAGTCTTGGCATATAATATTTTTTGGCGCGGCCGCAGGTGCAAAGGAAGGTTGAGAAAAAGCAAAATTGGGGATTAACACCCCATTGAAGAATTGGATCCTACTATATTTTAGAACACCGTACATGGTTTTAACAAACAATTATCCATGGGTGGGATCAGTCTGAGATTCTTCGCAATAAACCTTAGATGGTAATTATTTGGACAATGCATAAGCCCACACTCACTATATTACCACCCGTTAATCTTACGCTATGCCCCACCCAAAGTTTACCCTCTCCCTGCTATTTATTGGTCTGCTATTAGCCATTTCGCCCCTTCGTGGCCAA
>JBGCFZ010000161.1:0-6793 GCA_045110355.1 Lewinella sp. | reverse complement strand
TTTTTGCCGTTCATGGGCAGGATGGTGAGATCAGAGTATTTCAGAATACATGTACACATCGAGGTACCGCACTAGTAACAGAATGCTCCGGGAATAAGAAAGAATTCGAATGCCCTTACCATCGCTGGTTATTTAGTCCGGAAGGGGAGCTTGTTGGTTGTCCTAACAGCCGGGAATTTACCGCTGATTTTGATAAGAAAAACTTCGGTCTGCATCAATTACGTAGTGAAGAGTTTTGTGGACTCCATTGGGTCACAATGAGCGATAAAACCCCGCCATTAAAAGACTACCTCGGTGAAAGCTTCTATGAGCCGTTAAGTCGCATACTCGGTGGCGATGGACGTTTGAAACTGATTGGCTACCAAAAAGTTATGTACAACTGTAACTGGAAAGCCTATTGCGATAATGACGGTTATCACGCTCCCTTATTGCACAAAGCCTTTGCTTTACTCAATTGGCAAGGGGGTAAAGGCTTCCAAAAGGTTACTGAAAACGGCCACTTGGCATTTGAGTCCGAGATAAAAGTTCCAGATAAAGTGGAGACTTTAAAAGATGCTTCTATTCTGGACTTTAAAGGAACTGATACCAGTTCGGGCTCCATTGTATTAATGTCGTTCCCATTGACAGTTTTTAGCAAACACATGGACATGTTGAACGTTAGATACGCCTTTCCAAAAGGCCCAAAAGAGCTGGAAGTTCATTACGCATACTTTACCCATGAGGATGATGACGATGAAATGGTACGACATCGAATTCGTCAATCCAGCAACTTGCTCGGGCCTTGTGGTTTAGTGAGTATGGAAGATGCATCAGTTTTTTCACGCATAGATAAAGGCAGCAAAACCCCGGGAAATGCTATTTTTCAAAAAGGCGTAGAAGATGAATACAAGCTATCTTTTACTGTTAAACAGAATGATGAATCCGGTAATTTACCGCGTTGGGAACATTATCGAACAGTAATGGGCTTTGAGAGGGCAGAGCAATGAGTAAGATATCTGCTGAGATCATACGACAAATTGAGCGACTCAACGGTGACTACATCTGTGCACTTGACGCGCTTGATATGTCAGCATGGTTAGCCTGCTTCAACAAACGGGGGCAGTATACGTTTATCTCCGAGGAAAACTATCGCCGTAGCCTTCCTATTGCCTTTATGCTCGATGATTGTTACGAGCGCTTACAAGACCGAGTGACGCAAGTGGAAGATATTCAGTCCGATTCTACCGAACACTATCAAACTCGTCACTTTACTCAACTGACCTCGGTGACTGTTTCTGATGATGGCGGTTATCGGGCGGAATTTAATTTCAACGTTTATTACACGAGAAGAGACACCAACCAAACACAACTTTTGTGTGTTGGGCGATATATTGACCTTATTGATATCAGCACCGTTGGTGCTAGCTATATAGATAGAAAGGTGGTTACAGATACAAATGTCTTACCACGATACATCGCCTATCCCGTATAGAGAAAACCAGAATCTATGGAGCAGGAATTACCAGAACTTCCAGCGATAGATGATCTTCAGAAATTGCTACGCTTCGAAACTGAAGAAGAACGCATGGTTCTGCTGCGTAGCAGCCAGATGCAAGCCTTGCGCAAGGAGATGATTGAGTCCCTGGGCATAGATCGTACCAAGGGGCTATTGATTCGCACGGGCTATGTGGCCGGTCAGCGAGATGCTGAGACGGCTCGACGGCTTCGCCCTGAAGCCCCGCTGTTTGATGTGTTCTCTGTTGGTCCCCAATCCCACATGATGACCGGTCAGGCCAAAGTGACTCCAATCATTCTGGAGCTCGATGAGGAAAAACATACTTTCCATGGCGCGTTTAAATGGCAGAATTCCTTCGAGGCGGAAACTTTTCTTTCTGAATACGGTGCGAGCTCTCAACCGGTTTGCTGGATGCAAATCGGGTACGCGAGTGGCTTTACATCGAGTTTTGTTGGACGGGAGATACTGTTCCGAGAACTGGGCTGTATTGGTTGTGGAGAAAAAGCCTGCCGCATCGAGGGTCGCCCTGCAGAGGAATGGGATGACGCCGAAGAACTGATCCGCTACTACCGGCCGGATCGCATTGCCGACCAATTGTTACCGCATCTACAGGACACACATGACGAGGGCGAAGCGGACGGTGATCACCCTCGGTCGTTGTCCGAGCTGGTCGATGAGTTGCTGGAGCGCGAATGTAGTCTTGCCGACCTGGAGGAGCAAATGATAACTAGGGCTATGTCGAAATCCAATGGCAATGTCACCCGGGCGGCCAGGTTATTGGGAATCTCCAGGCCTACCCTCGATTATCGGCTGAAAAAACCCCTGTCTTCTGACGGCTCCGGCAAATTAACTCAACCAGACTAAAGAGATCTCTGACCAAGACATCGGAAAATTAAGGGTTCCGGCAAGTTAACCTACTCAGGCCGCTGAAATTTTTCATCAAATCTCAAGCAACTGCCGCCTCCCATTCCGTAAACGCACTCATCCTGAGACTCCAATAATGTTCAGCCCTGACTAGGTGTCTGCCAAGGTTGAAAAGATTACTAACCGCTGCATGAGCACCCAGGAAGCTCTGAGCCTGCCAACCTGATTTAAACCTCCTCATCCCTCGCTCTCATAGACCCTAAAGCCCGTGTTGCTCGTGCCACTGGGCCAGGCTCCCAATGTCTGGATATCCGTCGTGTTGCTTGTCAGTGTCAGTTACCGGAATGTGCACCCAATCGGGTTTGCTGTTCAGAAAGATGTGATGACGCTCGGGCGGAATCGGTAGCGGCGTATCGATCGCGGAGACATAAGGATGCACCAGCTCCGGCCAGCGGGGATCCCAGACCCACAGTCCGCTCCCGCACTGGTTGCAGAAATATCGCTGTCCCGGGCTGGGTTCATACACTCCGGTTTCGTGGTTAGTGTACATGGGACTAAAACTCGAGATGTGTTCCGCGCCCTCGATCTGCAAGCTGTCATAAACGGCACCGATGTTGATGGCGAATCCACCACCGCCCTGCGTCTTGCGACAGATAGAACAGTAGCAGTGCATGAAAGGGTAAGGGTGGGGTGACTCCACCGAGAATGTAACGGATTTGCAGCAGCAGGAACCGTTCAGTTGCATGATTGACCCTCCCTCTAGATCGCGGTTTTTTTTGGGTAGTCTCGCCTGAATGCAGATAGGTGATTGATGTCGAATTCGTATTCAGTTTAGCTTATAGGGCTGCTTTGCCGCGAGATCCGCTCTACGCTTCAGCGACTTGCCAGTGAGGGGCGCGCCGAAAAGTGCAGTAGTAACCAGAGCTATTTCTTTTGCTTCTCACCAAGCTTTTGCTGCAAGCCAGTTACGGCCAACTGAAGCGCTGCCAATTCGCCACTCATCCTATGCTCGTCCTTATAGGCCTCGAACTCGCGCTGTAATGCTTGTCCTCGAGTTTTTTCTTTTTCCAGCGCTGCCTTTAGCTTCGCACTCTCAGTTTCTTTTCCGGTGAGTTGTTCTGTAAGCCGCCGGTTTTGATCACCTAACTGCCGGGCAGCAGCATCTCGCTTAATACCTTGCTCTCGATATTCCTGGACTTTGTCATTGGACGCGTCAAGTTTTGCAGTCAGGTCGGTTACCGCTTCCTTCGTTGCTAGGCGTTCCTGATCAAGAAGCACCATCAACCGACTCTCGCTCTGCTCTGCAGTCTCAACCAATTCTTTTCTCTGGTTAGTCAGTTCTGAGGTATGTTCAGCGTTCAGCCGCTTTCTTTCAAGAGTGATTTCCTGGGCATGCTCCTTCATATCCGCTGCAAGGCTACGGGTCACTTCTTTGTGCTCGGATTCCATCCGTGCTATCTGACCGCGGTAACCGTCGCTCTCCGCCATCAACTGGGCATTTACTGTTTTCACATCATTGAGGGATTCCTGACTGTCCTCCAGTTGTTCCGTCAGGTTTGATAGTTCAGTGGTGAGTGCCACTATGGAGGTTTCTTGTTCCGTGAGATCACTTTCCTGCTCAGCAAGCCGTTCGGACAGCCCGGAGACAGTCTTATCAAACACCTGCTGGCTTTCCGTCAGACGCGTCTCAGTCTCACCGATGAAACCCGTGATATGGGTTTCCAGTGAGGCGGCGACCTGGTGCAGCAATTCTGTCGGTGTCGATGGCGCGGCTTCCCTCAGGGGCTTCAGTTCTCGCCAGGCTTTGATCAATGGATCGATCACAACAAAACCTCCCCCGCCGACCTCATGCCGCACATCGTCTCGGTTCCAACGTTCGTTCGCCGCATCCAGGCGATCACACGCCGCAAACACCGTGCTGGCCGTCGCAATTTTCTGAGCCACTTTTTCCACTCCTGGGCCGGATCTCTGAGGCCAATTTCGGACCTGAGTACCCGCCTTATTTAACATAAAAGTTTTATGGAGGCGCTAATCTACAATAGAGAAGGTGTAATGTGTATCGTATACCATACTATTTAACGTAAATCGTCACTAAATTCATGATTAACCCTATAATCATGAATATATAGAAACTACGCTCAAAATATCGCCGATCTAGCAGTAGGAGACCCCAAACCATGGATTTACTTGCATTCAATGACTATCCGATTCCTCTGGAGGGCCTGAGCGGCTTGCCGGAGACATTAGATGGCAGTCAGGGTGAGAACCGCCTCCCCCAGGCCAACTGTCAGATCCAGGCGAGCAATGACTGGCAGGCGATTCAATGCTGGCTTGTGGAGTTCGAAGGCTCTCCCCAGACACAGCGCAACTACAGAAAAGAAGCTGAGCGCCTGTTGCTGTGGTCAGTTAAGCAACGACACAAACCTATCTCGGATCTGCTGCGGGAAGATTTTCAGGCGTACCAAGTTTTTTTGGTCGACCCACAGCCATCAGAATACTGGTGTGGTCCTCGTGCCACTCGCCACTCGTCCGCCTGGCGTCCCTTTAAGGGACCACTCGGAGAAAGCAGTCGCCGACAATCTATGATCGTAGTCAACGCCCTCCTCTCCTACTGGGTGGATGCTGGCTATATAAGAGGAAACCCCTTGTCGCTGATTCGTCGCCGCAACAAGACCCTAAAACCTGAAACAGGTGAAGCCATCTCCCAGGAGCGCTTTCTCGATCAAGAGACCTGGGAACATCTCAAACGCTATATAGCCGCCCTACCCCAAAATACCCCGAACGAAATCCAGCACTACGAACGCACGCGATTCCTATTTCACTTTCTCTATCTACTAGCACCGCGCGTTTCAGAGGTAGCCAACCACTCGATGAATAGCTTTCGGGAATATCGCGGGCACTGGTGGTGGTTTGTACAGGGAAAAGGCGGGAAGCGTGGCAAAGTGCCAGTCAATGACGAAATGCTGGACGCGTTAATGCGTTACCGCCGATTCCTGGAGCTCGATGATCTTCCCGCAGAGAACGATACCTCACCGTTATTGCGCAGTATTAAAGGTCGCAAGGGGGTCAGTCCAAATATGGTCTATCGATTGGTAAAGACAACAGTGACTGCCGCAGCCGAGGATTTAGTCAGCACAGCGCCATTCAGTGCCGCGAAACTCAAACGGTCTTCACCGCACTGGTTTCGGCATACTGCTGTGACCCACGGAGACGATGCGGGAATTGGAATGAAGTACCTGAACCTTTCAGCACGGCACGAAAAACTGGAAACGACTGCCATCTATCAGCACGCTGAAGATGCCAAATGGCATAAAGAATGGCAGCAACACCAATACTAAAATTTGACGACGCACTCCCCCCTTGGAGTTCTATCAATAACTGTACGGTTTACCCAACCTTTGAAGGTACTCGTAGACAAACCATACCCTAGACGGTATCAATTTCGAAACAACTGTCGGGTTCATTGCGTTGTCGTGCTGTGGTCTACAAACCGTTATGCGGCTTTTTTGCTCCTGCGTAACTGCACTAGGTGCTGAATTGCTTGCTCTACGGTGGCCAAGTAATCTATGAGTTCCTGTGTCTCTATCTGACCGGATTCAGGTTTATGTACAATCTCATTTCTTTTAGCGGCGCCCTTTTCCAGAGCGCTAACATAGGGGGACCTTTCACCAGTGAGTTCTTCCAGTATTACGCCATATAATTTTCTTATAGGAGGTGAGGGAAGCTCTACTAGGAGGTTTTTATACTTCGGTTCTATGAGAACGAGTATTTCTTTCACGGCTATTTCAGCAGCTATTGCTGCTTCAATCCACCTCGACCGGTTATTCGAGCCTCTCCTCGCCTCGTATAAATGCTGCATGGCAAGTAGTGGATACTCACCAGAATCAATAATATCCTGTATATCAGATTTCCATTTATTGTCCAGTTTGTAATTTGGCCTTATTGATATACCGCCCGTCAGTTCACCTCCCCTGATGGGGTACCAATCACGGCAATCTTTTGACCATTCTAATCCCGGAGAAATAGCAACCAGATGACCACCAGATCTTTCGTCGCACATTTCTTGCTTAAGAAGAAATAGAACTCTATTCAATTCGAAGCTTAACACGCCGATTAGTGCTGTGAGTTCAGCCACGATCGAAGCAGTCATATCATGAACCAATACCTGACCGTCTAGATTACTTAAGAGGGCCTCAGAAATCTGGAATTCAGCTATCGATTCAATTTTCTCTCCAGAACAACTAACAGTTACCTTAACTCCCCCAACGGCTGAGATGTTTGCACACATGAATTCGAACGGCCCTTCCTCCGCTTCTGTTCTAAAGGCGCCACTTATACCAGCGCAATTGGATAGATAAATCGTGGGCATTTCTATATTGAAACCCAAAAGTAAGTTAGTCGGTCCTAAAGTGCATATATACAAACACGCGTGCT
>JBGCFZ010000160.1:0-12376 GCA_045110355.1 Lewinella sp. | reverse complement strand
TTTTTTCGTAATCCTTTCTCTAGGTCTATTCGGCCAGGACTTTGAGGCTAGCGATTATAAGATAGCTTTTCTAACCAAGGACGTAGACGCCGATGGCAATCTGGATGAGCAAGCTACAATAGATGACTTGAGGTCCAGAGGGTTTACAGTAGATGTTACTTACAATAACCCCGGAAGCATAGTTGTAACTCCAGATTTTGATTTCTCATTTGCTGCCTTAGCGAATTATGACCTTGTAATTCAAGGCCGTGGCGTTAGTAGTGGAGATTTCACAGACGCGGATGAATGGGCGGCTGTCCAAACACCTGTCATTACTTTTTCTGCTTATCTACTTAGGAGTAGTCGACTCAAGCTGCTGAACAGCACAAGAGCTGGCAGAGCGTGGGTAGATGAAAATGGTTCGCCGCCAGTACTGGGATCTGATATTCCTATGGAGACAGTATATGAGGCTACCGTAAACAATGATAGCCCTTTACTCACAGGGGTGGATACTAATGGCGATGGTGTCATAGGCTACCACACATGGTTCCATGATTACGTAGGCGTGAGCAGAGATACTTTCGATACGACACACGGTGGAACTATGTTGGCTGCCTGGGCAGAACCAGGTCTTAATTGGGATGGCAATATCGCTGCAGCTTACTGGAATGCAGGAGAGGAAACTTACCCTGGCGGAGTTACTCCAGCTGGCCCCCGCGGAGCTTTTGTAATGGGGGCTGATGATAGGTCTAGCCCTAAAATCAGGAACTACTTTGCCTTTACGGATGAGTCCACACTCCTGTTTCACAATATGATCAAGCAGATGTTAGGTTTCACACCTGATGGTGTAGAAATTCCGCTGCCGTTTAACACTGGTGATGTCAAAATTGCCTTCTTGACTAAAGACGTAAATGAGGCAGGTAGCCTTGATGAGCTACCTACGATTACTGACTTACGGCAACGTGGATTTCAGGTAGATGTTACCTACAATAACGCAGGAAGTATAGCTGTCACACCCGATTTTGACTTTTCATTTGATGCGCTAGCTGATTATGATGTTGTAATCCTGGGTAGAGGAGTGAGTAGTGGTGACTTCACTGACGCTGCGGCGTGGGCTGCTGTAGAAACACCCATCATAACCTTTTCTACTTATCTGATGAGAAGTAGCAGGCTTCAACTTGTCAATTCCACCAGAGCAGGTAGAGCCTGGGTAGACGAAAACGGTTCGCCGCCAGTATTAGGAACTGACATAGATATGAATACTGTCTATAATGCAAATATAGCTAGTGGTCATCCAGTATTTACAGGATTAGATGCAGATGGAGATGGTCAGATCGGTTACCATACCTGGTTTCATGATTTTATAGGGTATGGTGCGGATACTTTCGAGCTGAATCATAATGCTACTTTGTTGGCAAGTTGGAATGAGCCAGGATTAGACTGGGATGGTACATTGGCAGCTGCTTATTGGGAAGCCGGTGTTGAAACATATCCAGGAGGTGTTACGCTTGCAGGCCCCAGGGCTGCATTTGCGATGGGTTCAGATGATCGGTCTAGCCCTAAGGTTAGAAACTATTTCGCCTTTACGGATGAGTCAACGCTTGCTTTTCATAACCTTTTACGGATAATGCTAGGGCAAGAACCTTCTAATGAAGTATTTCCACTTGATGTGTCTGCGGCACGATACAGTATGGAAGGTTCCGGAGATGCTATCATAGATGCTGTTGGAGGTGCAAATGGTGCCATAATTAACGGTAATGGAATAACCAGAGAATCATGTGGAGTAGGAAACTCACTGAATTTTGCCGGAGCTACTAAGTTAGACGCAATGGTCTATGTGGATGATAGTCCATCTTTAGACTTTGATGGTAGTTCTAGCTTTTCTGTGTCAGCATGGGTCAAGATAGATCCGCATGCTAATACAGGAGAAATGAACGTACTCCTGAAGGGAGACAATAGGAATGATGGAACACACCTTCCTAATGGTAATGGCCACTGGTATTCTATTGCTACTAAAGATGGAGAACTCAGATGGGCTGTCGATGATGATGTAACTAAAACACAGCTAGGCGTCGCTATCGACAATACTAGTTTCCCCGCTGATCAGTGGAATTATGTAGTAGGTGTTTTGGATACAGAGGCCGACATGTTGATCCTTTATCTCAATGGCAATATGATTGGTTCTATCGCTAATGATACGGATGGTGATATGTCTACTACCGGTTTGCCATTAGTAATCGGAAACTATCACCAGGGAGGAAGAAGAATCAATGGAGGCATTGATGAAGTGACTATATACGGAACAGCACTTACGGCAGAATTTATCGCAGATGCTTTTGCAAGCGCAAGTATCGATAACGATTGTGAAGTCGTAGAGACGATAGTAGAAATCAGCGACGATGCGACCTTAATGGACCTTTCAGTTAGCGTAGGTGATTTGACGCCGGCCTTTGAACCTACGATACCGAATTATTCAGTAGAAGTTCCCGCAGGTACGGCTTCTGTAGATATTACCGCAGTTGCTAATAATCCTAACGCTACAGTTGTAGGTGTTGGTGCATTCTCAACCCTTCCGGGTACCGCAACAGTTTCTATTACAGCTGAAGATGGTGTTACCGTAAGAGAGTATAACATCAGCTTCTCGGTAGAAGGACAAGGAAGTGCCAGGGTTATTGTAGAGCCAGGTTTCAGTACGCTAGTAGATGCAATTGCTGCAGCTAACGCTGGTGATACACTGGTGCTGAGAAATGGTGGTGAGTACAGCCCTATCGATGTTTACAATATTGGCAAGAAGATAGTCATTGTGGCAGAAGATATTCCAGCCTTACCTGGATTGGAAAACATGCCAGTTATCAACAATCAGTTTGGCGTAAATCCTGTCTTCCAGTTGAATTTTGGAGGAGACTTGACGCTTATCGGAATTGATGTAAATGGTGGTGGTGCTGGCAATATTATCAATTGCCAGGGTGACCTGGGTGTTCCCTCTACTTCTCGAATTACCGTTCTTAGAAGTCGATTGCACAATACCACGGATGATATCCTTAATGATGCCAGAGATGGTAATACTGATATGACTACACTGGAAAGATGTGTGGTTAAGAACTCATTTATCTATGACTCAGGCGGCGGGCACGGATTATACGTGAAAAACTACCATGGATTAGGCGATTTCAGATTCGAAAACCTCACCATTTGGAATCTAGGGCAGCAATTTAACTGGATGCGTCATTATCCTGAAGGTATTACACAGCCGTTTTTGTATGATCATATCACGGGGTATAACTTGTCGTCAGATTTAGGTCAGGATAAGGAGATATTTGGAAACTCTGACAATGCTAATGAAGCAGCTTTAGAGATTAGGCTGAAGAATTGTATTTTACACACACAGCTTTCAAACAATCCAGGTTCTTTGATTTTCAATAACACTACTGGGAAGAATGACATTCAGACTAACAATAATGTACTCTTTAATGTAGCGCCTATTGCGGATATAGGTGGTGAGATCAGGCACATAGGTAACTTGGAGGGCGTAGACCCAATGTTTGCCGATCCCGACAATGGAGACTTTACGGTAATGAACGCTGCTATTTATGAAGCCGCAGATGATGGTGAAATAATTGGAGCTACTTACTGGCATCCGGACTTTGTAGATGATTTCAGCGACCTGATTTCATCAACGGAACAACGAATAATTCAAGAATATGAATTAGCCGTTTTCCCGAACCCAACGGTTAACGAAGTTAATGTCTCGTTCAATCTCGATCAGGCAGCTGCTGTTAAGATTGACCTCTTAGGTATATCTGGAAATCTTGCTAAGAAAATAAATCAAGGTGTTTTACGCGCAGGTGATCATACGGTCAATATCGACATGTCCGATTTGCCAGAAGGGATTTATTTACTAAGCTTTATAAGTAATGGAGATTTCATTACTGCTAAGGTTTTAAAGTCAGCGAACTAATTGTAATCACAGAGTGGCTGGTAGAGTTTTCTTCTGCCAGTCACTCTTTTATAAAATATTTGGCTGGTGTAATTCGGAAATGATCTTCTTCTTTAGCTATGAAGGCATATAACCTACTTGCTGAAGATAAGTATAGGCATCTATGCCTTTGAACTTGGTGGCAATCAAGCCCCTCACTCCTTCGTAGTGAATTAGCAATCATGATCCAATGAAGTTGCCAAATCAGATAGCTTCAATAGACATCTTGAGGAAGCAGAAAATTCCCGTAAATACATTAAATAAAAAATCATTCCTTTAGGTATGGCTACTCATCTGTCTTTAAACTTTATCAAAAATATAAAGTTGAAAATAAATTTTCATAGCTTTTTGCTCGCCCTGATACTCGTCAGTAGTTGTACAACATCCAATTCTATAGCTTCTAAAGTAAAATCTGGCCAAGATTACAAGCAAGTTGTGGAGGAGGATTTCAAGCTTGATGAAGACCTCCCTTGGTCACAAAGAATGACGGAGTCCATCATCAAAAGAAATCCAGAATCATGGATGACCGATTTCAGGAAAACACCCAGGTGGAGTTATACTCATGGTCTGGTCTTACTCGCTATTCAAAAAGTGTATTACGAAACAGGTGATGAAAG
This sequence comes from Lewinella sp., assembly GCA_045110355.1. Classification (GTDB taxonomy): domain Bacteria; phylum Bacteroidota; class Bacteroidia; order Chitinophagales; family Saprospiraceae; genus Neolewinella. The sequence goes on along the minus strand of JBGCFZ010000160.1, from coordinate 7,804 downwards.
ATATATGCAGTATGTTAAATCCTACGCAGACACAATGATCACTGCTGAAGGAGTAATTAAAAACTACAAAATAACTGATTATAACATTGATAACATAAACCCCGGGAAAATACTTTTTGCTCTTCACAAAGAAACAAAAGATGACCGTTACGAGAAAGTCATCAAGACACTCAAGAACCAGTTAAAATGGCAACCAAGAACTAAAGAAGGCGGCTATTGGCATAAGCTCAGATATCCTTATCAGATGTGGTTGGATGGATTATATATGGGTGAGCCTTTCTATGCTCAATACGCTGTCGAATATAATACTCCTGAAGCTTTTGATGACATAGCTAGCCAATTTATACTTTGCGAGAAACGTACGAAAAGTGCTAAGTCAGGGCTCCTCTATCACGGATGGGATGAAAGTAGAATGCAATCCTGGTCGAATCCGGAATCTGGTAAATCAGCAGAAGTATGGGGCAGAGCTGTGGGGTGGTACGCAATGGCACTCGTTGATGTTCTGGACTTCTTCCCAAAGGAGCATGAGGGTAGGGCAGAGATTATCGCTATCCTTCAGAGATTAGCCTCTACCGTTAGTGCAGTACAGGATGAAGAAACCGGAACCTGGTACCAGGTAATGGATAAACCTGATGCGATTGGAAATTATAAAGAAGCAACGGTCACGTGTATGTTATCATATGCTTTGGCTAAAGGGGTGAGAATGGGGTATTTAGACAATGAGTATCTAGAGGTGGCTGAGAAGGCTTATCAAGGAATTCTGGACACTTTCGTAGAAGTAGAAGAAAGTGGTGAAATGCACATCCATAAATGTTGTGCGGTGGCCGGTCTGGGGGGTGACCCTTACCGGGATGGTTCCTATGAGTACTACGTCAATGAACGGATAATAAGTAATGATACTAAAGCCACTGGCCCTTTCATTATGGCAAGTCTGGAGTTTGAGCGTTTGGCAGATTAAATAACTCTAAGTAACCCGCACTAAGCTAAGTGAACTTATGAAGATATTATTACCGCTATTATTGTTGATAGCCAACGTAGCTTTGGGTCAGATTGATGATCCTATTCCGGAATCCATACGGCCATCAGGGCAAAAGGTCTTTTTGGAAAACTTTGTGACCATTCCTCCGAGTAGCAATAATAAACCCTTTGCCCGGATAAATTTATTGCGAGAAGTCAGAGATGGTAGCAGTAGATTATTTGTCAATGATCTCAGGGGGGAATTTTGGTCTGTAAAAGAAGGTGAAACAACTTTATTTCTGGATCACAACCTGATATTTCCAGATTTTATAGACGGAGCAGGGTTCGGTACAGGTTTTGGAGCATTTGATTTTCATCCAGACTTTAATAATAACGGACTCTTTTATACGGCACATACAGAGCGGGCTGGAAGTAGTCCGGCAGATTTCACGCCAATAGAGTTCAATAGCATTTCTATGCAATGGGTCGTCACTGAATGGAAGATGACTGATCCTTCTTCTGTAACCTTCGAGGGCTCGAGACGAGAAATACTGCGCTTCAATTACCCAGAGCAACTTCATGGTGTACAAGAAATAGCTTTCAATCCTAATGCAGAACCAGGCGATGAAGATCACGGCTTACTTTACATTTGTCTGGGCGACGGTGGCTCCTCCCGAGAACAGTTTTTTGAAAATATGCAAACTACTCGTTCATGGCTTGGAACTATCTTTAGAATAGACCCTGCAGGAAACAACAGTGCTAACGGAAAGTATGGTGTGCCGCCAGGGAACCCCTTCTTTAATAACCCTGACTCATTGACCGTCAAAGAAATATATGCCTATGGCTTTCGAAATCCACACAGGATTTCGTGGGATAGTGCTGGAGATAATTTAATGTTATGCGGTGATATAGGAGAAAAAAATATTGAAGAAGTCAATCTTATTCTTCCTGGAAAAAACTATGGCTGGGGAGATCGGGAGGGTACCTTCTTATATGACAGAACGCAGGGAAGAGATTTCGTGTGGCCATTGCCAAGTGATGATGCTGACAATGACTATACGTATCCTATTGCGCAATATGATCATGACGAAGGAGTCGCTGTCGTAGGTGGTTATGTCTATAGAGGTGATGAACTACCTGATTTATATGGCCATTATGTTTTTGGTGATATCGCTAGCGGATTACTTTTTCATTTTGATGTGAATGATATTGTTCCAGGCGAACAAGTGACAATTAGCAGATTAGCAACCTCTGGCTCTGATGGTTTTGGCACTTCATTGCTAAATGAAGTGAATAATGACAGAGTAGATTTAAGATTCGGCATCACGGCGTCAGGAGAAATACTCCTGCTCACTAAAGCAGATGGTGTTATCAGAAAGATGAAGGCAGGTTTACCCAGCTCTATTTCAGAAGGCATAATTTACAATTCAATAGCCTTGTCTCCTAATCCGAATACCGGCATATTTAATTACAAAGTCAATTCTACTGCTTTGGTAGACCTTACGGTCACCAACCCTTTAGGAGGGGTGTGTTACACTGCTTCTAAGTTGAATAGTCAAGGGACACTAGACTTGTCGCACCTGGCCAACGGCACTTACTATATTATCTTAAGGGCTATGAATAGAACCTACGTGGAGGAGTTTGTATTGATAAAATAGGACACTTACTCAGTAGTTGCTTTTTTAGGCTTCTACTTTGTTTCCTGGTGGCCAATTGAAGTTCAAAAATCGACGGTAAGTGGCTCGTTGAGTTTCAGTAGAGTGTTTTCCAGGTAGGTTACAAAAGCAGCTCTGTTTTTAATCCCTCCGGGCTCTTGTTCCCAGGCCGCGAGGAAGTAGTAGGTAAGTTCTCCTGCTTTCGGGTTCAGGACGACGACGTGGCTAAACCCATCTTCGGTTACGGTGCGCAAATCCTCCTTGCGGTAAATAACCGCCATGCCCAGATGGTCGTCCGCCAGGCTCTGTTTTCCCCAGGTAGCCAGTGAGGCCCATTTGCCTTTCTGCACGTGTAGCAATTCACCGTTCTCCTGTTTGCCCAGGCCGGTGCAGAGATTGTCGAGCGGTTCACTTAGTCTAACTTCACTTTTCGTCAGACGGGAACCGGCATGAATGGAAAGGTCAACCGTGAGATCGGTCTTTTTATCTGCTACCGTCCAGCCGTGGTAAGTGGTCCGTACAGTACTCTCGATGGTCCCGTTGTTCAGGATGACACAGTCCAGAGAATCGGTCTCTTCCACGCGCAGGGCGTGGTCGCCCAGCCAGGCCCCCAAGGCCCCAACGCCCAAAGACTTGCCTACTTTCAGGACGTCTTGCCCCCAATCCGCCGGTTCGTGGTAAGAATCGAAACCATCTTGCCCAACCTGCTGCAGTACCATGTCACGGGTTTTTTTACCAAAAATATCAGTCGCATTGCGCCAGTCCAGGTAAAAACGGTAGCCCACCAGGTCAGACTCCCAACCCGGCCCTTCGTACCGGATGAACCAAGAATGGTCGGTATGCTCGGGGGGTACGCTCAGATGATCCACGTTTTTAAAAGTCCCCTCCTTGTATTCGCGCTCTTCCCAGTAGCCACCGGTTTTATGCGAGATCTCGGCCTGCGTTCGCTTGGGGAAAACCGGGGCGGCTTCGGTGGCGGAAAGAGGCCGTAGGGTAATGGCCTTGCTTTCTCCAGCGCTGGTACTCAGCAGCAGGCCAACTTTAGCAGCGGCTTCTTTGCCCGTTCCGGCAAAGTATTCAAAAGGGACGGCTTGGTCTCCGATGGTGAATACGGCTTTCTGCCAATCGGCGATACCAAATTTGCTGGCGAGTTGTTCAGCATCGAGGCGGACGAGTTCGTCCATTCGGTCAATTGGCGTGTTGTTGGTAACGGTGAACTGATGACTTGCTGCAGGAGCGCTTGCAGGAGACCCACAGGCGGACAGAATAATGAGCATGGCAAAAATTGCTAAGGAAAAGCGCATGGTAGTGGGTACTAAGTTGTTACTGAAAGCCTGAAATAACCATCGGAATGGTGGCTCCCAGGAATGTTTCGGAAGCTAAGGTGATGTGAGGATCAGCTGTTTTCGATATCTTTTGGCTTGCCGGCGGGAAAGCTGGTGGCTCCAGGCCACCCGGTTCCCCGCGGCGGCTCCCGGACCAGAATTACCGTACTCGGCGTAAAAGGAGGAGGTTTCTTTTTTTGTGCTGCCCCAGTTGTCCCACCCCTCAGGAAGTATGTGCTCGCTCAGGGTACAGCCCACGAAAACGGTTTTGGCGTAGTCTCGCCAGGGGCGGCCGAGGTAAACCTTGTTTACGCCGGGTGCCGCCGTCAGGCGGCAGTTGAGAAACACAAAGCCATAGCGGGCACCCTGCGGCGTACTGGCCGCAGTCACGTAGGAATTGGCTTTGCTGTGGACAACGCAATCCTCGAAGAGTGCCGTGGCTCCGCCGAAAATAAAGTCCGTCGTACCCTCGATATAGCAGTGACTATAGTACTGCCGGGCGTTTGCACCAGCTGCGTAGAGGGTGTCCTGATTGCCCAGCAGACGACAACGGATGATCTCGCAATTATCCGCTTCTACTGCCAAGGCAATCGCTTGCCCCACCGGCCCGGCGGAGTTTTCAATCGTCAGGTCTTCGGCCCGAAAACCAGCTCCCTGAACAAGGAGCGTAGGCGTATGAAAAGTGCTGTTGCGCCCCCGGCCGATGCTGGTAAAGTGGTCGTCCCAGCGGAGGATGGTGTTTGCAGCACCTTCTCCCTTTAGGGTTAGCAGGTTATTCCAAGCGTGTACTTTTACTTTTTCCTCGTAGACACCAGCCTTGATGAAGATGGTGATCCGGGAGGAAGGGAAAGCCTTGGTGTCGTCAATGGCGGCTTGTATTGACCGGTACGCCGCGCTCCCGTCTGCGGCAACGTAAAGTTGAAGCTCGTGCTGGGCATGGGCCAAGGTAAGCCAGAGAAGGCCCAGCAACGTGAACAGGATTCTTTTCACTCCTGTGATCCGGACTGGCAGAAAGTGTCGACCTCTGATAGCATACCACTGTGCTGGCCTCCCTACCCGGAAAAGGGAAATGAATAAGACTAATCTCATGGCTACCGACAAATCTAAAAGTGATGATGAATCAAATATCGCACGTCCCGAACGGATGAGTCCTTCATTAATTCACATACTCTTAGCAATTTCTAACTATTGTTTTTTAGCCATGTCCTGGCAGTCATTTACCCGTCTTTCATCGATTATAGCATGCTTTCTTAAACATTAATTGCACCTGCGCACGCGCCACCAACTTGCCTCTTCGGGTAAAACCGCGCAGGGACTAATGGCGATAGGACGATCTGCATAAGACTACACGCTCAAGGAAACCGCCGTGATACGAGCGTACGTCCGGTGGTATGAGAGGACGATGAGACCGGAGATGGTAAATATCTTCTCCTTCATCTCTTACCCGATTTTTGCGCGGCCGCAGGTGCGGGGAATGGTAGAGGAGCAAGTGTAGCCCCGGCTTTAGCTGCGTTGCTCTTTTACACTGCTTCTATAGCTTCCTTCGCACCCGCGTCCCCGCCAAAAAAACGCCCCCGCCAACAACTGTTGACGGGGGCGTAATTCATGCAAGTAAGGCAAACCTATCGAGCGAAAACCCGACAACTTGACTACCTGAAAACTTAACTAGAACCGAACGTTCAGTGCAGCACTAAGCATCGTACCCAACTGGCTGAAGTGGTAGCCATCATAGGTCATCTGCGAGTAACGCTGGTTGAAGGTGATCAGATTAGACTGGTTCTGGAGGAATTCGGTATCCTGCAGGCGGCTGTCTCCAGAAGTCTCAGACTTGAATTCCCATTCAGGAAGTACGTTGAGTAGGTTATTGACGTTCAGGGAGAGCGTGGTCTTTTCAGTAATGCCGTAGTTGAGGGCTAGGTCGGTTACGACCTTGGTACTGAACTCCGTAAAGATGCCAGCATCAAGGCCCTGCTGGTAGAAAGTAGTAGGGCCAAATACGGTGTTGTTCAGGGAAACACCCAACTTACCGAAATCAGTGCTAAGACCAAGGATAGCCTTGAACTCAGGACGAGAAGTGAAGAAAAGAGCTTCCTGGGTCTGGTTGGCAACACTTTGGCCAGCATTGGCTACAATTTCTGGGTTCTTAACCGCTCCGTCACGCTCGTTTTGGAGGACGTAGTTTCCGGAAAGATTAACGTTGAGGGCATTCTCACCAAGCTTGAGGCCACGGTAGTTGGCTACGAAATCGATTCCAGAAGTCCGCGTATCAAGACCGTTCACAAAGAAGCTTAGGTCAGACAGGTTGTTGTCAGATAGGATCTGATCCAGCTCGGTGCCGCCACCGTCCGTACCTCCAATCTCGGTAGACAAGATGATCCGATCTTCTACGGCAATATTGTAGTAATCAATCGTGATGCTCAGGTCATCAGATGGGCGCAGACCTACACCTAAGGTGAAGTTGGTAGACTTCTCAGGATCGAGGGAAGGCAGGCCGAGGAGGCGTGCTTCACGACTTACGTTATTGACAAGGCCGCCAACCTGGATACCTTGGCCAGGAACGAAACTGTACTGTGCCTTCTGGGTGAAGATCTGGTGCAGGGTCGGGGCTTTGAAACCGGTAGAGAAAGATGCACGTAGGGTGATCTTGTCTTCGTTAAACTTGTAGCGTGAGCTAACCTTATAAACGAAGGCGTTACCAAAGTCAGAGTAGTTCTCCAAACGAACGGTAGCGTTCACCAGGAAGTCGTCGGTGAAGTCAAAGGCAGCATCAGCGTAACCACCGAAGTTGTAGCGGTTGAATTTACCGGAGTTACGGGGGTCAGCACCTGCAAAGGAGTCAGCACCACCGGCTTCGTAGCTGGAAAGCTCACCCTCGATGATGGTGAAATTCTCGTTGCGGAACTCGGAACCGAAAGCAATACCTACTTTATCGGAAAGGCGACGCGTGATGTCGATGTTACCAACGGTGTGCGTGAAGCGAGTACCACCTGGATCGAAGGTAATGGGGCTGTTCTCACGGTATCTCTGAGCGAAAGTAACTTCGCTTGGTTGTTGCACGCCATCCTCATTCGCGTCTACCCAGTTAGGAACCAGCACCTCGTTACGGTTGTGCGAGTTGTTGACCTTGTAGGTCTGCTGGTTGCCACCAACGGTAAAGCTCAAATCAGCAATCCAACCGTTCTTCTTGGTCCGGAAACCAAGGGTAGCATTATAATCATTCAGGAGGCCTTCAAAAGTAGGCACATAACCGATGTACTCACCGTTGGGTCCGTCGGGGAAGAAGTCTGCGAGGTAAGGGAAAGACTCTTCGGTACGCCAGTAAGGGGTACGGTAGTTGGCGAAAGAGTTGACGCGCTTGTAGATGTAAGCGGCGTCACCATAGATTTCAGTGTTTTCCGTCAGGTTATTGCCGAAGTTAACGGCAATCTTGGAAGCAGTTGTTTCCGGAGAGCCGTTGATGTTCCGAGCGTCGGGATAAGCGGCAAGGAAGCTCTGCACGTCAGCAAGAGGAGCACCAAAGTCACCTGCTTCACCTTCAGCACTCACAGTACCTGGGCGGTTAGCGAGGTTGGTCTTGCTTAGGTCAAGGGTATAGTTGATGAAGCCGTCGCGTCCAAGACTAGAACCGTTGTTGAGTGCAATGCCATACATCTCCCCATCACCTTCACTGGTAATACCCGTGCGGAGGGTAAAGGAACCACCATCGGCCTCATCCTTCAGGATGACGTTCATTACACCAGCGATGGCATCCGAACCGTATTGAGCGGAGGCACCGTCGCGGAGGATTTCAATACGCTTAATGGCATCAACTGGGATACCGGAAATGTCAGCGCCAGTTTCTCCACGTCCCGGAGAAGTCTGGGTGTA
>JBGCFZ010000159.1:0-7900 GCA_045110355.1 Lewinella sp. | reverse complement strand
TTCCCCTTCCCCATCATAGCCTCGATCCCCTTAAGGGCAACATCGATCTTATGCGATAATTCCATCTTGTGGCCACTCACCAGGTTCTGCCCGGAAGCACCGGAACGAACCGCAGACTGCAAACCAGCGAGCGTAGCCCGGGCCGCAGCCTTCACATCAGCATCCGCCTTATCGTTGTCCAGCAGGCTGGCGACCCCGTCAACGTAATTGGCTTGTAGCGTACGACCAAAGGCCGAATTCGTATTAGCTTCGGTGAAAACGCCAGCTTTGGTTTCGTTCATCAGGTCCATCAGGCCATAGGCGTTCTTGTTCAGTGCCTGCTGCTCGGCCAGCCGGTTGAGGCGGTCGGTGTTCATCAGGTTACGTAGTGCGGAGGCCTGTAGGCCTTCGATCTTATCGGCTACGCCACTGGCGGAGATACGGCTAAGGATGGTCTTGTCAAGCAACCATTCCGGCGTTTTAAAGATCTGACGGTTGATGAAGTCGACGGCGGCCTTCTGTTTTGCGGCGGGGACCGTTTCGTACACCACCTTGTTTTCGTCGCTCGTCCGCTGCCAGCCGTAAACACCACCTACATTACTGGATACATGGCCGGTATACCGACGCAGCTGCCCGATGACGTTATTGTAGACTTCTTCGAGGTTGTCGAAGTCTTCACCGTCCTCAGCCATCCACTCATTCAGTTTAGGGACAATACGCTTCAGGTTCTTAATCCCAAGGTCGGAGGCCAGTATGGCATCGTCGCTGAGGTCTTCCGTTTGGGCACTGGGGTCAATTCGATCAGCAATACCGAAGCGGAAGCGCGGATCGTCGGCCTTGGCTTTGATCATTTTGTTCAGCATTGGGCGCTCCGCTGCCCAACTGTCTGCATCGGGCATTGGTTTGTAGCCGTACTCAATAGAATGGTAGTCGTAAGGGCCGATATTGGGATGCAGGCCAACGCCTTTGTCTTCCGGTTGTGCCACGTAGTTGAAGCGGGCATAGTCCATGATGCTGGGCGCGGTTCCGTTTTTCTGCACAAAGCCAGGGCTACGCAACTGGGCGACGGTGTAGGCCGGAGAACTGCCCATATTGTGGGGAAGGCCGAGGGTGTGGCCCACCTCGTGCGCAGCCACGAAGCGGATCAGTTCACCCATCACTTCTTTCTTGAATTTAGGGGTACGGGCTTCCGGGTTAACGGCGGCGGTTTGGATCAGGTACCAGTTGCGCAGTAGGTTCATCACGTTGTGGTACCAGATGATGTCTGATTCCAGGATCTCGCCGGTGCGTGGGTCGTGAACGTGTGGCCCCTGGGCGTTCTGGATATCGGTGGTTACGTAGCGGATGACGCTGTAACGAACGTCTTCCGGGCTCCAGTCCGGGTCTTCAGCCTTGGTTGGCGCACGCTTGCTCATGATGGCGTTCTTCAGGCCAATGGATTCGAAGACCTTGGCCCAGTCGTCAACCCCCTGTGCGATGTAGGGGGCCCAATCTTCCGGGGTAGCGGGGTCGATGTAGTAAACGATGGGCTTTTTCACGTCGACTACTTCGCCGCGTTTCCAGGCTTCCATGTCAACGGGTTCAAGGCGCCAGCGGGTGATGAACCGCTGCTGCTCGGCGCGTTGCGCGTCGGCGCTGTAATTGGTCTGGCGAATGCTGAAATAACTGACCCGGGCGTCGAAGGCGCGGGGGCGCATGGGTTCCGCTGGCAGAAGGATGAAACTCTGGTTCATCTCTACCGACATCGTACCGGTTACCCGGTTGTCGGGTAGGCTGCTGCCGTTATAGGTTAGTACGTGGCGGACTTCCACATTGCTGGGGAAAGCCTTGGTGGACATCACCATGCTTCGGGATTTATCCAACCCCTTGATGCCAAAGGCCTTGCGCTGGCGGTCGCTCATGGCGCCGATCATCGTCACGTCAGTAGTGAAAAAACTGGTCACGTCGGCCACTACGGACATACTGTCTTTTCCGTAGGCTTTGATGTCGAAAGCCCCAACGATGGGTTCGAAATTGTTGTTGCGTACGGACTCGTAGACGGGCTCGTCGGCATTGGCCACGCTGTTGTAGCTCACGCTGCGCAGTAGTAGCTTTTTACCGTGTTTTTGCCAGCGGACCACCTGCTGCGGGCGGCTTTTGGTGCCGGCACCACCGAAGTTCAGCCCCTTAACGAAGCCCTTGATCCGGCTGACGATCAGGATCTCTTCATCGAGCAATGCCATGGGCAGCTCAAACATCAGTTTGCCGTCTTTACTGATGACGTCGAACAGGCCTTCCTGGACCTCGGCGTCCTTCAGTAATTCCTTGTACGGGTCTTTCTTTTCTTTCTTCTCGTCTTTCTTTTCTGCGCCCATCGGAGCGTCGCTTTCCTGGGCGAAGACCAGGGTGGAGCTGGCGAAAAGGGCCAGCAGGAGGAATAATCTAAACATCTGTGCTTTTGGTTTGAATTGATCTAATGTATGACAATTGTAGGAGTAGTCGTTTGTTAATCGTATTCAGCGGGGAATTGTTGGTGGGGGGCGATATTTTTTTTGGCTGCGCTGATACTTTCGGAGGTGGCGCGGCCGCAGGTGCAGGGGAGGTTGGAGGGCTTGCAGAGCCTGATGTTTTGCCAACGGCAAAAAGGCCAAGACCAGTTTCCCCCGAGCGGAGGAATTCATAATTGTTCGTACTAAAGCCGTCTCATGATTTTGTCCAACAATATTCACCGTCTTTCCACGGACTTTTCCTTATCATTGTCACCACAGCGCTAAAACCTCCCATGCCTGACTACCTTCCAGAAAACATTGCATTGTCCCTCGGCGAAGCCCCGGGGAAGGCGGTGTTTCACCTCACCCTGGTCAAACCCGGCCGTTTCCTAATGGGGAGTAATTCGGAGAAAGCCTACGAGAATGAGCAACCGGTGCATGAGATCCGCTTCGAGGAGCCCTTCTACATCGGCACCTTCCCCGTCACCCAAGCCCAATGGGAAGCGGTCTTTCCAGGTCGTAATCCGTCTGATTTTAAAGGTCCGAACCTACCGGTAGAAAACGTCTCCTGGCACGATATAGTGGATGGTTCCCAAAAGGATGGTCCACCGGAAGCCTTCCTGACTCGTATCAATCGGCTATTGAAAGAAAACATAGCATGGGCTGGCTACGCCTTTCGGCTGCCCACCGAAGCGGAGTGGGAGTATGCCGCAAAGGGTGGCCACCTCGCCCCGCAAGCATTTGACCTGACCTCCGCCACTGCTGACTTGTACCCGGAGTATGCTGATGGAGATGAGTTGGGGAAAGTTGGGTGGCATAGAAGTAATTCAAATAGGAATACGCACCCGTTAGGCCGCAAGCAGGCCAATGTTCTTGGCCTGTATGACCTGAGTGGTAATGTTGAAGAATGGTGCGCAGATGCTTATGATGGCAAAATTTATCGGGAAAGGCAAGAGCGAGGGAGTACAGATCCGGCTGCAATAAAAGCTACGAAAGATCGGCCGAACCGTGTGCTGCGCGGCGGCTCGTGGATCTATTCCGCGCAGTTTTGCCGCTTGTCGTATCGCAACGGCGACGACCCCGAGTACCGGAGCATCAACATCGGTTTCCGGCTGGTCTTGGCCCCAGTTCGGGCAGGCGAGTAAGGCCGGCGGGCCCTGCGGGGAGTGGCGTGCCGTCAGGCCGCGAACGACTGCAGGGGGCGGTGTGCCGCAGGAGGAGCTAATTAAATCGATTTTACTGTGCAGTGCCCGCAGCATTAAAAATACGATTTTTGGCAGAAATCAGACGAGAAGCCTTTAGGAGGTGTGAATAACGAATTACACGGACGAAGCCGTCAGACCAACTTTTATCCGGCTCCGCCAGGCTAAAAGAATTGGGCTGACGGCCGCCCAAGGCCTTTTGGGCCGCCTGACGTAGCGTTTTTGCCTGACGCAGTCGGCAAAAAACTCCGTCTGACGACTTCTATGCGAAGGGCAAATTGTTATACTCACCTTGAGGAGGGCTATCTTTATACCGGTGCCCCGGCACAACGGCCGAACCGTGTGCTGCGCGGCGGCTCGTGGATCAATTCCGCGCAGAATTGCCGCTTGTCGAATCGCAACAACAACGACCCCGAGAACCGGAACAACAACATCGGTTTCCGGCTGGTCTTGGCCCCAGCTCGCGTTCGTTTTCCGGAGGGAAGCGTTCCCGAACAGCCGCAGGCTCCTGTTCCGTTTGCCTAAACGGACAAAAAGCGGTATTCTTACCGTCCTGAGCGTGCTGGTGTTGGTAGGACTTGTTTCCGAAGACTCCGGCACGCCATTTGTCTTTACCCCTCTTGCCATGTCCGCAACCACCGCCCAACACCCCCAGGCCATCCGTCAGCTGGCGCAACAGCTTGGTCTTGATCCCGATGTTTTTATCGATGAAAGCCACGTCGGCAGGCGGGGCTTCTTTCGGTATGGCCGTAAAATTGCGGACGCCTGCCGGTACTGTTTGGACGGTGACCGGGTTGTTGGCCTCTCCCTTCGCGGGCAGCACGTCTCCGACCTGAAATGGCTGGAAGACGCGGCCTTTTGCGACGTGGAAGACCTGCTCATCGGCGATAATATGTTCACCAGCCTGACGATTCCGGCTGGCTGGACGAAGCTCCGCCGCGTAGACCTCAGCTACAGCCCCCGCCTGCGGCGGGTTGTCTTCGCTGGTGCTACGGACCAATTGGAACGGCTGGAGATCACCGACTCCGGCCTGACCCAACTAAAACTACCCGCATCCGGCTGCCCGAAACTTCAGTTCCTGGACCTCAGCCGGAGTGAGATCAAAAAGCTGGCGCTCTCCGGCCCCTGCTCCTCCCTCCATTCCTTGCACCTGCGCGCCGCCGCCCACCTGGAAACGCTGGAAATCAATACGCCCCTGCCCGCCCTCGACACCCTCGAACTGATCGACTGCGTGAAACTTAAGGGCCTTCCGGGGGAGGTGCTGCAGCACAGTCCGTTGGAACGGCTGTACCTCAGTGGCTGTATGCCGCGCAACTGCCCCAGCTACCTGTGCACCAATGATTCGTTGGAAGGGGTCAGCGTATGGTTTCGGGAACTGGCTAAAGGTAGTGGTGTTAGTAAGCGGGTAAAACTTCTCATCTCTGGCAACGGAGACGTCGGAAAATCAACCATACAGTGCGCATTAGCGAACACCGATGCGTTGGCCTGTACCTGTACAGACGAGCACGAGACCACCCACGGCATCCTGATCGGGGATTTCGAACACAACGACATTACCTTCAGCTACTGGGATTTTGGTGGTCAGGACATCTACGGCGCCACCCACCGCCTGTTTTTTGCCGACGAAGCCGTGCAGCTGCTCGTTTTTGACCCGCGCTACGAACAAATGGCCCGTAACGGAGAGGAGGGAAACGATCGCACAGTGGGTGGACTGGAGCAAAAGCATCAGTTACCATATTTCCACGCCATTCAGCGGGATAAAAGCAAACACGATACCTTCGTCATCGTCCAGAACAAGTACGATAAAATCGATCCCGGTGGGGTGGTTGATTACGCATCCGCCGACGAAAATTTACTCCAATACGCCCGGCAGCAGCTGAACGGCCGCTTTTTGCACGTTGATGCCATCAGCGGGTATAATATTGACGAGTTGCTGGATGTCATCGTTGCCCTCGGGAAAGAACTGCCCCGTTACAACATGCACTTTCCCCAAACCTGGCTGGAGGTCCGCCAGTGGTTCATCGACAATGACGGTGCTGGTGAGGATAAGGAGCAGCGGATAACCGCCAGGTATTTCGAGGAGAAAATTTGTGTGCCAAACGGTGTGGTGGAGGCCGATGCGCGTAAGTACCTGTTGGATTTTTTGCAGTCGGCCGGATATTGCTACGTCATCAATAACACCCGCCATGCTGGGGAGGGAGAGGAAGGAGCCGATATTATCGTTGATCAGGGATGGGCATTGCAGGCGATTTACCGGCCGTTGGACCGGAAGAACATCCGAAAGTCCTGGATCAGGATGAACGGTCAGGTGACCGCCGAGGATATTTTTGCCGCCTTCGACACGAATGACGAAACCTACAGCGAAAAAGATAAATGGCTTTTTCTGAATTTCATGCAGGAGAATCGGCTTTGTTTTTCCGTGACTTCGGAACAGGAAGAAGGCGTCGTCGTTAATGAGCGTAACCCGGAAGACCTCTACGTTTTTCCGCAGTACCTGCCACAGCGCGAACCGGCTAACTTTACGGGCTGGGCGCTGGATCAACCGGAGGTGCTTCATTTCCAGATCAGGCCCGACTTTGTTAATAAGGCGGCACTTCACGCTTTCATCTGTAGGCTTGGTCGAAAGACTGAACTACGGAACCTGTGGCGCTACGGCATACTGATTGTCGATGAGGACAATAAGAACCTCTTTGCGGTACGGATGAACCTCAGGGAAGCCTGTTACGAAGTTTTCTGTGAGCGGAAAGCGACGGAAATCTGGCTCAAAAGCCTGCTGGAGGAAGCGCCTGCCGGGGAACTTTTTATCCGGAAAGAAGGCGTATTTGTTCCTTATGAAAAAGACGGCAAGTTGCCACTTCGGGCTGTCGCTGAAGGGAAGGACGTACTCACTGATCTGGCGGATAAAATACCGCAACAGCGTCATGTTTCCTGCCGGGCGCTGATTGTTGTTTCTCATCCGCAGGGGACGGACGAAATTCCCGTAGGGAATGAGCTGGGGCTGATCCTCACTCGGGCCAACTCCGGAAAAGCGGATACCATATTTAAAACGCGCGGATCACTGAGTGAAGACATCCTGATGGAGGCCACGGCCGAGGAAACGCCGGACGTTCTCCACTTCATTGGCCACGGCGCAACGGACGGGCTCTTGTTTCATCGTCGTAACAGCCCCCAGCCGGACAAAAAAACGACGGGGGACCTGCGGAGAATGTTCCGTGACATCACCAGTCGAGTGGAAGATCGCCTGCGCGTCGTGTTACTTAATGCTTGTTACACGGAACGCACGGCGATGGCCATTAGTACCAACGACCTGTACGTGATCGGTACGGTGAACGAATTAAAATCAAACCACGGCACGGAGTTTGCGGGAGCTTTTTACCGTTTCTACCAATTGTACCCCAACGATATTACCAAGACTTTTCGGGAGGCACTTTCTGCTGCCGTCCGCGAAGGAGCGAGTAAGGAGGATTATCACCTGTTCTATGCAGGTGAAAAAATAAGCTGATATGTCACTACAAAATGATGCGTTAACGGAGGAGGCGCGTAAAGTGCTGAATAACCTGGGCCTGCCCACTGACGACAACGTTATTGCTGCGCTAACGGAGGTTGTTCTGTTGGAAACGGGACCGGCTCCACCAGATACGACACGTGAGATAAGTGGTGTTATTTACAGCGATAAATCGGTGACTGCCACCCAAGAAAGCCTGAATAATCTGGGCCGGTTTAAGCTCAGGGACCTGAAAGATGCTTTTTCGGCGGTTGATAAAACGATCGGTGCGGTTAGTGTCGCCGCTGGCTTTCTCTTGCCCGGAATTGCTTTTTACGCCGCTGCGCTGAACCTTTTTCTGGCCCTGCACGGAATGACCAAACACGTCTTCCATAAATCCGACGCCGCAGTGTTGTACGTCATTGACCGCTTGGAGAAAAAAACCTTTTTCGCAGCGGAAGTAAAGGAAGCCTACCAGCAGCGCTTCGGTCGGGAATTGCCGGACGATGAATGGGCCTTGTCCGTTTCAAATTTCATTGAGTATGATGTGTTGGTAAAACTGAAAAGTGGGAAGTTCAAGTTGATGGAGGAAATTAACTTTGTTCGGGACTAGTGCTTTGTCAGGTCGATCTTGTCACATTAACTGCGGCGTCTTTTACCCGCTGGCTGCGTTGCTTGAATCCTCATTTAGCTACGGCTAAATTCCGGTTCAAGCGCCTTGCCAGCAGGCAAAATTCACCAGCATTTAATGCGACAGAATCGACCTG
>JBGCFZ010000158.1:0-4101 GCA_045110355.1 Lewinella sp. | reverse complement strand
TTGGGACCAGTATTGGTGGTAGTGGGAGGGGAGCATTCGTTGAGTTCTTGCGGGCCGCAAGATACTCTTCTAAAGGTAACCATTACAGTATTAGTTTAATTCTTCCGAACCGTCTGATGGCCAGCGGAGGCAAATCAGAAATACCGCTTAATACCCAGGCGCACACCATAGAGTGTATACCTCGTGCTCGTTGGTGAATCAGCGATTTCGAAGCCACCTTTGGGCTGTTGGAAGGCATTGACGCCAAGGCCAATATCCAGTTTAGGTAAGACCTGGAAGTTTGCGGAGAGGCTCCCTTGCCAACCCAGGCCAGAGAGGCGATTTCGGAACAGGCCCTCGTTGTCGGCGCGGGTGCTGAAGGAACCGTCGGCCAATTGATACCGTGCGCTGCCGCTGGTGATAATATTAAAGACGGGACCCGCCTCTACACTAAAGCGCCATTTGCCCGCTCTAAAGGTTTTGCCTAGCAGGATGGGTACGTCGATGGTCGATAGTCGGTTGTAGTAACGCGAGGTACCAGTGGTGGTAACCCGACGCTCTACTATTCCGGTGATGAAAGTAGTATCCCCCGGACCATTGATGATGATCTCTGATATGCCGGTGCCAACGGTGGTTATGGTCGTGTCAATGGTGACTTCGGCAACGCTGTTGATCCGGGTGTACCCCAGGCCGCTGCGCAGGCTGAAGCCACTACCGGTTTCGTAGCCAACCAGCAGCTGGCCGGTAACGGCGTTGAGCGGAGTCTCGACCTTAAGATTCCGGTTGCGCTGGCCAACCTGATCTGTGTTGATTGGTGTGATTTCACGCACCGGTTCACTGTATATCCCCGCTGCACCGATGCTCCACTGGGCCTTCCTCCGCTTGGTGAAGACGGGACAGGTTGGATCTTTTAGCTCGGAGAAGGGTGGGGTTTCGGGGTCGTAGAACTGCTTAGGCAGCAAGGCCACGGGTAAGGCTTCGATGTGGGGAGCTGCAAGTTGCTGCCGATTTACTTCAGCGAGGTTGTTGGTCGTTGAGGTTATTGCAGTGGGGCGTGCGACCATTGAGGTCAGGTATTCTTCTTTTGGGAGCGCTGGTGTTGTCTGGTTATATTGTTCAGGCGCGGCCGCAGGTGCAAAGGAAGAGGTGGAAGGAGCGGTGGGGGCAATGGATGTTGGGGTCAGTTTGGTGGTCTTGCTATTGGCTAATGGTGCTTTGCTACGACTTTCCGAAAAGTCAGCGTGATCAACTGCGCCAGGGGCAGTTGCAGTCGCTGATTCGCTTCCAGAAGTAGCATTTTTTGGTGCCTGATCAATGCTGGCCATGGGGGGCGTGGCTGGCACTTCAACGGCCTTTGCATCCTGCGTCCGCGCCGTATCTCCTTCCAGCAGGCCCAAAGCGAACCAGCCCAGACTTCCCATTAGGAGGAGTCCGGGCAGCCACCACCAAATCAGGCCGCGGCGTTTCTTTTTCGGTTGAAGGTCGGCCTGCACATCAAGCCATAATTGATCAGTGTCGACGGGCATTTCGTAGTCGTAGATTCGGTCACGGAGCCCCTGTTCTAGTTCATTATTTTGCATGCTTCAGGGCAATTTTACGGTCGGTCAATATGGTTTGCAAGGTTTTGCGGGCCCGGTTGTACTGGGAGCGGGAGGTACTTTCGGAAACACCGATCATCTGGGCAATTTCACGGTGGTTGTAGCCTTCAATGGCATAGAGGTTGAAGACCTGTCGGTAACCGTCGGGCAACCCGTCGATACAGCGCATGATGTCTTCGGTGGCCAGCTGGTCTAGTGCTACGGGGGCCACCGACTGATTGTCTCGTTGCTCCGCAACGGACACCTCACGGCGAACCCACTTGCGGTCTAATTGCTTGAGGGCAACGCTGACAACGACCCGCCGCATCCACCCTTCAAAGGAACCGGTGCCTGCATACTGGTCGATTTTTTGGAGGATGCGGACCAGGCTGTCCTGTAGTACGTCTTTGGCCGTTGCGTTATTGGGGGCGTAGCGGCGGGCAACCGCCATGAGTTGCGGAGAATAGCGAACTACCAGCTCTCGCTGGCAGTCCGCCCGGCCCCGCCGGCAACCTTCAATAATGGTGGAGATAGTCAAGGGATTAACGATTTAGGCGGAAGGTGCCGGTGATGGGAAGGCCGGTGGCTAATACGGTTTGGGTGTCATTGTTTATCTGGTTGGCGACAAAGGAGAAAGTGCCTTCGACCCAACTTTGGCCAGGGCCGGTAGCAGTGATGTCGATGGTCATACCCGAGCAGTTGTTGTCACAAAGTAAGCTATAAGAAAGCCCGGGCTGGTAGCCGAAACCTACAACTGTGGCGTCGGGAGCGCCGTAGGTAGTGACCTCCAGCACCGGGAGACTTATAAAAAACTCGGTTGTATCTGTGCCCGTGATGTTTTCGCCCCAAAACTGATGCCCTTGTTCTCCTTGGGCATTTTGCCGGAGCAGGTAGCTGCCTCTACTCATGTTCAGCACCGGGCCACCATCAATACTTGCGGTGAAGGATTCGTCTGCTTCCAGGTCGCCGCAAACTACGAGGTTGAGCGCAGACAGGTCTGAATTCGACACACCAACCAGGGAGGAAGTCTGACGCAGGTCATCATCGACAGCTTGCAACTGGTAGCTAATAGCCGTACCGCAATCGGGTAAAGGGAGCAAGGTGAGGCCGTCGGGGTTCAGGGGGTAGGGGATGCCCGTGCCATAGCCGCTGATCCATAGGAGGCCATCCTCATCGGTAAAGGGGCTGTCGTCTTCACATTTAGTGACGATCACCGGTTTATGGGTTAGCGGAAGATCGAGGACGATGTTTCCGATCTCGGTAGTGCCTTCGGGGTAGGGGCCAAGGTCGATGGAGAGCAGTATTTCGTCGGGGTTACAAGGGTTGGGCAGTTGAATTTGTAACACTTGATCTCGGGCAACCCGGGCGCAGAAGCGGCCACGATTATCGCTGTAGAACGAAAAAACAAAGGCACCATCAGCGATGGAAAGAGAGAACGGTTGACTAACCAGGGGGAGGCCGTCGGGCGTCACTAATTGACCACAAATGGTGGCACGTTCATACGGCACGTCGCAGTTGTAGAGGCCGGAGCCGAAAATATTGGCGCGGATGTTCCCGCCGCGGATAGTGGGCTGGCTAAGGAATTGCCACTGTAGTTCCTGTAGTTGCCAGAAAAATATATTGGAGGAGTCTCCCGCTGAACTCTGGAGGGAAGGAGGGATGGGCATTTCCAGCGTCGCGGGCTGTTCCCGACTGAGCCGCAGGCGTTGTCCCTGCTCATTGGTGATTTCTACTTCTACCATACCGAAGGTCGCCAATTCCACTTCCTGATTATTGTACCAGGCAGATATGTTGGCAGCACTTTGGGCAATGTCGGAAAAGGAAGCGGGATCATCGTAATGTATTGTTACGTTGATGTCTCCGTTAAAAAAGCCACCACCAGGAGCCATGACGGAACCAGGTTCAATGGTAAGGCTGACCCCATCACGGGTAAAAGTACCGCCGGTACTGGCGTTGATGGTTCCCTGGGCCTGGCGTTCGTTCATGACGATGTCGAAAAGATGGAGGGAGCCACCTTCGGGATAAAATTTACGCCATTCTTCAAAATAACCATCACTGGAAATATAAAAGTTAGTGCCGCCGTCTACATCGATCAGGAAATCTGAAAAATCGTAGTTGCCGTTTTCGTCGGAAAATACAGAACGGCTGAAATTGGTGATGCGTGCGCCGGCAATTGGTGTGCCGTCTTCACTAATCACCCGGCCTTTTGCCGAAGCGGTTAACTCACCGAAAGTTATGTTGGGTTCTCTTTCACTCGTCGAGGTGGTGAGGTCTTCGAAATCTTTATAACATCCGGTTAGGGCCAGGAGCAACAGTAGTAGAAATAGGGAAAAACGCATTTATTCGGGATTGGATTCGGGGAGTAGACCGGAAGGTGGGGGGATGTGCTGCATGGAGGGAGAATTTTTTTTGAGGATAGGTGGAAACTTGTGTCGCGGAGGCTCCTCTGCATTAGGGGCTTTTGTGGTGTAGCGGAAACAGGGGGTTGCGTTTGATCCTGACGGAAACAGGGGGTTGCGTTTGATCCTGACGGAAACAGGGGGTT
>JBGCFZ010000157.1:0-3184 GCA_045110355.1 Lewinella sp. | reverse complement strand
ATACATTCAATCATTCATGGCTAACTATACCATTTCCGTAAACGGCAAAGACCATCAAGTGGATGCTGCCCCCGACACTCCACTGCTGTGGGTCATCCGCGATGAACTCGGTTATGTGGGTACTAAATTCGGCTGTGGTATCGGCCAGTGCGGTGCATGCACCGTCCACATCGATGGTGTCGCGATGCGCTCCTGCCAACAGCCCATCAGCAAAGTCAGCGAGGGCAGCTATAAAGTAACCACCATCGAGGGCTTATCTGAAAACGGTGAACACCCCGTGCAGCAGGCTTGGCTTGAGCACGACGTTCCCCAGTGCGGCTACTGCCAGGCAGGACAGATCATGAGTGCCGCCTCCCTGCTCAACAACATTCCGAACCCAACGGATGAGGACATAAATGCGGGAATGGCTGGCAACATCTGTCGCTGCGGTACTTACACCCGTATCCATGCAGCCGTTAAGACCGCGGCTGGGAAGTTGAGCTAACGGCCTCCTTTCCTTGCTCTTCATCCTTTTCTTTTGCACCTGCGTCCGCGCCTGAGTGAATAAATGAATTAGAGAATGTGTGAATAATGCGTCACCAGTTACTTGCGGTAGCTGTTCTCCCATTCAACTACTCTCCCATTCACTACATCGTGGCTATAATTTATAAAAAATGTCTGCTAACCAGAATCGTAGAAACTTCCTAAAAGTCTCCGCCGCCGCCGGTGGCGGCTTCATGCTAGGCTTCAACTTCCTGATGTCTTGCGAACCAAAAGAGGCCGTTGTCATGATGGCCCCCGAACTAAAAATGCCCGAACAGTGGACCCAATTGAACGGGTACCTGAAGATTGGCGAAAATGGTATTACCACCATCATCAACCCTAATCCGGAAATTGGCCAGAACGTCAAAACGTCAATGCCAATGCTCATTGCCGAAGAACTTGACGTTGACTGGAACAACGTCATCGTTGAGCAAGGCAAACTGGATACAGAAAATTTCAGCCGTCAGATCGCCGGGGGCAGCCAATCCATTCGTCAGGGTTGGGAGCCTCTGCGTAAAACCGGTGCCACGGCCCGTGCCATGCTGATCAGTGCCGCCGCCCAAAAGTTGGAAGTTGACGCCTCGGAACTGCGCACAGAAAAAGGGATGATTCACCACGACGGCTCCGGTAAGAGTGTCAGTTATGGCGAAGTGGCCGCCCTGGCCGCTACGCTGGATGTACCAGAAGAAGTTGAATTGAAAGACCCGAAGGACTTCAAGATCATCGGCCAGGACACCAAGAACGTAGACGCTCGTAAGATTGTGACTGGGAAGCCCCTTTTCGGCCTCGACGTCATGAAAGAAGGAACGCTCATCGCTGGCATCATTCATCCGCCGGCCTTCGGCATGACCCTGGCGTCCTTCAACGCCGACGCCGCCCTGGAAATGCCTGGCATTTCAGACGTTATTTCCATCGACTGCGCTCCGGAAGGCAAAGAAATGCAGTGGTCAGACGGCCCCACCGTACGTAAGCAGGTAGCCGTTGTTGGCACCTCAACCTGGGCGGTCATGCAGGCTAAAAAGGCAGTCAAAGTCGAGTGGGAACGAAAAAGCGACGCAGAGAATACTGCTGGCCACACCGCAAAGATGGCTGACCTAATCGCAAACGGAGAAGCCGAAGAAGCCCGTCGTGACGGTGATCCGGAAGCCGCATTTACCAGCGCCGCCAAAATTGTGGAGGCCACTTACTCCGCTCCCTTCCTGGCCCACAATACGATGGAGCCAATGAATTTTTACGCCCACGTTACGGATGAAAAGGCGGACCTCCTCGGGCCAGTCCAAACGCCGGAATTTCTGGAAAAATCCATCGCCACCCTCTTCGACATGGACCCCGCCAACATCGAAGTTGGCATGACCCGTATGGGCGGAGGCTTCGGCCGCCGGCTCTACGGTAGTTTTGCGGTGGAAGCCGCATTGATCAGCAAGGCCGTCGGCGCCCCAATCAAGCTGGTCTACTCCCGGGAAGACGATATGACCCAAGGCACCTATCGCCCAGATTACCTCGTAAAGTATCGGGCTGGCCTAGATGCCGATGGCAACCTCGTCGCCTTCCACGTTCGTGGTACGGGTACTCACGGTAGCCCCGTTTTCGCCAACCGCTTCCCGGCGGGCACCGTAGACAACTACCTGGCCGAGAACATCGGCATGGACTCCAACATCACCACCGGTGCCTGGCGGGCGCCGCGCTCCAATTTCATCGCTGGTGCGGAGCAGGCTTTCCTCGACGAAGTAGCCGAAGCCGCTGGCAAGGATCCGATTGACTTCCGCCTGGAACTCTTCGACCGCGCCATCAAGAACCCCGTAGGAGATAAAAACGACTACGACGCTGAACGCTACGCTGGCGTGCTGAAACTGGTTCGTGAGAAATCAGGCTGGGACGGTGACTCGGGCGAAGCCCGGGGTGTAGCCGCCTATTACTGCCATAATTCTTACGTTGCGCAGGTCCTAGACTTATCGCTGGGTACCGACAATAAGCCGCAGGTCGAAAAGGTGTTCTGTGCCGTCGACTGTGGCATCGTGGTCAACCCCGAAGGTGCCCGCAACCAGATTGAAGGCGGTATCGTTGATGGCATCGGCCACGCCCTCTTTGGCCAGCTTACGTTCACCGACGGTAAGCCTAACCAAAGTAATTTCGATACTTACCGCCTCATCCGCCACCCGGAAGCGCCGCGTCAGATCGAGACGTTCTTCGTCGACAACGGTATTGCCCCAACCGGGTTGGGTGAGCCATCACTTCCTCCCATCATGGGCGCGCTGGCAAACGCTATGTACCAGGCCACCGGGGAACGGGTGTATGACCAGCCGTTTCTTTCAGCGGAGCTGAGAGGCTAGACGACGCTGCGCGCCTTGGATTTATAGACGGTCGCTTCGCGACCTGAGTAGAACGCGCTTCACGCTCGTAGATTGATAGGCTGCCGCCAGGGCCATATCGCTGCGCTCGTGCGGAAGCCTAACTATTTGTTTCCGGTGACGGCCCTCTGTGTTAACTCTGTGCCTCCCACTGTGCTCTCCTCTGTGAGAAATAAGCTGCGTAGCAGCCAACGAACGGAGTGAGCTGCCTCATGCGGCAGCCAAATCGCTTATCGCATCTCTGTGAGAAATAAGCTACGTAGCAGCCAACGAACGAAGTGAGCTGCCTCATGCGGCAGCCAAATCGCTTATCG
>JBGCFZ010000156.1:0-44329 GCA_045110355.1 Lewinella sp. | reverse complement strand
CCTAAGTCAAAGTGGTTTGGGACTTTATCGCTTGCTATTGCGGCCCATGATTTCGTTAAAAAGCCTCGCCGAAGCTAAGGCTTCTCCTACGTTTTTTGCCTCATCAGAAACCACACTAGCTGCGCGCTAATTGTCCCAAACTACTCCGGCTTAGGTATAGAACTGTTAGGTAATCAAATTCATATCATCATCCCATTCTGCCTGCACGTCCCGTTTGCTTTGGTCCACGTAAAGTGGCAGGTATTTAGGGTCGTAGGCCAGGCCATGCTTATCCAGCACTTCCTGCGGAACCCCATCCCAAACATTGGGCGAATTCCCCTGATAATCAAGTGTCTTAATGCCTTTCTGACTCGTGAAGTAGCCAGTTAGTGTCAGGTACCGGACGCGATCAAAGAAAGCAGCGCCTGCCTCAAATTCCGTACCTTCTGCATCTTCCGGATAGGCGATGTCGTCAATAATTTCGATGCGCTCTGCAGGAGTAAGCTCGACAAAATACCGTTCAAAGCGTCGCCCTGCCTCGATGTTCAGCCAACCAAGACCACCTCGCAGTATGCCTTGATAGTAATCGGGTAGGTCTAAAGCCATGAATTCGAAGAAATCGACAATGTCCGTATCTGTTGCTTTAGGCTCTGTTTCCGTACCCGGGGCAATGATGTCTGCCAGAATCCCCAGATCCGTTTTTTCGGCGTCGGTGAAGAAGTTATCAGCAGCGATTCGTGCGTCATGCTTGATCTCATGCGGAAATCGAAGACCATAGCCTTCGGGTTCCGGGACTACGGCTCCGGCCTCGACAGGAGATTCACAACTGGTGGCATTACCCAACAGCGCAGCACCCGCTGCTCCGGCCAGGAGGTTTTTAAGGGTTGTTCTGCGATTCATCAGATGTTCATTTTTTTGCGTTCAGAGATGATGTGGTCAGCGGCACGCATGGCTAGTGCCATGATGGTCCAAGTTGGGTTTTTATCCGCCTGAGAGGTAAAGACAGAGGCATCCGTCAGGTAAAGATTGGGGACCTCATGCAATGCACTATACTTATTGGTAACGCCCTTTTTCGGGTCGTTGTGCATCCGCGCCGTACCAACTTCGTGAATGATGGCACCGGGTGGCAGCAGGCCATGATCTTTCTCGTAGGAAGGGATTTCGTCGTCAAAGAGTTTTCCGCCCATATTGGTCAGAATTTCCCGAATCGATTCATGCATGTGCTTCGCCTGAAGCCGTTCGTGATCGCTCCACTTGTAATGGAAACGAAGGGTAGGAATCCCCCATTGATCAACTTTTCCGGGGTCAATTTCACAGTAATTATCGTACAACGCCACGGCTTCGCCACGGCCGGCAAAACCCACCACCGCACCGTAGTGCGCTTTGACCTCCTTC
Organism: Lewinella sp.; assembly: GCA_045110355.1. Taxonomy (GTDB): domain Bacteria; phylum Bacteroidota; class Bacteroidia; order Chitinophagales; family Saprospiraceae; genus Neolewinella. Next base: position 42,955 of record JBGCFZ010000156.1, on the reverse strand, counting down.
ATCAACGGGTTACCGTAGCCGCCGGGTTTGTATCCCAGCATCTTCTGGATGGCCTTATGGCCACCACCGAAACCGTAACTGGGCATTCCCATACCACCATAAACTTCCAGGTGGTAACCACGGGGAAAGTCCAGTTTCTTATTCTTGCCCCACCAGGGTGCATAGACGTGCATTCCACCAACACCGTCTTCATTATACCGATCCCGGTCCATCAGACTGGGAATGAAAGCATTCGTTCCTGCACCAGTACTATCATGTAAGTAGCGTCCCAGTGTACCTGAGCCATTACCCAAACCGTTTTCATGGCCGGGCGCTTTGGAGTTCATCAACAGACGGGAGGTTTCACAGGCGGATGCCGCCAACACGATCACCTTCCCCTTTATTTGGTACTCTCTGCGATCATCTTTACTGATGTAGCTTACCGCAGTTGCTTTTCCATTCCCATCAGTGATCACTTCCCGGGCCATGGAGTTAACGTAGAGGTCTACCTGTCCACCCTTCCCCTCTTTCCCGTTCTTCATTGCGGGGAAGATCAGTACAGTGCCAGCACTAAAATCTGCATAAACAGAACAGGCGCGGGCACATTGTCCACAATAGAAACATATACCCCGGTCTTTATTGATCCGTTTAGTCACCATACTCAAGCGACCAGGAATCATCGGGATGCCACTCTTGGTTGCTCCTTTTACGGCCATCAATTCGTGGAGACGGGGCTTAGGAGGTGGTAAGAAAAACCCATCGGGGTCGTTCGGCAGGCCTTCGTTGGTGCCGAATACACCAACCATCTTATCAAGTTGATCATAGTAAGGTTTGATCTCATCATAAGTGATGGGCCAGTTCTCCCCCAGGCCATCAAGGTCCTTTCGGTGGAAATCATCTGGTCCGAACCGCAGGCTGATCCGGCCCCAGTGATTGGTCCTCCCTCCGAGTACACGGGTCCGCCACCAACTGAATTTGGTATCATCGACGGTGGAATAGGGCTCGCCTTCTACCTTCCAACCGCCGTATCCTGCATGAAAGTCGCCAAAAGAACGAAGGGTTCCCGCTCCCCTCCGTGGGCTTTCCCATGGCCAGCGAAGTTGTGTTTTTTGTTTGGGGTCTTTAGGATCAAAATAAGGACCAGCTTCAATGATGGCAATATTGAGACCGGCAGCGGCCAGGCGATTTGCCGTCATTCCGCCTCCTGCTCCCGAACCGACGATTACCGCGTCGTATTCTTTGTCGTTTTTCTTTATCTGCACTAATCAACATTTTATGAGTCTCCAATATAAGTCATCATGAGTCCATTTCCATGTAGAATAAGCTTCCTTTTTTCGGGCGCGGCCGCAGGTGCAGGGATAGAATAAAAGGAGCAAGGTGGAACAGGTAAAATTATCCACTGATGAAATGGTCGCTTTACCCAGGGTAATCGCAAGCTCAATCTTGCAAAATAGTCTTGGTCTTAAAACGCTTAGCGTTTTTAATAGCCCCTCCCCCGTGGGGCAGGGGTTGGGGAGGGGGGGGGCGTCGAGCTTGCGATTGCCCTGTCGCTTTACCCAGTAAGCCGTGTCCAAAGGTCAGGAGCTGTTTTCCTGAAATATGCGGCGTTTTCCAAACCCTACTCCACTTGGAGAGGCTTTAGAAGAGGGTTTCCCTACCTTAGCGTCCAAATCAAACTCCTTACCAACCCCTCCTCTCATGGCCAAAAATCGCCCGACTCACGTATCCAAACCCGTTTATCCTGGTGGTTTAGCTGCGTTGAAAAAATTTGTAGCGAAGCAACTCAAGTATCCTAAAGCAGCCTTGGAAGCCAAGGTTGAGGGAACGGTACTCCTTCGCTATGGGCTTGATTACCGGGGAAAAGTTACCGACGTTAAGGTTAAAAAAGGACTCGGCCATGGCTGTGACGAAGAAGCCATACGGGTAGTCAAACTACTCCGATTCACCGTTCCTCAAAGCAGTAAGAAGAAGGTCCGAATTCACCAAGACATCAACATTCACTTTAAGTTACCTAAGGCAAAGCCTAAAAAAGCAGCAAACAGCCAGCAGGTAAACATCTCATACACCTCCTCCGGTAATAAGATCGGCGGGAAGGTTGCCAAGAAGAAACCCCAAACGGGGAGTGGCTATACTTATACCATTGAGTGGTAAAACGCTGCACTTAGTCGCAGGGCATTCTTTCCGATTATACTACCATACAACGGTTTTGGTCCTTAAAACACACAGCGTTTTCATGCGTCCCTCCCCCGTGGGGAGGAGTTGGAGAAAGGGCAGAGCTAACGCCTACTCCCGAAAGCTGATCCAAAATTCATAATTAGTAGGTTGAAAAACAATAATTCTTGCTAAAATCATTTGCGAAGGGTCATCCCTCTCCGGGGGAGAGGGACCGAGGGAGAGGCGACTTGGAGAGTATGCGTTAGCCCCCTGTGTGGAGGGGGGGGCAAGCTAAACAAGGCTAATAAGCATGCGTAATAACTTTTTCAGTCAGACGGAACATCCTACCCTTACTTAGTCCTGGTGCATGCTGTGGGCAAAAAGGAGTCCCAAAAAGTAACCTCCTAAAAAATAAAAGGGGTGCCCTCAGTTTCCTGAAGACACCCCTTTATTTGGGCAATCACCACCTTTCAGTGTTGATTTTCCGCGTAGTCCTAACGCTTAGTGAAGACGACACTGTATTCCTGGGCAGGAATATCGCCACAGCTACCGTTGTTATCATCGCCACCCCAGTCACGGAATTCGATGGTCCAGGTAGAATCATCAGTTAGATCAAAAGAAGCAGTATTGATCTGAACCGGACGCCATCCGGCACCGGCACAACGTACACCAGAATCAGAAGAAACAGCTGTAACCATATCACAGGCAAATTCCAGATCGATGGTAATACCACTCTGAAGATCAGAAGGTACGAGGTACTGTACGTCAAATGAACGGACGGTGGTAGAACCTGGCTTAAGTGCGAGGGTTACCGTTTCGTCCATTGGTGCTGGGTACCAGCCCTGGATTACACGACCGAAGATGGTGTAAGGATCGTAAATGTAGCCGTAGCTTACACCGTAGTCTCCTACGAACTCACCATCTGCCAGCGGACAGGTAGCGTTAACGTTGAAGTTCCAGATACCACCAAAGGCGTTGGTTACAGCAGGCGTAGAGTTGCCTGAGGAGAATACACGACCATCAGTATGAACGATCTCAGTACGGAACTGGAAACGGTCACCAGAGATCACGTCACCTGAATTTCCTGCACCCACAAATCCTGCGATTTCATTAAATGGAATCGAAACAGTTGTGCCCAGGTTTCCTTTATCACCCAGCGTAGAGAAGTCAGAAGGACCGAAGCTCTTCCACAGCGTGGATTCTGTAGACAAGTCACCATTATCAGGGTTGTTGTCATCGAAAGAAACGTAAACATTGTACTGGGCTACTGCAGCACCACCTTGATTGTCGACGAAATAAACGTCCATCTCGTAGGCAGAGGTACCGAGGTTAGCCAAATCGAACTCTCCAGTCTTGAGTTCATTAAGGAAAGGGAAGGCACCGAAGAGCAGGTTATCCTGCGTCAATACCGGTTCCGAGCCCTCCTTGGTACAGCCCGATACAACGATCGCAACTGCCGCAAGTAAGAAAAATACTTTCTTAAGCATATTAATTTTATTTGAACATGGTTCCCAAACCAGGGATCATGCTATTAGTAAGGTTAATGTCCTTAGCCTGGAGGGCGGTGTCAAATACAACCACCCTCCAGGTTTACAGGAATAGCAATTCAGCCTAGTAGTTACAGCTGGCATCATTCGTATCCCAGAATACGGGATCGGTGAAGCTGTTCTTCTGCTGAACGTTCTGGTTAAGGTTAACGTGTACGGATGGGTACAGCGCGGAACGGATGAAGCCTCCTGGATTCGGATCAATTGCAGGCTGAATGTTAGCCGGCAAACAAGTACGACGGTACAGGTTGTAACCTTCGATTCCGTTACCGTAAAGTGCAATGAGGTACTCACGTGCTACAACACCCAGACGATCATCATCAGAACCAGCAGCATCGTACTCAGCGAGCACAAAGTCAACGTATTCAACAAAGGTCGAATCTGCAGGGAATTGATCCGCAACGGTCACGATTGTAGGCGTAGTAGCGATAACTTCACCGCCATCAACGAGGGACTCAAAAGAACGAACGCGGCTCTGAGAAAGCTCGATACCTGCCTTCAGCAATTCACGTGCATCTCCGTCAGCACCCATGGTCAGCACTGCCTCCGCAAGGATGAAGTGCGTGAAGGAAGCTTGCCAAATCGGAGCAATACCTTCTCCCTGAGCACCGTCTACGCCGTTGTTCTGAGAAATATCGTTAGTGGTCTCGTCATCAAACTTACCACCACCGGGGTAAAGACCATATACCGTACGCAGGTTACCATCAGGTGGAATACCAGAGCCGTTGAAGTGATCGCGGCCAAAGTAACCTTTGGTGTAGCTACCCAGACAGTAAGGCATGTCCTCAGATACGGCCTCATAGTGATCAGGAAGGAATTCAGGATCCGGTGTCATCGTGAAGATGCAGTCAAAAGCATTCGGGTTGGCCTCGTAAGCACCTACGATGTCAGTTTCCTGACGGTAAAAGTAATAACGAGTACGTGGATCAGGGAAACCTTTGGACTCAGCGAGTAACCACATATACCAGTTGGCCATGTACTGTCCGTCATTAGCTTCGTACACGTTAGGGTAGAAAGGATGACGGTTGTCTGGGTTGGCCCGGTTGTTACCGTACTGCCATTCAAAGTTATCACCGTTAGCGGCGATGAAATCACCACCAGTTACAATAGAATTGATCGTACCAACACCACCTGCACCGTTTACCAGGCGGGTAGTAACTGCAGCACGCAATTTCAGCGTATTAGCAAATTTTGTCCACTGGGTAGCATCGCCACCAAAGAAATTATCAAAAGCTGCAGAACCAAATGCACCGGCACCATCAAGTTGAGCGATGGCTTCATCCAGCAGAGCAACGGCACCGGCGTATACGTCGGCTCCGGGATCATCGGATGGGTTAAGGATTTGCACTTCACTGTTACCTTGTCCGGCCTGTGTGAAAGGTACATCTCCGAAAAGGTCAACAAGAATCATGAAAGTGTAAGCCTTCATGATCTTAGCAGAGGCAGCCTCGGCATTCAGACCAATTGGCTCAGCAAGAGCAATGAATGCATCCGCATCCGGGAAAAGGTCAGCGTAGCAATCGTTCCAGAATCCGTCAAACTCAGTTGGTCCGTGCGAAGCCTGGTAGGTGAAACCACCAATCTCTCCATTCATCCGGGCAAGACCACCAGCAAAGCGGTACATGGTCTGACTGTTTGCAATATTGCGGAAGTTCAGCTGAACGCTGTTGTACAAGGAGACGGCATCTGCTTGAGAAGCGTCCACACCATTGGGGTTGACCAGAATCTCTTCTAAATCGGCACAGGCGGCCATAGAGATCACGATCATTGCCAAGGCAATTTTCTTAAATAAGTTCATATTTATTGCTTGTCTGTTGGGGGTACCAGGCAGTTCATTTACTGCACTGATACCCTCAAACAGTCTTATTAAAATGGTTGAGTTACTTAGAAGGTGAGGCTAAGTGTAGCACCAAACTTCTTAGCCGTTGGGCCAGTGAGGAAGTCGAAACCACGTCCGTTACCAACACCGAGGGAAAGTACTTCGGGGTCGAAGTTTACCCCAACCGGGAAGTTTGGCGCGTAGTACCAAAGGTTCTCACCCGCAAGACGGATGTTGATAGAACCAAACGGAAGCTTATCCAGCAGGCTAGCAGGAAGGCTGTAGCTGAGGCTAACCTCACGAAGGCGAATAACCGTACCGTCGAAGATGGATCCTTCGTCAGCACCGAAGTAGCCAGCGAAGAAGTAGTCACCTGCGTAACCCTGAATAGTGTTTTCGTTGCCTTCAGCATCTTCACCGGGGAGGATCAGGGGAAGGAAACGGTCGAAATCAGTATCCGTAGTCAGACCACGTGCAAGCATCGTCGCCGTCGTTACACTGTAGATGTCACCACCGTCAGTGTAAGAGAACTGCCAGTCAAGGCTAAGGCCTTTGTAGCGGATAGTGTTCAACCAGTTTGCCTGGTAGTTCGGGTTAGGATCACCGATTACTTCAATGTCGTTGGTCGCTTCGTACTCACCAGCGGTGTTTACGAGCAGGCCACCGTTAGGACCGCGAACGAAGGCAGAACCCTGAATGGCACCGAATGGCTGGCCGGGGATAGCGAAGTTACCGAGGTTGGTATAACCAGCAATGTTAATCTGATCTACACCGTCAGCAATACTGAGTACTTCATTCCGGTTACGGGTGAAGTTCCAGGTCATGTCCCAGGTAAAGTCTTTGCTCTTAACCGGAATGATGTTGATGCTGGCTTCGATACCTTTGTTAGATACTTCGGCAGCGTTGATCGTAGTATTGGTGTAACCAGAAGCAGGGTCAAGGTCAAGGTCAACGAGGAGGTCGCTAGACTGCTTGTCGTAGACACTGACGTCGATACCCACACGGTTGTTGAAGAAACGACCTTCTACACCGAATTCAAGCTCTCCCAGGAGCTCAGGCTCAAGGTTAGCGTTACCAAGACGGTTCTGAACGAAGTTTGTGTTCAGCGCAGCGCCACCAGGAGTCTGGCTTACGTTAGTTGCGCTACCCAATGGGATACGTGTCTGGTAAGGATCGGGGAAACGGGCAGAAGTACCGTAACCGGCACGCAGCTTCAGGTAGTTCAGCACGCGGCTGCCCTGCAGGCCTTCGAAAGCATCCGTAGGAACGAAGCTTACACTAAGGGATGGGTACAGGATAGAGCGGTTGGCTTCTTCCAGCGTAGAGCTCCAGTCATTACGAGCAGAAGCCGTTACGTAGAGGTAGCGATTGTAGGCGGCAGTAACACTACCGTAAACACCGCGGTAAGCCTCGTCGATCTGCGTCTGGAAACCCTGGTGCTCAATGAAGTTATCCTGGTCGAAAAGACCAAAGATGAACTGCTGGCTGGAGTTAATCGTAGTCCGGTCGAAGCGGTCAGTACGTTCGTTGTAACCAACAACACCACTCAGGTTAAAGCTTTCGCTCAGGTCGGTGTCGAAAGAAAGGTTGAATACCTGGTCAATGATGGTATTGCTACGCAGGTTGGTCAGCATCTGGCCATCAGGCACCTGTGAACCACCCTTGTTGATTTCACGGCGAGACTCCTGCGTGTAAGTGTCAACACCAATTTTGTAGCTGGCCGTCAGCCAGTCCGTCAATTCGTAAGACATAGACACGTTACCGAAGTAGCGGTTGATTTTCTCACGGTCAAACATGTTGTTCAGACCCCAAAGTGGGTTCTGAATTGCGGAACCACGACGGTAGTATACCTGGCTTCCGTCAATTGGGTTCTGGAAGGGCAGGTTCACCAGGTCGATAGAACGAGGTGTGTACAGTACGTTAGCAAATACAGAAGCACCAGAAGGGTTGGAACCGAAACCAACGGAAGCAGGAGGCGAAACGCGCTCAGAGCTTACGATGTTGAGGCTGGTCTGAATCTTCAGGCCGTTAGCCAGGTCCACTTTACCACCGATTCCGGCGTTGTGCTTGTTGAACGTGTTCTGAGGTACGAAGCCAGTGTCATCAAGATTAGAGTAGTTAGCGTTAAAGCTAATACCGTTACCGAAGTTCTTATCTACACTGACGCTGGTGTTGTAAACAGAGCCTGCCTGGAAGAAATCGGAAACGTTGTCGTATGGCTTGTAGTCGTAACGGGCACCTTCAAATTCAGGGAACGCCGCGTTGTACTGGGCCTGATCAAGTGGGTGATCTACTTGTCCGTTTTCATCGACACCGTTAGAACCACGGACGCTGAAGTCAGGACCCCAGTTAGAGAAGAACCAACCGAAGTTACCGGAGAAACCGTTACCGAAGTTGTTCTGGTAGTCAGGGATGTTCGCTACTTCCGTGCGAGCTACACCCTGGGTTACGCTGATTTCGAAACCTTTGTCGGCGTTAGCACCGCCCTGACCGTTCTTGGTCGTAACGAGGATTACACCGTTGGCACCCTGCTCACCGTAAAGTACGGTAGCGGAGAGGCCCTTAAGTACGTTGATCTCAGCAATGTTGTTAGGATCAAGGTCAAGGAAGCGGCTGGAAGCCGTTGCACCACCCGAAACGAAGTTACGGTCAGTGTTGGTAGAGGTGTTGAAAGGAACACCGTCAACAACAAACAATGGCTGGTTAGAACCCGAGATGGAGCTGTAGCCACGAATAATGATGTTCGTACCGGAACCGGCGACACCAGAAGTCTGGGTAATGTCTACACCGGCAGCCTTACCACGAAGGATACGGCCCACGTCGGATTCAACACGGTTTTGAACGGCACCAGAGCCGATCGTAGCAACGGAATAGCCGAGTGCCTTCTTCTCCTTACGGATACCGAGGGCAGTTACAACTACTTCGTTAAGCTGAGCAGCACTTTCATCCATTACAATGGTAATATCAGATGCAGCACCTACTGGGTACTCCTGTGTGGCAAAGCCAGTGTAGCTCACAACGAGCAATTCGGCGTTGGCAGGAACGTTAACGGAAAACTTACCGTCAATGTCCGTTACCGTACCGGAGGTTGTCCCCTTAACGAGGACGGAAGCCCCAATCAGGGTCTCGCCGGACTTGTCTGTGACGGTTCCGGTGACCGTCCTTTGCGCGATTGCCATGCTAAATGCAAAGCAGACAAGCGCAATTACTAGTGAAATTCTCTTCATTCTAGTTGAAATTTAGTTGATTACTAGTCTCAAATGGTTAAGAAATATGGTTTACAACACGACGGAAAAAACCGCCTTTTCCTTCTAGGAGATAGGTGCTAAAATAAAACGCATGATCTTTTGGGCAATTGGCGCAGTAATTCTTTGCGCATGTAATGGTAGTCTCAAATAGTGAAAGCAAACTAGTTTCAGATAATCATAGATTCTATTTATCTACATCATCTACGTCAGAATTCATCACTTTAACACGAATCCTAACGTTTTGTGAACGCAAAGTTAAAAGATTTCGCTGCCTGACCAAATAACAAACTTTATTATTGTTCATACACTCGTCTAAAAAATCATGTTTCTTGTCGTTTTAAATGACCTTTTCGTAGATTTTAACGCCTTTGTCTTTTTACGAACCAACCTTTTTGGTCACCCCAAGGTACTGGCATTATGCAAGCACCGCAGATACATCTGAATAGTGTTGGCCAGTCCGTAGTAAAGCGCATCGGAAACCAATGCATGGCCGATGCTAACCTCTTGAAGGCCCGGCATTCGCGCGGCAAAGAACGTCAGATTATCAAGGTTGAGGTCATGTCCTGCATTGATGCCTAACCCCATGTCTCCGGCCAGTAAACAAGCCCTGGTGAAGGGCGCTACGGCAGCGGCACGGTCCTTGAAGAAGTCGTGTGCAAACGGCCCTGTGTAAAACTCTATCCGATCGGTGGTTACTTCCCTGGCACCCTGGATCATTTTTTCTTCAGGATCGACAAAAATAGAGGTTCTGATCCCTGCATCCCGTAGCCGGCCGATGGTTTTTTTAAGAAACTCCGCCTTTCCAACGGTATCCCAGCCGTGGTCACTGGTCAATTGACCGGGTTCATCAGGCACTAACGTTACCTGGTCAGGGCGATGGGCAAGCACCACTTGCATGAATTTCTCCGTAGGGTAACCTTCTATGTTCAATTCAGTAGTAGTGACCTCTTTCAGCGCTTCCACATCGGTGTAGCGTGCATGCCGCTCATCTGGTCGTGGGTGAATTGTAATTCCCTGAGCACCAAAACGCTCACAGTCAATCGCAACCTGTACCAAATTAGGATAATCAGCCCCCCTGCTGTTTCGGATCAGGGCTACTTTATTGAGGTTAACGGAAAGACGAACCATAAGCGTAAGGATATTATTAAAAGATTAATTGGGCGCGAACGCGGGTGCAAGGTACGGATTTGTAACAGCCGGGCACCATCCGACACTACGCTCCCTGCTTCTTTAATTTTTCCTTGCACCTGCGGCCGCGCCTTAAAAAAGTTGCAGGTTGCAGGTTCCAAGTTGCAGGGTATGCAAACCCACTAAGGTGCATCAATCCACACGTATGGGTAAACGCGTGGCGCTATTCCCGTTAACGCCCGGTTAAATCACTCCAAAGAACCTAACCACCAACGGGAAAAAAACGTTCTTATATATAAGGTCTCTGGAAACCTTATCTTCGCCCTCCCAAAATGAGCCAACAAGTTGAAAATAATGTGCCCCCAACGCCCGCCCGCCCAAAGCGACGAGCCTGGAAACTAGCGCGCAGAATATTCCTTGGCCTAATCTTCCTCTTCGTCTCGCTGGTTTTATTACTGCAGCTTCCTGTTGTGCAGAATTGGTTGGCAAAGCAGGTCACTGCCTCCCTCGAACGAACGCTGGAAACCCGGGTCTCCGTCGATAACGTGCACATCTCGTGGCTCGATGAAATGACCATAGAAGGGTTGTTTATTGAAGACAAGTACGGAGATACGCTCCTTTATGGCAAAACCCTTGCGGCTGACTTCGCCCTTTTAGACGGGCTCGTCATCGAATCCATCCTGATCGCAGACACTCAATTTAAGATACGGCGGGACCTGGGCGACCCAGAAAGCAACCTGGAAACCGCTCTACAGAAGTTATTCCCTCCATCCCAAAAAAAGTCCAACCCTTTAAACCTCAAACTCAACCGGCTTGACCTCCAGCGGATATCTTTCGTGCAAAATGACAGCGTTCGGGGGCAAAGGTTCGACGTAAGCCTGCAATCAGGTGTCGCCCGGATCAGTGACCTGGACCTCCCCAACAAAATCGTTAAGATTGCAAGTGCAGAGTTGCGAAGCCCTCAGGTAAAACAGACCAGTATTCCGCCAACCCCCATTATTGATCTTCGGGACAGCCTGCTTCGGGAGCTTGACGCAACCATCGTCGACACCAATGACACCTATCTTCATATTCTTGCCAATAGTATTGAAATTATTGACGGCGTCTTTGATCTGGACAATTTCCGGAAAGCCCCAATCGCCGAAAGTGATATTTCTGCGGTGGATTTTGCCCGGCTCGGTACCCGCAACATCGATCTGGAGCTTACGGAGGTAGATTTTTACAAAGCCATATTTACCGGGAAGCTCAAGCACCTGAGCCTTGAAGAAAAATCAGGCTTCATCCTGGATCGACTAAGTGTCCAGGATTTAAAAATCACCCCTACCCTACTTCAACTCTACGACCTAAAACTGGAGACCGCCGAAAGCTCCCTGTCCGACAGCCTCAGTTTCCGTTTCCGGAACGGATGGAGCAGCTGGTCAGAATTTAACGACCGAGTCAATATGGACATTCGGGTAAAAGACAGCGAAGTTGCCGTACGAGACATTCTTTACTTTGCCCGAAACCTTCGCTTCAACCAATTTTTCCGGGACAACCGCCGCCAGAAGATCAATATTGGAGGGCATTTCAGCAGCCGGGTCAATAACCTGCGCGGCAAAGACATTAAACTGGCCCTGGACAACACAACCAGGCTGGAGGGTAGCTTCAGCTCTCGTAACCTGACGATAAAGGGCTCTGAAGCCCTAAACCTCCAGCTACGACGCTTAACTACCAATATGTACACCTTCCGTCGGCTGATCCCAGCCTTTACGCCTCCGGAGAACTTCGACCGGCTGGGTAAATTAGACTTCAACGGTACTTTTGACGGCTTCTTCACCGATTTCGTGTTCAATGGGAACCTCCAAACTGACATCGGGCAAACAACCGTAGACATGAAACTCGTGACGGCCACCAGAAACGCCCCGGCGACCTACCGTGGTGCGCTCAGCCTTAATGACTTTGATCTTGGCACCTGGTTAGACAATCCGCAATTTGGTACCGTCAGCCTCAATGGCACCATCAATAATGGCATTGGCCTGCAAGCAAATACCGCCAAAGCCGATCTGGAAGCGACCATCAGGGATTTTACTTTCCGGGACTACACCTACCAGAACGCAGTGATCGACGGACGGCTGGAAGATCGATTCTTTAATGGCCGTTTCACCATCGCTGACGACAATATTGACTTCAGCTTTCTGGGAGAACTTGACTTTCGGGACTCCATTCCCACTTTCGATTTCGACGCTTCGGTGGGAGAACTCGATCTATACCGCCTCAACCTCAGTAAAAAGCCCATTGCGCTTTCTGGTAACATTGACCTCAACCTCATTGGTACGGACTTTAGCGAAATGGAGGGACGAGTGGAGCTAGACAGCTTTGAGGTAAAAGTGGATACGGTGGCCATCGTGATTGACAGCCTTTTGGCCTACAGTAATTTTAACCAGGCTGGCCAAAAGGTGGTTAAACTGGAAAGCGATATTGCTCAGGCGGAGCTTATCGGGCGCTTCGATCTTGACGAAGTGACCAGTAGTCTGGTAGGCTTCCTGGTAGATTATTACCCAAAGTGGGCCAGTAGACTAAACATTGCACCGCCCCGAAGACTCCCTGCCCCCAATCGCTTCAGCTTCGACCTTAACATTCTGGATTCCAGAGGGCTCAACCGTCTGATTACGCCCAAACTAGGGGCACTGGTTGACGTCAACTTACGGGGAAGTTACGACGGGTTCGTAGATTCCATTGACCTTGAATTCACTGCACCCAACCTCTATTTTGAAGACTTTCAATTTACCGATTGTGTACTCAGAGCCAGCAGTGATCGCGGAGAAGGTGGCCTTGATTTTGCCGTCGGCTCTACGATTGTGAACAAACGCCCAATTCTGAATAAGCTTACCCTGCTCAGTCTAATTGATAATGACCTCATCGATTTTGGCATTACTTACGGAGGAGATAAAGACAATATTCTACTGGAAAAAATTGAACTCGATGGTGAACTAAGTCTTCCCGACAGCATGAACTTTGAGCTTCGTTTTGACGAGTCCGAATTGAAAATATTCCAGCAACGTTGGAATATCCGCCGAAATAACTACGTGATTTTTGGTCCGGATTACATTGATACCCAAAACTTTGCCCTCCGGAGTGGTCGTCGTAGTATCCGGCTTAACAAGTTTGGAGAAAAGGGACTCGATCTGGACCTTGTAAACATGGATCTTTCTCTGATCGACTCTATTTGGGATTATTCCCAATTAGATTTCAGTGGAGACATTGACGTGAATATTTCCGTAGAGGATGTTTTTCGGCAGAAGGGCCTCCGTGCTCAGGTTCGATCCGACACGTTCCTTATGAATGGCGATGACTACGGCTACCTTCGGATCGATGCTTCCGCACCTACCCCAAAAAGCAAACTCACCACCTTCCTGAACCTCAACCGGGATACTTCACAGCTCATTGCTGAAGCTACTTATAACCTGGCAGACCTGGTTAGCAGTGACCCCCTACCGAAGGAACAAAAGAGTTACCTTGATCTGAGCATCAACATCAACGGTTATCCGCTTGATTTGGCCAGGTACTGGGTGGGGGGCTCTGTCTCAGACATCACGGGACAATTCAACGCAGAATTAAATGTAGCCGGACCTCCTAAACAACTGGACGTAAGTGGCTACATCAATGCCTTGGGAGGAGCATTCACCATTGATTATCTCCAGACTCGTTACCGTTACTATCAGAGCATCGTCAACATCAACAACAGTCTGTTCGATCTCACCGGCACCCGCTTAATCGACCGATATGGCAACGGAGCCACCCTTAGTGGAGGGGTAACCCACAACCGGTTAAAAAATCTTGGCCTAAAAGCCCAGATCAATACCGATCGGTTCTTAGCGCTGGACCTGGCTCCGGGTCAAAACCCAAATTTCTACGGTATTGCCATCGGGAGTGGTGCCGTTTTCTTTACCGGCAATTTTCGGCAGCCTGACATATACGTCAGAGCCACCGTAGGTAGTGAATCGCGTTTATCGATTCCCGTAGACTATGGGTCTGAGGCTGGCCCAATCGACAATGTTCGTTTTGTCAACCGGGGGGTCTATCAGGAAGAAGAAGTGATAGAAACCGCTCAGGTTCCTACCGGCGTCAGCCTTGAGATGGAACTCACCGTAACCGATGAAGCTATCGGCGAAATAATTTTCGATGAAGAAGTAGGGGATATCCTTAGGGGGCAGGGCAACGGAAACCTTCGGTTGCTCATCCCCCGAGACGGGGACTTAGAGATGTTCGGCACCTTTACCATCGCCAAGGGGAATTACCTCTTCACTTTTGCCAACATCATCAACAAGGAGTTTTCCGTTCGGTCAGGCGGAACGGTTGCCTGGACCGGAGATCCCTTCGAAGCCCTGATTGATATTGAAGCAGACTACGAGAACCTGAAAGCGCCGATTCTTAACTTCATTCAGGAGTACCTCGTCACCGATGTATCCAATACCCTGACGACTGATGCCAGCCGGGCCACAGACATTGACCTAACGCTGGGCCTGTCGGGCATACTGACCAAACCTGACATCAGTTTCGACATTGGGTTCCCGAACCTTGATGGCCAGTTAGAAAGTTATGCCAACAACAAGCGACGCCTGCTACTCCTGGACCCCAACGAACTGAATCGTCAGGTCTTTGGCCTCATTGTTGCAGGTCAGTTTCTTCCTTCAGATCTTTCCTTTAGTGGTGCCGATGTTGTGGTTAATACCGTCAGTGAGTGGTTATCCAACTACGTGAGCTTATTGCTTAATGACTTGGTCCGTGACGCCTTTGGGGAGGAGGCCTTCATTTCTACGCTTGATTTTGATGTGGCGTACAACAGCTACCGTAATGCCAGCCTGGGTAATTCAACGTCAAACACCAGAGGTTCTGCTTTTGAATTTTCGGTGAGTAAAGACTTCAACAATCGCCTCACCTTACGCCATGACCTGAATGTTTTCAATAATGATGCATTCGCCAGCTCTACCTCATCCGGCACTTTTGTAGGTAATAACCTCGTACTTGAGTACTACCTTAATGACAAGAGAACCTTAAAATTAAGGGGATACGAGCGCCTGGAACCGGATATTGCCGGCGGCCGTCGGCTTCAGGTTGGTACTGGTCTTAGCTGGAGACGGGAATTTGACAGCCTGAAAGAATTCTTCTCCAGTTTCAGAAAAAATGTTGGTAAGCAGAACCGCAATCAGTAGAAAACTGCAGCTACTACGTCCATTCTATAAAGATTCGTTTCGGGGGCGCGGCCGCAGGATACAGGGCGAGGATAATGGAGCAGGAAGGCTACTGTGCGCTGTGGTAAGACGAGAGACCAAAGGTTGGGAAATATCGGTGAGTTTTAAGCAGTAAATCGCTTACATCCCTCAGTATTATGGTACAGAAGTGATTTGCCACGAAGTATGCCGCTAAAAGACGCCGCAGATAGCATGCAAAAATTGGCCTGATACAGTACTTGTGTTTACGGACGCCAAACGGCACGTAAGCCCCACACTACCCGGGAATGATATTATGAAGTGGTGGCGGGCAACTGTAAGCTTACCGCTTCACCATAAAAAAAGGAGTAAGCCTGTTAGGCTTACTCCTTTTCAATGGGGGAATCTTTATAAATCAATGTTCTTTAGTATTACCGGCGTACAGCTACTGGCCGCAGGCTACTGCCGCCATTCTGACGTGCCTTATCTGCGATGGAACGTGTAACTCCGTCGCTGGAAACATCGTCTCCCAGAATAGAGTCGTTACCCACGAAAGAGCAATTCTCTAAAACCGGCTCAGTTTCACCGTTATCGTTCTTGATGTTGTAGATCGCAGCACCGTTCATCAAAGAAGTGTTGTTGATGAAATCACAGCTGATCAGCAGTGGGCTTGCACTACCGTTGGAACCGTTGTTGGTCATCCCGGCACCGGAGTTGCTGCTGTTGTCTTCAAAAACGCAGTCCCGGAAGATGGGGCTTGCTACGGAGGCCATTCCTTTGTTGTATACGGCACCTCCATTAAAGTCAGCAGCGTTACGGGTAAACTTGCAGTTGATGAAAGAAGGTCGGCCGGAATCTACCAACACAGCACCACCATTATGAGCACGATTGCCGGTAAACACACAATTAACGATCAAGTGGTTGGAAGGAGTAGCGCCTTTTTTAATGTAAAGCCCGCCACCAGAACTGCCTGAAGTAAGGCCTTCTTTAAAGTTACGGCTTGTACCGCCGGTAACCAGAAAGCCATCAAGCGTTGAGTTGAGGTTCATGGAAGACTCCATGGTTACTACCGTAAAAGCGTTATCACCGTTAGCAGTGGGATCTCCCATTTCTCCTGAGAAGGTAGAAAAGGTGCCCGGCTGGCGTTGAGAGAGATCAGTTTCAGTACCAAAGAATCCACCGTATAGCTTTACGCCAGAGTGAATAACAAAGGTAGCTTCGCGGCCTTGAGCTGCGTTTAACTGATAAATGCCCTGTTGCGTCCAGATTTCGTCAGTAGCTGTAGCACGGTCTAGAGCGACCTGAATATTAACAGCCTCGGACCAACTCTTACCCGAAGCATTGGCTGCACCGTTTGGAGTTACAAAAATCCGCTCCGACACACAAGTGAAGGAAAGCAAAAGACATGATGTTAGAAGAAATAATTGTTTCACGTTTAATCCATTGATTCTAGATCCCAAAAAAAAGTACCGATCACGACTGTAAAAGTCGAAACTCGTCAAATGGAAAGCATCATATGGAAAAACACAGAGAATGGGTTGCAAAGAGACAACCCTTTAAACAAGACTCTCCTTGTCAAAGGGAAAGCCAAAATCCGAAGGTGTTAATTGAATTTGTTGGTGTTAAGTAGTTGTCAAACTAAATAAATCATTGCTGATTCAAAGGCTAAAGTAGGCATTTCATCACACATGTATACAAGCTTGACCAAAATTAGCCCATCGACTTAGGGAACGGTAGAAAAAAATTAAGGAGCGGTAGTATGGATTTTTCTCTAATTCGTTGTAGATTGCAGCGTATTCGGACTGAAATGGGAAAAAGGCGATTGAGCCGGCTGTTTAGAAACCAACCAACACAACTAATGCACAATTGATTTTTGTGCCTATACGTAATCCACGACTGCTACCCGTTTTATTGACCATGTTTACATCTCCCACTCCTCTAAGTATATCTTCTATGCATCCCTTGCGTCTGCTATTGGCAGTGTTGTTTCTTACAACATTGTCAGGTACCTGCTTTGCTCAGGATTTTCATTACTCCCAATTCTACAACGCCCCCCTTCATCTCAACCCTGCACTTACGGGGATATTTAGAGGCGACATAAGGGCAATGGGTAATTATAAGTCTCAATGGACGGATGTTCCGGTAGACTATAAGACTGTTACGCTGGCGGTGGATAAGAAATTCCTCAAGGTTACCAATCAAGATGGCTTTTTCTCCGGTGGAGTAGCCTTTAATTACGACCGTGCTGGAGACAGCAAACTCACCTGGGCCAACCTTGACCTCAACCTTTCCTATACCAGGGTCTTCTCGCCAAAAGCGATACTCTCCGTTGGTGGCAAGGCTGCATTGATTCAACGATCATTCGACCAGGGAAACCTACGGTTTAACAATAACTTCGACGTCTCCAGAGGTGTCCCTAATCTAGGACTTTCCTCCGGAGAAGCCTTTGATACTGACGGACAAATATTCCCCGACTTCAGTGTTGGCGTTAACCTGCGTTTGCAGTCTAAGCAAACCAGCGAGTTGGTCTTTCGCAATGACCGGAGAACAAAGCTTGATCTCGGCGTTGCCCTTCATCATATCCTCACGCCCGACCAGGCCTTCTACGACGATGCGAAGGTCCCTCTTGAGCGGCGCCTGAGCCCCTACGCTACCGGTACGTTACAGGTTCTTTCCAACGTTGATGCCGTTGCTGCCATCACCTACCAGAATCAGGGTTCATTTTACGATGAGTTAGTAATGATGCTGGGAGGCCGAGTGTGGGTGAAGAACGACCTCGGCAAACAAATCAGCCTGATGGCTGGTATGGGTCTTCGTCGTGATAAAATTCAGGATGCTTACTGGCCTACATTTGAAGTAAGCTACAACAACATCCAGGTAGGATTAAACTACGACTTTAACACCAGCCAATTTGACATCGCTACCGAGAATAGAGGTGGCATGGAATTATCCGTACGATACATTATTAGAAAAGTCCGACCGCTACCTGAATTTAAGGTCTGTCCCTTAATCTAAATCCGCCCAATTAGATACCGATGAAAAGAATTTACTTACTTACCACCCTTTTCCTTCTGACGATAACGGGATTACGGGCACAGACCCAGTCTTTTACTGGTTACATAGAAGCAGCGGATATGGCTTCCGCTCGTGATGACCATTACAATGCCTACCGGCTTTATGCTATTGCAGCGGAAGACGATTGGCAGGAGGACAATGAATATGAAGACCGAATTGGTGAAGTTTTCTACAAAACTGGAACCTCCGCCTATCGGTCGACTGCCTACAAAGAGGCCGAAAAGTACCTGGTTAAGCTACAAAGTGATCCAAGTATCAGCAAGTACCCACTGACTAAGTATTACTTGGGGCAATCAGTTTTCCGACAGGGCAGGTATGACCAGGCCGTAGCTTACTTCCAGCAGTTTCTTGACGAGCAACCGCGTGCTCCGGAAGCTTATCGTTCGACGGCACTTACTCAAATCAATGATGCAGATTGGGCCATTGATGCCATGACGCGTGCAGAAGATATTCAACTGCGCCACCTCCCCGCTGGTATTAACACCCCTGATTCCGACATCATGTATACACGTGGTCCTAACGGGGCCCGTTACTTTTCCTCCAACAGCTTCGAATACAAGCAGGATTCGCTGACGCCAAGGCGTATGCTTAGTAAGATCCTCCTGCAAACGGGAGATGCCACTGCCGTTCCTCTACCTGACGAGATCAACATTCCTGGTAAAAACGTAGCGCACAGTGCCTTTAACCAGGCAATGACAAAGGTCTATTACTCCGTTTGTGATTTCAGGAATTACGACGAGATGATCTGTGACATATACAGCGCAGATGTAGACAAAGAAGGAAACTGGACTAATCCCGTTAAAGCGGGCTTTAACCAGGAAGATTACAGCACTACGCAGCCAAGCGTTGGGTTTGATGCTACTAAAGGTGGAGAATATCTTTACTTCTCTTCCGATCGGCCTGGCGGCCAGGGAGGTCTTGACCTGTACCGCGCGTCCCTTTCTTCTGACGGCACAGTTGGCGCACCAGAGAACCTATCTTCCGTCAATACTGCAGGAGATGAGGCCTCACCATTTTGGTATGGCCCTCGCCAAACACTTTACTTTGCCACCAATGGCCGCTTTACCTTTGGTGGCCTTGATATTTACAAATCTTTTCTTATCGACGGTAGATTTCGTCGCCCGGTAAATGTTGGCGCGCCCATCAATACCTCTGCTGATGAAGCGTACTACACGCGCTACGATGACCCTGACCAGGCTTACGTAAGCAGCAGAAAGCCGGATAGTGAGGCCATCTTCTATTCCAACGAAAAGGATGTTTGTTGCTATGACCTTTATGAATTCACTCCTGATCCAAGGATTGACTTACAGGCCCTAACTTTTAACAAGTTGACAAAGGATGAGCTCATAGGTGTTACCCTCAAACTTTGTAAGATCACGCCCAATGGACCAGAGTTGCTCGAAGAAGTTACGAACCTTGAAGACAATGAGTTTAACTTTAAAGTTGAACAAGGAGCAAAGTACCAGTTGAAAGCCGAGAAAGATGGCTTCACCAGTGTCATCGATGAATTCGATCTGTCAAGCCCTGAATTAAAGGACCTTGCCTTCATTGAACGCCGACTTGAGCTGAACCCTAAAGTTACCCTCGATGTATTTACGTTCAACAATGTTGACGAATCAGAACTCCCCGGGACAACCATTAAGTTATTCGCTGTTGGTGAGGATGGTACGATGACACTAGTTGAAGAAATTACCGACCCATCAGCTAACGATGGTCATTTTGAATTGGAAATTGGTAAAAACTACCTGGTTGAAGCTACTAAGCCAGGCTTTGGTAAGGCAACCACTGAAGTTGACCTGCGTGACTACAATCCGAATAACGGAGGAGGTAACATCAGACGTGACTTATACCTTGGTCAATCGTTAGAAGTGTACGTTATTGACGGACGCACCGACGAACCACTGAGCAACGCCACACTCCGACTGGTAAAGGCTGACGGCGATCTGGTTTCGGAGTCCACCAATAAAGAAGGTAATGACTATTACTATACCGTTAACCTCGATCAACCATTCGTACTGAGCACCAGTAGATCAGGCTATTTCCCCCGGGTAGATACGCTTAGATTTACGCAACAGGACTTAATTGATGGTGGAGGAAAACTCGTTTATTACGTACCACTGTTTAGTGACGACATCAACGATTTCCTTCCTTTTGAAGTGTACTTCGATAATGACCATCCTGACCCTGATGCCATTTCCATGACGACAAAACTGGCGTACGATGAAACCTATCGTCCATACGTCATGCGCCGTAATGATTTCAAAACTGAAGCAAGTACGGACATGAACGATGAAAATGCGTTTCTAATTCGAGGGGATATTGATCAGTTCTTCGATCAGGAAGTAGAAGCAGGTTGGAAGCAGCTTTCTCGCTTTTCCGATGCCCTTATCCTTCACTTACGCAGTGGCAAGAGCTTTACGCTTGAGCTTCAGGGATATGCCAGCCCCCGTGCTCCAACGGAATACAACCGCCGTCTTAGTGCTCGTAGAAACATGTCGCTGAAGAATTTCTTCCAGAACTATCGTAATAAATCAATTGCCGAATTCATTGAAAGCGGGCAACTGAGCTTTACGGAAGCAGCTTTGGGAGAAACCACCGCTGATCTCGACAAGATTTATGAACGCATTGATCGGGAACGCGAATCTATTTACAGTACGATCGCCTCCCTGGAACGCCGAGTTATGCTTCGCAACGGCTTATCGTCCAAGAAAAAATAACCTCCCACCAGCCTTACAATTAAAGTATCGTAACCGTGAAAAAAATTCTTTCTCCTCGTTTCGCTGGTAGTTGGTTCATGCCAATACTATGCTTATTAACTTTTTCTACGCTTTATGCCGGTGGCATTAAAGACGTAGCCCCTACAGCCGCAGACGCTCCAGTATTACTGGAAACGGGCCGTGAAGGGTTTAACCGTTTTGCAGATTATGGTGGCCCGGAAGAAGGGCGTCTCTACGTCTCCTTTGGTCGTGCAGATGAAGTGCTTTACCTCGGCCTTGCACCAGAATACACCAACGACGGTGTTCCTTTCACCAATACTATTTCCAGCCGGTACCAGTTCCGAATCCGTAGAGACAATCCTGGAGGAACGGATCCGATCGTCCATGGTCCTTTTACAGTGACCAACGTCAATGCAAACGTAACTTCTTACGCAGAAGCTGAATTTGGGGTATATGACACTACCCAGCTCATAGGTGGTACACCCATGTATGTTTTTCGTCCGGGAGAAGCTGGCGACTACTACATCGAGTTTGACGACGTATCTGCTGATGGTGATCGCCGGGTAAACATTCCATTCTGGGATTTTACTGTCGTAAGGGACGAGCAACCCGTCGAAGGCAGGGTATGGTCTCGAGGTTGGGCTTTCCGTACACCCCAGGTAACCGGTACTACCCCACCCGATTGTGTTTGGGATCGTGAGTTTAACGGTAAATTATACAGCTACACCGAGGATGGCTTTGTTTCCCTGATTGATTTTGAAGGAGCTGGCTTTCAGGGCCTGTCATTCAATATTGCCTTCAATAGCTCAGGCCCAGGCAGCACCGGTGACTTGGCCGAAGATCGAAAGTCCGTAGCTAATGAAAACGCCACCGGCAATGCTCGGCAACACAAGATTTTCCTCTCCTTACCAGACATAGAGATATTTCCCGACGGCGTTTGTGGACAAGTAATTGCCGGAGAGTCTTTTGTCTGTGGAGGGACTGATGCCCCGTACTGTCTGGATGTAGAAGTAACCTTACCGGGACAGGTGAATATACTGCTTGACTTCAACGGAAATGGTGTTTTGGACGATAACAGCACTGATGTTACCCTAGTCTATGAGTTTGATGAAAGTACCCTCAGTAATTGTATCCCGTGGGACGGATTACGCGGAGACAGCACCGAAGTAGACTTCACCGATACCGTCGACGTTTACATCACCTATGCACAGGGTGTCCAGCACTGGTCGGCCTACGATGTAGAATTCATGAAAAATGGTTTTTGTGTTGAAACCATTCGCCCCACCTGTGATCAAACCATTAGTTCCAACATCCTCTACTATGATGACCGGGACATTCCGGAAGACCCCGGCACAGGAGCCATCAAAGATAATCGTGAAGGTTGTGCCTGTGACGACAATTGCCGCACCTGGGACAACTTCCAGCTCAACCCCGGTGGTGATTGTAATTCCTTTAATGACAATGAAACATCAGGCTATGGAGACAAGAGTACCCTCAATACCTGGTGGTTCGCTAACAGCCGTTCTCAGTTCCGCGCACGTGTACCAGTAATTAGTGCCAATATTGCCGGCCCCGATAATATTTGTGGTGGGCAAACGGCCATTCTTCGGGCTTCTGATCTCGGAGTGGTGGGGACACCAACATTTCTCTGGGAAGGTCCGGGAGTAGATGGTTTAACCACCGATTCCGTAGCAATCACGACCGGCGGAGAATACTGCGTTACAATTATTGATCCTACTGGTTGTTCGAACCGGACTTGTAAAACACTTACAATTTCTGAATTTGACAACATCGACCTTCCGGCCGAACTTGACCTTTGCTTCGGAGAAGACATCCAGCTACCGGTTGCCGGTAATACGTCCTATACCTATCTATGGAGCCCCTCCACCGGTATTGACGATGTTAATTCCAATCAACCGACCTTTAATCCGGCGGATACCACGATCTATACCGTCACGATTACTAATGAAAACGCTGACGGTACGGTATGTGAAACCAGCTCGCAGGTACAGATAAACGTTGCTCCGGATATTAACCTCCAGGTAATTGGTGGCGGACCGATCTGTGACCCTACGACGACCTTTACCGCTATCACAGCCGTGGATGCGGACATTGTTATGTTCGACGAAAACGGGGTACAGGTAGGGACCGGCGACACTTACACCGTCGATGTAAGCGGAGAAACAGATTACTTGTTGGTTGCTACTGATGCACAAAACTGTACGGACTCCATCATCTTTACGGTTAGTGGAGGGCCAGTGGACATCGCTTTGCCGGATACCGTATTGACCTGTCTTTCTGACGGTGTTACCCTCGCGGTAGATAACCTCGACGCCAACGATGAATTGACCTACAGCTGGACACCCGCTGATATTTTTGACCCTGCTACCGTAAACAGTGCAAATCCGCTGTTCATTGGTACGCCCGGTGACTACACTGCCACCGTGGTGATAACAAATCAGTACAACTGCTCCGTCACCGAAGATGTCCAGATCATACAAATTGATGATTCCGGTGCCCTGGCATTCGATGCTGCGGTAGACTGTGATGGTCTTTCCGTGGATTTCACGAATAACAGTACGGTGACCTTTGGTTACCTCTATGATTTCGGAGATGGCACCACTAGCATGGACGCAAGCCCAACACATGTCTACGCAACTCCAGGAACTTATACCGTCACCCTTTCATTGATCTACGATCAGGATTGTGTGGCCAGCGTAACGCAGGAAGTCACCACCTTTGATGCCGTATTGGTGGCAGATATGGGCATCAGCCTGGGAGATTGTGACAATGGATCAGCTTCATTGAACTTCTCCGACAACAGCCTCAATGCAACTGGAGCCGGACTCAATTACAGTTGGACCTTTACCGGCGTAACCCCAACAACCAGCACCGATGCTAATCCATCCGTTACCGTTGACGGTTCTGGTACCGTAACGGCCAGTCTAGCGGTGACCTCTGCAGATAATTGTACTTCTACAATAGATACCAGCATCACCGTGGACCTGGCCGTCATCGACCTGGCAGAAGAAATTGTGATCTGCCCTGGAGAATCAACCGAACTTAACCCTGGCGGGAGTACTGACCTCAGCTACACCTGGACACCTGCTACTGATTTCGATGCCAACGCGGTAAATCCTACCACCGGCGTTGCTGGTCAGTACGTAGTATCCGTTACTACCGATGCCGCAGATTTCAACTGCGCTAATACCGATACCATTATGGTTGTCCTTGCCGATAGCATCAGGCTAATGATCAATGGCCCTGATGGTCCGCTCACCGGAGATAATGGAGGTGGAGTTATTGATCTCCCGACAATTACAACTTGTGGAACCCCGGTTGATATTTCTGCTAACATCACGACCAACACCGACGTAGATATCACCTACACCGACCTTGATGGTAATGTGCTTGGCATGGGTGATTCCTTTACACTAAGCCCTAGTGGACCGGATACCGTTGTCGTCACCGCAGTCAACCAGTTTGGTTGTATTGAGCGAGATACGGTTGTTTTGATCAACAACCAGGTAGATGCTGGTATTGACGTTGGTGCCGATGGCCTCAACTTCTGTTCCGCCACCGACACCATCGTACGGGCCGTCAACTTCGACCCTAACGATACCCTTACCTATGCGTGGGGAGCGAACCCCATCATCACCGGGCCACTGACGAATGAATTCGTTAATATCACCTCTCCCGATGAAGGTTCCGTAGACCTGCAGCTGACGGTTACCAATCAGTTCGGTTGTGACACCATGATCACCGTTACAATATCAGCCATACCATTTACGCCAAATGACTACGACGATGTGATTCAGCCTTGTTTCAAAGATCAGTTTACCATCAACGGTGGTCCCGCAGTGGATGGCTACACCTACGATTGGGTTCCCGCTGATGACCTGGACCTCACCGACCCCGCAAACCCCGTAGGCACCTTTGAGGAGGACGGAACATTGATGGTCACCATTACCGACCCACTAACGGGATGTACCAGTACACAGGAAATTACTGTTGACGTATCTCCTGAGATCAGCTTCATGGCAATGCCACAAGACACGACGCTTTGTGCCCCCGGGGACGTAACGATCAACGGAAGTTCGGTCAATGATAACGTCGAGATTATTTGGTTCAGCGATGCAGAACTGACCGATCAGGTAGGCACCGGTGCCACCTACGTTGTAGAGGCTAGTGAAACCGGCCAAACTTACACGGTTTATGGTCAGGCAACGGACCCATCGTCTGAATGTACCCAGGTAGTCCCCGTAACGGTGACGGTTTCTGAGCTGACTGCGGGTCTTCCGCTTGACGCAGTTGCGACCTGTACGGACGAAACGCCTTCCATCTTCGGTACCGCAGGACCTTCAGGAACTCTCAATTATACCTACGAACCAGCCGGGGCAATTGATGACTCCGATCCACTGAACCCCGTATTCGTGGGCAATGGCAGCACCGTCGTAACCGTCACGGCTACAGACCCCGCAACTGGATGTAGCGTAATGCAAGAGATAGATATCACCGTTGAGGACTTTGCTGGAGTAACCGGCATGGCTGATCCCGCAGACATCTTCCTGGGAGAAAGTACCACCCTCACCGTTGAGGGTTGTGACGACTGTACTTATGAGTGGTTCCCGCCAAATGGTACCGTGACCCCAAATACTGGCGCAACCGTTACGGCAACACCGGACGAGGACGGTATCCTGATCTACGAAGTAGAAGTAACCCGTGGTGGTTGTATGCAGATCGTCGAGATCGAGGTTCGGGTAGAAGACCCACTTTGTGACGTCGACCACATTTACGTTCCTAACGCCTTCACCCCGAACGGTGACAACCAGAATGATGTAATGCAGGTTCGCTCTAACTTTGCCAACCAAATCACCGAGTTCCGTTTCATCATCTATAACCGCTGGGGACAGGAGGTTTACAACAGTGAGGATATTTTCGAAACTTGGGACGGCACCATTGAAGGAGACGATCTTGAGCCCGATGTTTACGGCTACTGGTTGCGGGTCGTTTGTCCTACCGGACAAGAACTCGTTCAGCAGGGTAATATTTCGATCCTGCGATAAGGCAGTTACCTGCTGGTCGATGACCAGCTTATGCGACTAAAAAAGCCGCCAGCATCCTTGTGGAAGTTGGCGGCTTTTTCGTTTTAGCCGTTGATGAATAATTAGAAGTTATCCTAACCAGGAGGTGGTTGAGAGTCTCAGGAAAAGTGTGGGATGAATTGACCGTTTCCCATCGTCCCTTGCTCCTACCCTACCGCTACCTTGCACCTGCGGCCGCGCCCCTTAAAACATCCGCTTTCGCCGAAAATAATAAATGACGGCAAAGCTCAGTATGATGGATAACACAATGATACCAATGAAGGCAAGGGGGCTCCCTCCCTGCTCGTAAGGAACGGTAACGTTCATCCCGAAAAAGCTGGCGATGACCATTGGTACGGTAAGAACAATCGTGATGAGTGTAAGCCGCTGAATGGTAATATTGAGGTTATTAGAGATGATAGAGCCATAGGCATCCATCGTTCCGTTGAGGATATTGGTGTAAATATTGGCCATTTCAAGGGCCTGCCCGTTATCGATGATGATGTCTTCGAAAAGGTCCGCCTGATCCTCATCATGTCGGATCCCCAGGAAGTCCGTACGTTTCATTTTCATCTTCAACAGTTCGTTACCATTGAGGGCGTTAATGAAATATACCAATGATTTTTCAATACTCAGCAGTTGTTTCAGTTCCTTGTTCTGACTGCTTTCGTACAATTCCTGCTCGATCAGATTACGCTTCACATTCAGGCGCTTAAGGCAGGTTAAGAAGCGGTAAACGGTGTGCTCAAAAATCCGCAAAACGAAGTGAGACCTTCGGGCGGGGTCTACGTTCCGGATTTTGTTTTCTATGAACAGACGTAAAACCGGATGATTCGCAGAAGAGGTAATCGTAATCAGGTGTTCTTCCGCAAGGATGATACCAATCGGGACCGTGATGTAGATACCTTCATTGTCACCATCGGCCTGCGAAAGCACTGGTGTATTAACTACGATCAGGCGCGCGCCGTCCTCCCGTTCATAACGGGAACGTTCGTCCGTATCAAGCGGATCGGTAAGGAAATCAGGCGGCAACTCAAAGTCGTTGGCGACCCCGGCAAGTTCCTCGGCAGCAAATGGTGGGGTAAGACAAATCCAGCAACGGTCTTCGAGCTGTTCCATCTCTTCCAGGCGGCCGTTGCGAGAGGCATAGTAGCTGATCATGGAGGGATGGTTTGGTTAAGGGACGAAGGTAGGCATATAACTAGGATCAGCAAACAGTATCAGCAGCTAATAGATTGATAGCAGATAGATTGATAAAGCAATCGCAGGTAACTACTCACCTCGTACGTTGTAGCTCCCATTATGGTGACTATAGCCTTTAAACGGGGGGCATTCATACTATCACGAGCGGTAGCGCTATAAATCTATCCATCTAATAAGGCGCGGCCGCAGGTGCAAGAGAAGGGATAAAAAGAGCAAAGGGAGGCAAAGCGGCCCTCTCCGACGCACCACGAAAAAGGCGACCACCCTAATGGATGGCCGCCCCGCTTCCGTGAGAAAACGATTAGAAAATCTGCGACTTACCGGATCATCAACTTTCGGTTGGCATATTTACCATCGGCAGCGCTTATTCGTAGGGTATAGACGCCGGCTGGCAGCCGGCCCACACGTATGGTCAGTTGGTTGTCCCGACGGCCATAAACGACGTGGCTATCGGAAAGCATCCGTTGCCCTGCACCATTATAAAGTGTATAACTCACCTGACCATCCGTTGGTGCGTACACCTGAATGGTCGTCTCAGTATCCACTGGGTTCGGGTATACCTGCCCGAAGGACCAAGCACCAATGGCTGTCCCGGTAAGCCGTGCCGTACGGATGGGAGAATACTGGAAATTACCGTCTTGGTCTTTTTGCTTAAGGCGGTAATAGTACAGCGGACCACGCCGAACATTATGGTCCGTAATTTCATAATCTCGGACCCCTCCCTGATGAGCCCTCTTTGCCGGTACCCAACCGACTCTCGTAAAGGTCTGCCCGTCCTGGCTACGCTCCACCTCAAAGCCTTCGTTTTCTTCTTCACGAGACGTCTGCCAGCTAAGGTCCACCGTTTTCTCTCGCCCCGTTACGACGAAGTTCAGTAAATCTACGGGCAATTGGGTGGCACAACCATTTGCCACCGGCAGGTAGATGAAATCGGGATACAACAGGTTTCTGACTGAAGATTCTTCAACCTCAAACCAATCTACCAGGATGGAGCCGTAGACGTCACGGAAATCGTACTGCATCGGGACGCCTGTATTTTGGTCTACGTTAACGTCAATCTCGGGGTTATCTCCCAGAATGGTTCCACTTACACAGTTGCCAAAGATGAAAAGCGGGGCGGCCGTTCCGTGGTCGGTCCCATAGCTGGCATTGGAACGAATCCGACGGCCAAATTCACTGAAGGTCATGCCAAGCACCCGATCGCTCAATTCCAGGAGGTGCAGATCTTCCTGAAAGGCAGCGATGGAAGTACTGAGGTCTTCCATCTGATTGGCGTGCCAGCCTGAAACGGTATTCCCTTGGTCTACTTGCCCCGAGTGGGTGTCGAAGCCCCCCATAGATACCACGTAAACCTTAGTTTGTAGTCCTCCTTTAATAAGCCGGGCAACGTTGCGCAACTGATTAGCCAGGCGACTGTCCGGATATTCCGCCTGGGTGCTACCGTTCCGGGCCGCCGCACGGATACGAACACCATACTCGTTCGTTTGCTCAATGGCTACCCGTAGGAAACCAAGCTCTTCTCCGTAATTGTCATCCGATAAGGGCGTATTCCCTCCTGGGGCAAGGTAGGTGAGGTCGTCCGGGTTTTCAACCGTTTGGCTCAGGTTAGTTACCATACCCTGGCAGGTAGCATTGGCTACGCTTCCCATTGAGATGGCCGGGGGATCTGGAAAATCGCTATTGGGGTAGCCATTGGGAAAGTCCGGGTGCCCTACTTCCAGGTGCCTTCCCATCCAACCTGTCTCCAGTTCTGTCGTTGCGTCCGAGGCCGTTGTCCAGATGTCTGTAGATCTAAAGTGGCTTCGGTTTTGGTTGGGGTAACCAACGCTCTGGACAATACTAAGTAGGTTGTCATTAAACATATTTTGAAAGCCTTCCATCCGGCCGTGCAAAGACAGGCTGTTCGTCAGTGGCCTGAGGGAGCTCTCGGGCATAAATATGTTGCTCCGAACACTTTGCAACTGGCTCAGTTGATCCGTTGGGATGAGTGTATTCAACCCATCGTTTCCACCCGCGAGTTGTACGAGCACGAGAACCCGGTCTGAATCAGGAGGTAATAGTGCACTAAGAATTGAGGAGCCCGCCGCGCGGACACCATGTACGCCGCCAAGAAAGGGCAGACTGAAAGCCCCCGCGTTGCGAAGGAATTTTCTACGATCCATACTGGATGTTATTTTTAAGGAACAGGATGCTGTACCTCGTTTTTTTAATGATTGATAATCGGTAGTCCACGATGAGCCTTTTCATCATATGGTACAATTACCTTGGATGCTGTCGTCGGCAGGTTTACATCAGGTTAAACTCAGCCATACTGAACAGAGACCGGAAGAAGGCCCGTAGTTTATTGGATACGGGGTTCACTACATCTGGATTAAAGGGATTGGCCAGATAATCTTCATACTGTCGGGTCCATTCGCTGTCCGGCAAGTCAGGAATTAGTTGTTGCTTAAGTCCCTCCAGTTGATCCTCGTGTAACTCTCTTGGCAGAAAAATTTGGGCTGATTCGGCCACCAGCTCATTGGGATCGTTGGGCACTTCCAGGTTTGCAACGAAACCGAAATAATCGAATGGCCGGGGCTCGTACTCTCCTTCGATCTCACTCTCCGTCCAGATACCTGCCCCCGTATAAGAGTCGACCAAGGATTTCCTTTGCTTGAGGGTGGCAGAGCCAATCCAGTTACGATAGTACCCCGGCGTTTGGTAATAAGCCTTCCAACCCGCTACGGTAGGCGGATAAAGAAAATCCATATCCATGACATAGTTCCTCCAGTGGTGGCTTGCCCCCAGGTTATAGCAGGAACGAAGCAGCGGATTACTCGCAGTATTATCGCTTAGGTCCAATCCGAGATGGCTGAAGCCACCAAGTGGTCGGGCCATGGACACCGTAAACTCGTAGGGGCTCTTAATTAGTGGCCCTCTTACGGCCATGTCGTAGAAGTGCTGTGAGCTAAATAATACGCGTAGGGTAGGTTGCAAATCATACCCCTCATTAAAGAGGACGGTAGCCAGAGGCTCGATGACCGTGCTTTCAATTGTATCATCGATTTTATAGTAAATGAAGAAACGGTAAATCTCCCGACAAATAGCACGGGCGGTCTCCATCTTACTGAAGATGATGGCAATCAGTTCTTTGTATTCCTCTTCCGGATTGTTCTCATTATGGATCACCACTTCATCAAAACGGTAGCTGAACTGTTTTGGGTCCGTATCGTGAAAATTTGGGTCGAACCAGCTTTCTACCGTCCCCTCTGTTTCGCTCCAAATCCCCCGGTTGCGCCAACCGGTCAGTAACCTTGCGGCGGCCCTTATGTCATCCTCAGTATAATGGGTGTAGTCTTCCGGAGCAATCTGAGGGCCTTTCTGGATTGTAAAGAGTTCGAATAGCTCCCTGGCATAATTCTCATTCGGAGACCATTTGTTGTTATACTCTCCGTTCAGGAATCTCAACATGCCGGGATTAACGGTCATCTTCTCGACCATTCGCTGAAAGTTATCCGTACCGAACTCATTGAATAACTGCAGAGAAATGTATTCAGCTCGGTGCTCCCCCACGTCGGACATCCCAAAGTGATTTATCCAGAACATCGTCATTCGGGCCATGATGTTGAAATCATGGTGCAACAGATTTTGCCAATACCATCCCCGAAGACCAGGGCTACGGTACTGCCCGACATCCGCACCCGCTACGTGCGGTGCGTTTATCCAGGTGGCTCCAATTGGTACGTTGGGGTCCAACGTGTAGAAATGGTTTACTGGGGGAGATGGCTGGGTTGGCGCAGCTAAAAGCTGGTCCAAAGTACCCGTCAAACCCATCGAAACAGCCTCAATAAGCTCTTCTTTTTTAGGGCCGAATAAGGTACGCCGAAGGAGATGCGCAGCCTGTTCTCTCCCCCACGGGCCAACGTAAGGAGAAAGGCCACTGACCGCCACGGGGGCGGGCACTGAAGTAGTAATGCTCACAAAAAGGATGTATTATTGGTTTACAAAAGCGTAGAACGACCTCCAATAATTGGGAGGAGTTCTGTGAAGTTTCTCTTTTCGTAAACTGGGGAGGCCACATCAACAAAGCAGCCGTTCGTGTTCCTAAATATAGGCCTAATTTTATACTTCTGCAAAATTTTGATCTTTACAAGCCCCTCCCACTTAGTGCTCAGCTAACCAATGGATACTAAAAAGGCGACCATCCTTATGGACGGCCGCCCCGCTTCCGTGAGAAAACGATTAGGAAAAGTTTCGGTTACCGAATGATCAATTTACGGTTAGCATATTTCCCATCCGCTGCGCTTATCCGTAAGGTGTAAGGGCCAGCTGGTAGCCTGCCCACGCGGACGGTTAACTTGTTATCCCGACGACCATAAACGACGTGGCTATCAGTAAGCATCCGTTGCCCTGCACCATTGTAAAGCGTATAACTCACCCGACCATCCGTCGGTGCGTACACCTGAATAGTTGTCTCCGTATCTACCGGGTTTGGGTACACCTGACCGAAAGACCAGGCTCCAATAGCTGCACCAGTGAGCCTTGCCGTTCGCATGGGAGAGTACTGAAAATTACGGTCCTGGTCTTTCTGCTTCAGCCTGTAGTAATAAAGCGGACCACTCCGCACGTTATGGTCAGTAAGCGCATAATCACGAACGCCATTTCGATCAGCGCTGGTTGCCGCTACCCAGCCGATCCGTTCAAAGTTCTGTCCATCCTGGCTCCGCTCTACCTCAAAGCCTTCATTGTCTTCTTCGCGAGACGTCTGCCAGCTGAGGTCCACCGTTTTTTCACGTCCCGTTGCAACAAAGTTCATCAAATCCACGGGCAACTGATTAATACAACCATTTGCTATGGGTAAGTAGACGAAGTCCGGATACAAGAGGTCTCTGACCGAGGATTCCGCGACCTCAAACCAGTCCACCAGAATAGAGCCATATACATCCCGGAAATCGTACTGCATTGGCACACCGGCGTTCTGGTCAACATTTACGTCGATCTCAGGGTTGTCTCCCAGGATGGTACCTCCCACACAATTGCCAAAAACGAAGAGCGGGGCAGCAGTACCGTGGTCAGTACCACGACTTCCGTTTGAACGGATCCGCCGGCCAAACTCGCTGAAGGTCATCCCCATGACGCGCTGTGTCAGATTGGTATGCTCCAGGTCATCCTGAAAAGCTTTAATACATTCACTAAGGTCCTGCATCAGGCTGGCGTGCTTTCCGGAAGTATTATTGCCATTCGTTTGGTCTGAATGGGTATCATAACTTCCCGTAGTTACTACGTAGACCTTCGTCTGCAGTCCTCCACTGATCATCTTGACAACGTTTTGCAATTGTCGCCCCAGGCGAGAATTGGGGTACCTCGATTGCGTACTGCCATTATTGACCGCATTTTGTATTCTGGTACCGTAAGTATTGGTTTGCTCAATGGCCAGGCGTAAAAAGCCCAGTTGCTCACCATAGTTATCTTCTGGCAGGGGCGTATTCCCTCCTGGTGCTAAATAGGTAAGATCAGACGGGTCCTCTACGGTATGGCTTAAGTTGGCCACCATACCCTGGCAGGTGGAATTAGCCACACTATCCATCGTAATCGCCGGAGGATCAGGCTGATCAATTGTAGGGTACCCTTGCGGATAATTGGGAAATTCAACTTCCAGGTGACGGCCCAGCCATCCGGTATCCAGTTCAGTGGTAGCGTTGGACGCCGTAGTCCAGATATCTGTAGACCGGAAATGACTACGGTTCTGATTAGGGTATCCCACGCTTTGTACAATGCTTAATGCCCCCTCATTAAACATCGTCTGCATACCAGACATATTTCCGTGGAGGGAAAGGCTGTTAGTTATTGGTTTCAGGAAAGAAGGGGGTAGGAAGATATTTTCCCGAACCTGGCGAAGTTCGTTGAGTTGATTTGTTGGGATGAGGGTATTTAAGCCATCGTTTCCCCCAGACAGCTGAACCAGGATGAGTACCCGGTCTGAGTCTGGTGGCAACAAGGCGCTAAAAAGTGACGATCCTGCAGCGCGGACGCCAGGTACGCCGGTGATCAAAGGGAGCCCAAGTGCTCCGGCCCGACGAAGAAATTTTCTACGATCCATATTGGATGTTATTTTAAACGACTTCCCGCAGGAAGTCGGAATATTAGATTGATTGGTTTACATCAAGTGGAACTCAGCCATGCTGAATAAGGCCCGAAAGAAATTTTTGAGCTTATTGAGTACCGGGTTGACTACGTCTGAATTGAAGGGGTTCGCTAAGTAATCTTCGTACTGCCGAACCCATTCTTCATCCGCCAAACCAGCGGTCAACTCTCTTTTAAGCGCATCTAATTGATCGGGATGCAGCTCTCGGGGTAGAAAAATCTGAGCACTTTCTGCAACCAATTCATTGGGATCAGACGGAGCTTCCAGTGATGCGACAAAGCCAAAATAATCAAAAGGCCTGGCCTCAAAATCAAATTCGTTCTCCGTTTCTGTCTCAATTCCGTCCCCCGTGTAATCATCCACCAATGCCTTCCGGTGTTTTAGGGTGGAGGAGCCAATCCAGGTTCGATAGTAAACCGGTTCCTGATAATAAGCTTTCCAACCAGCAACAGAAGGTGGATCAAGGAAACTCATCCCCATGTTGTAGGCCCGTTCATGATGCGCAAAGCCAAGGCTGTAACAAGAACGGAGCAAAGGATTATTCTCAGAATTATCACTCAAGTCCAGATCCAGATGGCTGAATCCACCTAAGGGCCGGGCCATAGAAGCGACAAAATCATAGGGGCTTTTGATGAGTGGACCCCGCACGGAAATATCGTAGAAATGCTGGGAGCTAAAAAGCGCCCGTAGCGTTGGTTTAATGTCGTAATTATTGTCGATCAGCACCTGGGCCAATGGGTCAATTACTTCAACATCCACCTCTTCGGTGATGTCGAAATAAACAAAGAAGCGATATAGCTGCTCGCAAAAAGATTTAGCCGTTTGTGCCTTTTTAAAAATCAGTTGAATCAGTTCCTTGTATTCTTCTTCGGGGTTCTCTGTGTTATTAATGACCACATTATCGAACCGGTGGCTTAGCTGTTTGGGGTCAGGATCATGCCAGCTTTCGTCGAACCAGCTCTCTAAATCCCCAATCGTATTACTCCACATTCCCCGAATTCTCCACCCCGTAAGAATACGTGCAATTGGAGGAATGTCCTCCTCCGTATAATAGGTATAGTCTCCTAAAGACACTTGGGGGCCTCTTTGAATGGTGAACAACTCGAGGAGTTCCCGACCATAGTTTTCGTTCGGGTCCCAACGGTTACTGTACTGACCGTTCAGGAAAATTAGCATCCCCGTATTTACGGTGACCCTTTCAATCATCCGCTGGAAATTATCCGTACCAAATTCATTGAATAACTGGATGGATTGATATTCGGCACGCTGCTCCTCAATGTCCGCAATCCCGAAATGATTGACCCAAAACATGGTCATTCGAGCCATTATGTTGAAGTCGTGGTGCAGCAGATTTTGCCAGAACCATCCGCGTAGGCTGGGATTCCGATACCGACCTACGTCAAAACCTGAACCGTGTGGAGCATTTATCCAGGATTGGCCAACGGGTACGTTAGAATCCCCACTAAAGAAGTGGTTGAGGGGAGGGGACGGTTGCCTTGGGGTTGACAGCAGTTGGTCCAGGGTTCCCCCTAGTCCCAAATTAACCGATTCACTAATTTCTGCTTTTTTTGGTCCGAACAGCGTTCGGCGAAGTAAGTGGGCCGCTTGCTCACGTCCCCATGGGCCAGCATAAGGAACCAGACCACTTACAGCTGCCTTCGAGGCAGCCGTAGTTGCTAGAATACTCATCAATGTGCTTTTTATAAGTTTACAAAAAAGAGGTCGTCCTAGACCGCAAATACGATCTGGTTTGTATAAAAACTACGTTTGTAAACTGGGGGGATGAATAGTAAACCAATTACTGATCTCAATATTGTACGCAACAGTTATTAAAAATAAATATATTAATATTCGCCCTAAAAGTTAGCTTGAGTCTCCCGGATTTAAGCCAAAATCGGTCATCTTCAGTCTGCCTAACTGCCCATATGGCGGCAAATAAGCCCCACACAGGGCCACATGGCCTTATTTAAGGACAGTGAGGGCAACCGAGTTGGGATCAGGATCAGGGTTTAGGGATCAGTAATCAGGGGGCAGGATTCAGTTCTCAGGATTTGGTTCTCAGGATTCAGGGATTAGTAATCAGCGATCATTCCTAAAGCACACTGCTGAACTGTTTGAGAAAACGCACATCATTTTCAAACATCAGCCGAATGTCCGTAATGTTGTAAAGCAGCATGGCCTGTCGTTCAATCCCCATACCGAAGGCATAACCCGTATATTTTTCAGGATCGATTCCGCAATTGATCAATACCTGAGGATCTACCATACCGCAGCCAAGAATTTCCAGCCAGCCGGTACCTTTAGTGATCCGGTAATCGTGTTCGCTCTCTAAGCCCCACCAGATGTCCATTTCGGCACTGGGTTCAGTGAAGGGGAAATAACTTGGACGAAGGCGAATTTTGGTCTTATCACCATACATCTCCCGGGCGAAGTGAAGCAGTGTGGCCTTCATGTCGGCGAAACTTACTTTTTCGGCGATGTACAAACCCTCCACCTGGTGGAATTGGGCGTGGCTGCGCGCGCTGATCGTTTCGTTTCGGTACACCCGTCCAGGGGCAATGATTCGAATAGGCGGAGCCTGACTCTCCATCGTACGAGCCTGTACGGAGCTGGTATGCGTCCGCAACAACATAGCTGCATTGTCTGGTCCGGCGGGCATGCCGGCAGCTACGTAGAAGGTATCCTGCATATCCCTTGCCGGATGGTCTTCGGGGGTGTTCATGGCACTGAAGTTGTGCCAGTCATCTTCCACCTCGGGGCCTTCGGCCACGGTGAAGCCGATGCGTTCGAAGATGCTGATGATGCGCCGCATCGTAAGGGCAATGGGGTGCCGGCTGCCAAGGGGCAACGGCTCCGCAGGGGCCGAAAGGTCAAACTTTGCACCTGCGTCCGCGCCTGCTTGTGCTGCCGTAGCTGCTTGTAAAGCATCGAATTTAGCTTGCGCCACCTCCTTGGCCCGATTGACCAACTGTCCGAAATCGCGCTTCTGCTCATTCGGGATGTTGCGCATCTCCCCCATCAGGGGCTTCAATACGTTCTTGGTACCAAGAAAGCGTATACGGAAAGCCTCCACCGCTTCCGGCGTTGCAGCCGTAGCTTGTTCAATATCTTTTATCAGGGCTTCTACCCGCTCGAATACTTCATGTGCCATATTGCCGCAAAGATAGTTTTTTGATACAAAAGTGTTGGCATAGAAAGGGATGGCGAAGTCAGTAAGTTGCGGTACGTTTTGTCCGCAGGTAAAGATGCTGAATATCAGGCGCGGCCGCAGGTGCAAAGAAATGGTAAGGGCGCCGGGAAACGGACTATCAAAGGTTCCTGAAACGGCGGTTAGTCGTGCGGTAACGCCACGTCCGCAAGCTTTAGGGTATCTGTTCTACAAACATGACCTGCTGAGCGTACTTTTACCGGTGCTGCTCAAAAGCTGATCAACCCCATACGCGCTATGCCCTTACTTTCCCGGCACAATATTGAAATTGCCCGATATTATCTGACCATTCTTATGGTTTCCGGTGTTTTCTTTGGGTTGGTATTTTCTCCGCCATTTATCTCTGTCGGCTTAATTTCACTGGTCATCCTCGGCTTATTCGACCCGCTGAAATTGATCAATCCCCGTTGGCGCCAACGCTTCTCTTCGACGCTGCGTTCACCTATGTTTTGGGCCATAGCCAGCCTCTACCTGCTGCTACTCTTTGGGGTTTGGCAGACGGAAGACTGGGGGTATTACACCGAACGACTCCGCATCAAAATCCCCTTACTTGCACTACCCGTTATCTGGCCCGGCCTGCCCGACTTTTCTTCCCGTGAGCGTGGTTGGTTCTACGGAGGGTTTACCTTATTTATCTTGGGCGTACTGGTGGCGGTAATGGTTAATTATGCCTCCAATTTTAGCGAAATCAACGATATGATTAAGCGAGGGCAGGCTATCCCCGTACCGCGCAACCATATTCGTTTCAGTCTGCTGGTAGCGCTGGCGACTCTGCTCAGCGTCGGAGCTTATCGGGCGAAGGTCTTTGGATGGGCGAAAATCTGGCTGGTTTTTGGCGGCTTACTTTTCATCGGACAGCACTTCCTGGCCGTCAGAAGCGGACTGGCCGGAGCCTACGGAGGTATCGGCATGTTGGTACTGGCCCTGGCCTGGGAACGCGGCACCTGGTGGCCTGCGGCAATTGGGCTAGTTGGCCTGGCTGCATTACCCGTAGTTGCCTATGTCGCCGTACCGAGTTTCAAGACCAAGATCAATTATGCGCGTTATGAGTTGTTTCATCGCAACCCCGCAGAAGACAAGGGAGACTATAGTGATGAGGGCAGGCTAACCAGTTTGCGGCTCGGTCTTCAGGTATGGCAAGACCATCCGTTGTTGGGCGTAGGTCCGGGGAACCTGCTTCAGGAAATGGACGCACGCTATGCAGCGGTGCTTCCAGGAACGGAAGGGAAACGCCCCCACAATCAGTTTATCAGTGCACTGGCTGGCAGCGGCCTACTCGGAGGGGTGGTTACGCTTGGAAGTTTCCTGCTATTGGGGTGGATTGGATTTAGGCACAAAAAGCCCGTTTACCTGGCAGTCTGGACCGTATTCCTGCTGAGCTGTCTGGTAGAAAACACTCTGGAGACCTCAGCCGGGGTCACGATGTTTTGCGTTTTCATGTTGTTGGTAGCGGGGTATCCGAAACTGATAAAGGTTGAGCAAGGTATTGGAGCGTAGTGCCTTTTTCCGGTGCTTCAAAGAGTTAAACCCAACAACCAGCTACAGGAGTCTACAGCCCCCTTCGCATTACAAGCCTTTACCATGGTTACTCCATTCCCATCAACAAATCCGCCTCCATCACCTCAGGATCTTTCCGGAACAGCGGCTTTATCTGCTTAAAAAAGGCATCATGTTCCGCATCCCCAACGTGGGCTTCAAAATCTGCATAAGTATCCCAACATTCCATGGTGGCAAACTGACGGGGGTCTTCCCGGTCACGAATAAGGTAAAAGAACAAACATCCCTCTTTTCTTCTGCTATCTGCGGCGTGCTTAGCGAAAATGGGGGCGAAATTATCGGCGTCGTTCAATTCAAATTTGGCGACGAGGTAGAGTTGGTTTGACATAGGCGATTGGTTTCCCTCCTACAATGCAACTCATAGCAAGTAGGTTCATGGCGCAGCGGAAAACTGCAAGAAATTCGAAGTGACAGCGTGCCTAAAAAGGTGGCGCAAATAACCGTACGGAGTCAAAAAACCGGTCTGCACTCTTATTCAGTCCCGCGGCCTGCAGGCTAAATACCTTTAATTCGTAATATCGGTTGCCGGCAACGCCGGCCAGGGTACGGGCACTGGCGGTTCCTCCCTTACTTGGGTAATCGATGCGCCACTGACGCGCGGGATATCCCGAAATCTGCTTATCAGCCCCATAAATCACTTCCCCGCCAACGGCAATTGCGGCCTCCTCTTCGGTGCCAACCAGGAACTCACTGACCAGTTCGAGGCTGTCATGATGCAGGCTTCCCACCGGGTAATCGACGTAACTAAGGGCATAAATAATGTTCTCCGCCTCATTCTTATCCGGTACCTGAAAGAAGAAAGTATGGTACACCTGCTTACCGATGGTAGTTTCGACGGTGTCCACTTTGTGGGTAAGCTCCGCAGGGGTTAATACCCGGAAGCGGCCATCCAGGTTATTCAACTCTGACCAACGTTGTTGTTGTTCCCAACTCTTGTCCAGCTTAACGACTAACTGAGGTGTTTGGGCCGATAGCGAAGAGAAAGGAGAAATGGCAAAAAAGAAAAGAGCGAAAAAGAATCTTAGCATGCGGGAAAGACAATGCCTTAAGGGACAGAGTTGGTTATAGGACGGAATTTTATTGGTTTGGTAACGTTGCAGGTTGCAGGTTGCAGGTTGCAGGTTGCAGGTTGCAGGTTGCAGGTTGCAGGTTGCAGGTTGCAGGTTGCAGGTTGCAGGTTGCAGGTTGCAGGTTGCAGGTAAGAAAATTGCCCCAGGCAATTCGAGCAAGTTTTCGCGGCACTTTTTATTTTTCTTTAGCCTTTTCAGGAAGATTTACCCTACGAGCGAAGCGAGCCGAGCCATCTCCCCTCTCCCGAGGAGAGGGGCCGGGGGAGAGGGGATCGAGCGAAGCGAGCTACCTAGTGGCAGCCAATCGCATATCCCACGAGCGGAGCGAGCACAGCCATGCGGCAGCACTATAAATCTATCACACTATTATAGCTATAAAGGGTGAAGCCCGTCTACAAGAAAAGGAGCGAAGCGACTTTTCGCTTACCCTAGAACCGCCAACGGCGGAAAGCCTCAATCGCCTCATATTCCGTGAGCCCAAGTTGATTGTAGGCCCGGGCCGTCTCCCGGTTCCGCTGTTCGGCACGCTGCCAGAATTCGCGGTCATCCTCCCCCTGGAACATTACACCATCTTTCTGGCTTTGGTGGAAGAAAATCGCCTGGCGCTTCTTTTCCACTTCTTGTGGGCTAAGCGGGATGGCCATTTCAATTTCGTTAATCGGCCATTCCTGCCAGGCACCACGGTAAAGCCAAAGCCAGGTATCTTTTATCGCCTTATCTCCCTTCAGCTGGTCGAGGGCAGCGAAAATCGCATCCAGGCAAACCTTATGTGTACCGTGCGGGTCAGCGAGGTCTCCCGCAGCGAATATCTGGTGTGGACGCACTTCCCTGATCAGGTTCATCACGATGTCCACATCCGCCTGGCTGATGGGGTTTTTCTTGCTTTTGCCCGTTTCGTAGAAGGGCATATCCAGAAAGTGAATTTGGTCATCGGTCAGCCCGCAGAACCGGGCACCGGCCGCAGCTTCGCCGCGGCGGATCAATCCTTTGATGCTGCGCACTACCTTAGGGTCCTTCTCCCGGCCGGGGTCCGGCGAACGTAAAGCACCAATGGCTTCCTCCAGCGCGGGGTTCTTAACATCATCACGCTCGTTGAAGTCTTGCGCAAACTCAGCGAACCGCAAAGCATCAAGATCGGATACGGCAATGTTACCGCTGGTTTGATAAGCGACGTGGACCTCGTGGCCCTGATCCACCAACCGCAGGAAGGTGCCCCCCATACTGATCACGTCGTCATCCGGGTGAGGGCTGAAGAGGATCACCCGTTTTTTAGCGGGGTCTTTCCGCTCCGGGCGTTGGCTGTCATCTACGTTTGGCTTCCCTCCAGGCCAGCCGGTAATCGTGTGCTGCAGGATATTGAACATTTGAATGTTCAGGTCATAGGCAGAGCCATCACGCGCCAGCAAGTCCGACATGCCGTTGTTATTGTAGTCTCGTTCCGTCAGTTTAAGCACTGGTTTCTCCACGTAGGTAGATAGCCAAACGATGGCCTTTCGGGCCAGATTATCGTCCCAGGTACATGGACCAACCAACCATGGTGTTTTGAAACGACGCAGGTCTGAACAAGCTTCCTGATCCAGGAGAATGGTCAGGTTTTCGTGATCCTGGAGAAAAGACGCAGGTACCGTTCCTGTTCGCGGGCCTTCGACCGCCGTTTGGACGATCTCTGCTTTTTTGTGTCCCCACGCAACAAGTACAACACGATGTGCTTTTCTGATCGTATCAATCCCCATGGTTATCGCCCGGGTCGGCACGTTATTCATGCCCTGAAAATCAGGAGCAGCGTCAACCCTGGTCAGATGATCAAGGGTAATAAGACGCGTAAGGCTGCGTGAGTTGGACCCCGGCTCATTGAACCCAACGTGGCCAGTACGACCGATGCCCAGCAATTGAAAATCAAGTCCGCCGTGATCGTTGATCTGCTGCTCATAATCCATACAATGCTGGTAAACATCCGCCAGGTCGATCCGGCCATCGGGCAGGTGAATATTTTGCGGATCAATGTCAACGTGGTTGAACAAATGTTCGTGCATAAAATACCAGTAAGACCGATTATCGGACCGGTCCATCGGAAAGTACTCGTCAAGGTTGAAAGTGACCACATTACTAAAACTCAGCCCTTCCTCTTTGTGCAGCCTCACCAGCTCTTCATATACCCGGATTGGCGAAGACCCCGTGGCTAACCCCAACACGCACTTTTGCCGTGCGTACGCCTTTGCACGGATCAGATCCGCAATTTCGTGGGCAACGGCAACGGAAGCATCGCCGGAATCACCAAAGACTTCCACGTGCATTTTTTCGTAACGGGTAACGTCCGTACGGCCAACATGGCGGTAAGAAATATCGGCTTTTGCGGAGGTATGAATGGGTAACATGAATGATGGACTTTTGGCTAAATAATGTATCAAAACAGACGGAGGCACGAAATACTACCTGGGCTGGAGTAGTATCAAAAGAAAATAACCCCACGGGCCAAAGCTAACCATTTTGCAGAAATGAAATAACCACACTTTTGTCTACCTTAACCAGTCGCCAAGCGATCCGAACGCTTTATTTCCACTACTCAACACTAATGATCATGAGATTCGTACTTTCACTGCTCCTGTTGTCCTTGCTATGCACCTGCGACCCCGCCCCCAAAACTGCTGACACCGCAACGGATGAAACAGCTCCGATGGAAAAACCAGCCTTCTCCGGCGATTGGGAGATCCTCTTCGACGGGTCCTCTACCGATAAATGGCGCGGCTACAACAAAGAAAGCTTCCCCACCAAAGGCTGGCGGATAGAAAATGGTGAGCTCATGGTAGAACACTCTGGTACCGAAGAAGACGGATTCGGTGGCGACATCATCACAAAAGACAAATTCACCGACTTCGAACTGGAAGTAGAATTCGCCCTTACTGACACCTCCAACAGTGGTATATTCTACCTCGTTCAGGAGGTTGAAAATACGCCCATTTGGCACTCCGCTCCAGAATATCAGTTGCTTGACGACGAAACGTATAAAATAACTTACCCAAGCCTTACGCTAGCCCAGTGTACCGGCGCCAACTACGATATGCACCCCCAGGAAATAAACCACAGCCATCCGATTGGGGAATGGAACAAGGCCCGGATTACCAAAAGAGGGAACCACGTAGCGCATTGGCTGAATGACAAACTGGTCATCGAATACGACCTCTATTCTGACGATTGGAAGGCTCGCTACACCAAAAGCAAATTCGCCGACTACTCTATCTATGCACAGGATAAGCCTGGGCATCTGGGCCTACAGGACCATGGGCATTTATGCCGGTTTCGGAATGTTCGGGTTAGACGGGAATAGTGGGTAGTTCGTAGTTTATAGTCGGTAGTGCTTTGTGCGATGCTCGCTGGCGCTCGTGTAATGCTTCCTAGCGAATCAATCTTACTTTACTGTGGGTAAATAGTGCATTACAAGCATCGGAACTGGCTTAGTTTTCTTTACTAATTTCTCAGCGCTGGTGGGAGCAGATTTATTCTCACAAGAAAGCACCGATAAGAATAGAAGGACAAATATTACAGTTTTCATTTTCATCCTAGTGCTTTGTCAGGTCGATTCTGTCGCATTAAATGCTGGCGAATTGTGCCTGCTGGCAAGGCGCTTGAACCGGAGTTTAGCCGTAGCTAAATGAGGATTCAAGCAACGCAGCCAGCGGGTAAAAGACGCCGCAGTTAATGTGAGAAGATCGGCTTGACAGAGCACTAGTGGTCTCCGAAGTTTGATTTTAGTACTTTAAAGAACCATTATCTCATAACGTTACATGCCTACCGGCGGCCTGCTTTTGAAGGGCAAAAGCAGCAAAACCCTTTGGCTGTGGCCCCAGCTGATCAC
>JBGCFZ010000155.1:0-5055 GCA_045110355.1 Lewinella sp. | reverse complement strand
TTAAATGCTGGTGAATTTTGCCTGCTGGCAAGGCGCTTGAACCGGAATTTAGCCGTAGCTAAATGAGGATTCAAGCAACGCAGCCAGCGGGTAAAAGACGCCGCAGTTAATGTGACAAGATCGGCTTGACAG
Organism: Lewinella sp.; assembly: GCA_045110355.1. Classification (GTDB taxonomy): domain Bacteria; phylum Bacteroidota; class Bacteroidia; order Chitinophagales; family Saprospiraceae; genus Neolewinella. The sequence continues at coordinate 4,923 of JBGCFZ010000155.1, read as the reverse complement.
AGCACTAGGCACCGCTGCAGCAAGGCTGATGCCATACTATGATTTTGATGACCTTACAATAATATCGCTGTATCCCAAACCGAAAAAGTTTGGGATACAGCATACTTGAAACCAATAGCGTTTGTTGGCGCTCAGCGCCACGTAATTACCCCAACTACTTCGTGATGGGAACAATTAAAAAACTTTAATACGGGCGGCCGACAATTCGAGCGCCACGTATCTTAACAAATAGCAGTAATTTTATGTTTTTAACAGAGAAGGACACCTCTGACGATAAGGAAAACCATTTTTGACATTAGATGTTTCAACTTTTACAAACAGACTCCAGGCTATCACACGTATTATTTCTATAGATTACGGTTCCAAAAAATGTGGAATCGCTGCAAGTGACCCGTTGCGTATTATTGCCACGGGACTTACCACCGTACCCACCTGGCAGCTGTTTGATTGGCTGCAGGATTATCTCTCTCGGGAGCCCGTTGGTGACCTCGTTATTGGTGAAAGCCTTCATAAAGATGGTACGCCAAATAAGATCAATGCCCACATCGTCGGCTTTGAACGCAAATTCGCCAAACTGTATCCTGAAATAAAACTGCATCGGCAAGATGAGTTCTATACCTCCAAAAGAGCAATGCAGGCAATGATTGAGGCTGGCGTGCCTAAAATGAAACGGAGAGAAAAGGAAAGGGTAGACAAAATTGCAGCTACAATAATTCTACAGGACTTCATGGAATCCCAACGATAAATTTAAATTGCGGCCCTAAAACATTCTGCTCATGATACTTCCCATTTATGCCTATGGCCAACCCGTCCTGAAAAAGGTGGGTATTGATATTTCCCCTGACTATGACGGACTTGAACAGTTGATCGTCGATATGTGGGAAACAATGGAGAATGCTAATGGCGTGGGTCTGGCAGCCCCGCAAATTGGTCGTGCCATTCGGCTTTTCGTTGTTGACAGCGGACCAATGCTGGAAGAAGGGCAGGAGCACCTTGGTATTCGAAAGGTCTTTATTAATGCTCAAATATTGGAAGAAACGGGCGATGATTGTTCTTACTCAGAGGGTTGCCTCAGTATTCCGGATATTTCCGGAGACGTCGAACGGCCCGAAACGATCACTATTCGCTGGCAGGACGAGCACTTCACCGAATACACCGAAACGTTCTCCGGCATGAACGCCCGGGTCATCCAGCATGAGTACGACCACATCGAGGGTACTCTGTTCACCGAGTTGCTTAAGCCACTGAAGAAACGCATGGTGAAACGGAAACTTGATAAGATTCGAAAAGGAGAAATTCATCAGAAGTACCGGATGAAGTTTGTGAAATAACTGAGTCGTTGAGTTGGCGAGTCACTGAGTTGCTACCGCAAACACCACTCTCTTTGCTACGCTTGTTCGCCATATTGATCAAGCGTAGCGCTGCGAACGGTACTTGCGGCAGCCTAGTTCCTAGCTTCCAGTTCCTAGCTTCTAAACAATCAACTCCCCGTTAGCATCAGTAGTCAACACATCAGTAAAGTAATCAAAAAACGGGCGGAGGGTAAGCAAGGCTTCGTGGGCCATGTCAAGGAAATCTTTTGACAATACTTCCTTGTCCGAAAAGTCCCTGCCGGCAAAGAACTGCTTGTAGCGCAGCAGGTCAATGTTGGGATGGTCCTTTGGGTAACCTTGTGGAGCTGTCTTGAGCTGAGCCCCCCGCAGTTCTCCGAAGATGCGCACAAAGTCTTTGTCGGCGATGATTTCCCGCAGGTCCGAGGCATCCACGGCCAACTCTTCGCGCATCCGTTTCAGATCATGTTTTTCCATGCCGTAAAAACCGCCACCGATGAAGCTGCGCCATTCGCCGGTGGGGGAGACGTTGTAGTAATAGCCGCCTCGTCGAAACTTACCGTCTCGGACAAACTGCCCGGCGAAATTAGTCTTGTACGGATCCTTATTTTTACTGAAACGGACGTCTCGGTAAATCCGAAACATGGATTTTTTGCCGTTTTCGGTTGACAACACATCAGTTTCAGAAAGTCGATCCATCAGTGCCTGAGCGAATTCGGCAACGTTTTCACGGCCGGCCTCATACACCGCCTTGTTTTCTTTGAACCACTCCCGATCATTGTTCTTCGCCAGTTTGTTGAGAAAGGTTAAGGTGGATTTTTTAATTATTGCCATGTGTTGGTACTATTGGTCTATTGGTATTATTGGACTATTGGCCGGTTGGCGCGTTCCTAAAGCACGACGGCTAAAGATAGTACCTTTGCCACGCGTAAAAAAAGCTTGAGGGCTAATAGACCAATAGTCCAAAGCACCAATAGTACCAACAGACCAAAAGCACCAATATGTCCTCCTTCCGTCGCCTCTTAGGCTACATGGCGAATTATCGTGGCCTCGTGGCGTTGGCCATTGTTTGTAACATCCTTACGGCGGTGTTTACGGTAGTGTCTATCCCGATTTTTGCGCCATTTCTCGACATCTTGTTCGATAATACCAAAGCGGTATTGGAAGGACCGGAAAATATCGGCTCCTACGAAGACTTCCAGCAATACGCCGGGTTTACGATCTCCAACTGGATCCGTGATTTTGGAAAGGAAGCGACGCTGGCCTACATCTGTATCGCTTTGCTGGTCTCTTTCCTGTTCAAGAACCTCTTCCGCTACCTGGCTTTATTTTTCATGTCGCCGGTGAGGAACGGCATCATCAGAGATTTACGAGATGCACTCTATGTACATCTTTTACACTTGCCAATGGGCTACTTTACGGAAGAGCGAAAGGGCAATCTGTTAAGTCGAATCACCGGAGACGTACAAGAGGTGGAAGCCAGTATTTTGAATGTTCTGGAGGCTATCTTTCGAGAGCCTTTCATCATCATTGGTGCATTGACTTACATGGTTGTGGTTAGCCCGCAGTTGACCATTTTCGTCTTCGGCCTGTTGATCTTTACCGGCGTCGTCATCGGTGGTATTGGAAAGCAACTCAAGAAAAGTAGTAACGTAGTACAGGAGAAACTTGGAGAGATTGTCAGCCGCACCGAGGAGAGCCTTGGTGGCTTACGGATTATCAAGAGTTTTGGCGCGGAAAACTACCAGGCCGGTAAATTCAGCGAGCTGAATGATGGGTATCGTCGAAACCTGATTCGGCTACTTTGGCGGCGGGATTTATCCTCTCCACTAACGGAATTTCTGGGCATTGCCACGGTCGCTTTATTGCTCTGGTATGGCTCCCGGCAGGTGTTCAGCGGCGCAATGGAGGCCGGTACATTCATGTCTTTCATCTTCGCATTTTATACCGTTATCGATCCGGCAAAAAAGTTCTCCAAGGCCTGGTACAACATTCAAAAAGGCCTTGGTGCGATGGAAAGGGTAGAGGAGGTGCTCAACATCTCGAACCCGTTGGCAGACCAACAGACCAATAGACCAATAGACCAAAATACTAAAGGGGCGCGGCCGCTGGATGCCATGAAAGTTGGACTGGCAGTGGAAGGGGTTGGCTTTAGGTACACTCCTGACGGGCCAATGATCCTGGAGGACATCAACATCGACCTGCCAATGGGTAAGGTGGTGGCGCTGGCCGGCGCCTCCGGCGGCGGTAAATCCACCATCGCCGACCTGCTCCCCCGATTCTACGACCCCACCGAAGGCCGCATCACCCTCGACGGGCACGACATCCGTGATTATAAATTGCGTGATCTCCGCAACCGATTCGGTATTGTTTCCCAGGAAGCCATCCTCTTTAACGATACGATCTATAACAACATCGTTTTCGGGATGGACAAGGTGACTGCTGCCCAAGTTGAGGAAGCCGCCCGGATCGCAAACGCGCACGACTTCATCATCGCTAGCCCCGACGGTTACCAGACCAACATCGGGGATCGAGGTAATAAGCTTTCTGGAGGCCAGCGGCAACGTCTCACCATTGCCCGTGCCATCCTCCGTAACCCGGACATCCTCATCCTCGACGAAGCCACTTCCGCACTCGACTCCGAATCGGAGCGCCTCGTTCAAGATGCCCTGCAAAAACTGATGAGTGGCCGTACGGCGCTGGTTATTGCCCACCGCCTGTCAACCATCCAAAAGGCGGACGAGATCATCGTCCTTGACCAGGGTAGGATTATTGAGCGAGGTACCCACGCCAGCCTGCTGGCTAAAGATGGGGCTTACCGAAAGCTGGTAGAACTGCAGGAGGTATGAGCAGAGATGATTTGATCGATGACGCTTTTGAGGAAATCCGGCAGCTAAACTTCAAATCGGGGAGCAGTGGCCTGCTGTCCGTTAACTGGAAGGCATGGCTGGAAAAACTGGTGCTTGTTGAACGACGTAGCCAAAGCGGGTGCTTCGTTCTTTTTGGCCTTTTCTTTGTTGGCCTTTTCGTTCCTTTTATCTCCCGGGTCTTTGCCGTTTTACTACTACCCATCTTTTTTCTCGGGGTTGGATACGTCATGATTCAGGCCCGCCGACATAAAAATCTGCGCGACCACGGCCGCTATCGCTACGAGCTCTTTCAAAATAAGGTTGTTAGGTTTTCGGACCGGGATTTTAAGGCATTCGAATTTAAGGAGCTCTCCAAAGTAACCGTCAAACCTTATGGCGTCCTACTAATGCGTAAGCGGCAATGGCAAAATATTTGGCTGTCTTATCAGAATCCTGAGGTCATGGTTCTACCTGCAAGCATGATAAGTTACCCCGCCGTGGAGAAGTATGTTGTCGAGCAATTCGAGCAGACTAAGAAGGGGGGATGAATCCTGGATGAAGGACACTCCGCGCCCGAGCGGTAGCGTTTGCCTCCTGCAACGCGGCGACCACTAGTGCTCTGTCAAGCCGATCTTGTCACATTAACTGCGGCGTCTTTTACCCGCTGGCTGCGTTGCTTGAATCCTCATTTAGCTACGGCTAAACTCCGGTTCAAGCGCCTTGCCCGCAGGCAAAATTCACCA
>JBGCFZ010000154.1:0-9541 GCA_045110355.1 Lewinella sp. | reverse complement strand
GATACGGGGTCTCCACATTACATCACCTTTCGGGAGGATATTTCCGGGGTCGATGTCTTCCGGGAGGGTAGGGCGCTTCGAAATTCGGCTCCCTATAAGGAGAAAGGCATCAACATCAACTTCGTAAGTGAAGACGAAGATGGCCTTAGCATCTTAACCTACGAGCGGGGCGTGGAAGACGAAACCCTCGCCTGTGGCACCGGAGTAACCGCTGCCGCCATTGCCGCTATTGCCCGGGCCGGAGTGGCTGACGGGTTCTTTCACGTGCCGGTGAAAGCCAAAGGAGGGAACCTGGCCGTTCGCGGACAATTAACCGAAGGTCGGTTTACCAACCTGTGGTTGGAGGGACCGGCGGTTAGGGTTTTTGGCGGAGAGATGGAGTAGTTGTGGTAAGAATCACCTTTAAGGACTTTCTGGAAGTGGGCAATTACAAGATGACAATGAGTAGTTCTGAAAAGCCCCTCTCCGTCGAGCCTGAGACGAGACCTGTTGGAGAAGGGTAGAGGTGAGGTTTAAAAGCGTCGTGCTTCAAGTCCAATAAACGGAACACCTACCCCTAAAAGTAATCCCATCAACTTAAAAGTTGCAACAACCCAACATATAGCCGTACCTTTGCGCCATTTTTAAGCAAAGTCCTTTTTCCAGGACGATGCCATCCTGAGCTTTTAGCCGTTTTAAACTCCATCAACGTCGGCGGTGCCGGACGTAGAACCATTTGATTTTGTCCCGATGAATAAGTACCTCAATCTTTTCGACTTTAAGCAAGAAGTTGACTATAAAACCGAAATCCTTTCTGGATTAACGGTTGCCTTGGCCCTGGTCCCGGAAGCAGTCGCCTTCGCACTTATTGCGGGGCTTGATCCATTGATCGGGCTTTACGCAGCCTTCGTGATGGGCCTGGTAACATCCATCTTCGGAGGTCGTCCTGGGATGATCTCTGGTGCTACTGGTGCCGTTGCGGTGGTCATCGCCGCGCTGGCCATTTCTCACGGTCCGGAGTACATCTTCGCTTGTGTGATTCTTGCGGGTCTTTTGCAGGTGCTTGCCGGCGTACTCCGCCTGGGCAAACTGATGAGACTGGTGCCGCATCCCGTCGTTTTCGGTTTTGTAAACGGACTGGCGATCATCATCTTCATGGCCCAGTTGCCCCAATTTCAGGATGCCAGCGGTGATTGGCTGACCGGCTCCTCACTTTACATCATGCTGGGACTGGTAGGATTGACGATGCTGATTATGTGGGGGCTGCCGAAGTTGACCAAGGCTTTCCCTTCTGGGTTGGCGGGTATTTTGGTGGTGTTTGGCCTGGTGTATTTCTTAGGAATTGACACGAAAACAGTAGGTGATATTGCACCGATTCAGGGCGACTTCCCCTGGCCAAGTATCCCGCAGGTTCCCTTTACGCTGGAAATGCTTAAGATCATCTTCCCCTACGCGCTGATCATGGCTGGCGTTGGCTTGATCGAGAGTTTGCTGACCCTTAACATTATTGACGAAATCACGGAAACCCGTGGCCGGGGTAATAAGGAAGCCGTGGCTCAAGGGGCTGCGAATATTCTTTCCGGTTTCACCGGTGGTATGGGCGGTTGTGCGATGATCGGGCAAAGCCTGATCAACATCAGCTCTGGTGCCCGGGCCCGGTTATCCGGTATTGTGGCGGCCATCATGCTGCTGGTCTTCATTATGTTCGGTGCAGGCCTTATTGAGCAATTACCGATGGCTGCACTTACTGGAATCATGATCATGGTATCCATTGGTACCTTCGAATGGGCATCCTTGCGAACCTTCGGAAAGATGCCGAAATGGGATCTTTTTGTGCTGGTATTGGTGACGCTGATCACAGTATTCCTGCATAACCTTGCCCTCGCAGTACTCATCGGGGTGATCATCGCAGCCCTGGTTTTTGCCTACGAAAACGCGAAGCGCATTCGTGCCCGCAAGCACGTTGACGCCAATGGTGTTAAGCATTACGAGATTTATGGCCCGCTGTTTTTCGGTTCCGTGCAGGTCTTCAGCGAGAAATTTGATCCGCTGAATGATCCGGAAGAGATCATCATAGACTTTATGGAGAGCCGGGTTGTCGATATGTCGGCCATTGAGGCCCTTAACCGGATCACTGAACGCTATGCGAAGTTGGGTAAGAAGGTACACCTTCGCCACCTTTCGCCAGATTGCCGCAAACGGCTGAACAAGGCGGAGGAAATCATCGAGGTAAACGTGGACGAGGACCCTACTTACAAGGTCATGGCTGACTTTCAGTAGAAAGGTAAGGGGGAAAGGAGTAAAGGTGAAAAGCGGCTTGTTTTTCCTTTTTCCCCTTCCCCTTTTCCTCCCTTCTTTAAGGGCGCGGCCGCAGGTGCAAAATCAAATTTATTGAAAGCAGGGGGTAAAACACCCTTTTTGTACCTTATACATAGGTGGTGTGATGATAAATGATGTCATTCCATTTACGGAACGGTAACAAAAAAAATAAATATGATGGGTCAGATGTCAATCATCGTCCTATCTTTGCCCAAGCGTTGCGCTACTCTCTAATTTTTTCAAGAGAGGCTTTCCGGAGAGTGAACATCTTCGGTATCTCGTGAATGAAAACAGGTCTGAAAGCGCCAGAAACCTGTAGATCTACAGACCAACATAGTACCACCTAGTGGGGTCTCCGGGCAATTTAAACATTGCCGGAGACCACTGGTTTGGTGTTTAGCACCAAACTGTTCTGCTATGAAATTCGGGAAAGCTGCCGACGTAAGCAATATTGACTTTTCCTTCCCCGTAGAGCCGCTGGCGAATAAGGCCAGGCTCGACCGGTATGAAGTCGGCACTGGGGAGGATAAGCCCCATGTCTACATTGGTGCTACCGGTTGGAGCATGAAAGAGTGGGTGGGGAGCTGGTATCCCGATAAAACTAAAACGGCTGATTACCTGAAACACTACGGCCGTCAGTTCAATACCATTGAGCTCAACACAACACACTATCGTATTCCGACGGCCGATTTAGTACGTAAATGGTATGACAGCGTACCGGAAGACTTTCGCTTCTGCCCGAAGGTGCCGCAAACGATCAGTCATACCAATGACTTCAGCCTGGGCGGTGGTCAACTTCCTGCTTTTGTCGCGAGTTTGGACGTAATGAAGGAAAAACTAGGGTGTGTCTTCCTACAGCTACCTCCTTACTTTGATGCCGGACGCCTTGCCGTCCTGAACCGTTTTCTGGATCGCTGGCCACGCATGCTTCCCCTGGCGGTGGAAGTACGTCATCAAAGCTGGTTCTCGGACCCCTTTGCCACCGAAGCGTTGATGGATGCACTGGCCGCCCGCCAGGTGGCTGCCGTGATCACTGATGTAGCCGGAAGGCGGGACGTGCTGCATAATTACATCACGGCTCCCCGAACAATGGTTCGCTTCGTTGGCAACGGTCTGCTGCCCACGGATTTTACCCGAATGGAAGCCTGGGCCGAAAAGCTCAAGGCCTGGAACCTGCCGGAAACCTACTTCTTTCCCCATCAACCGGATAACCTCCTCTCTCCGGACGCCTCCGCCTGGTTTGCCCGTCATTTGGAGGGGGGCGACTTTGCGGATACCCGAGGGCCCAGCCGGTGGACGGGGCCGCCGCAGATGTCACTTTTTTAGGTGGCCTAAAGGCTAAGGTAAGTTCATAGAACTGGTTTTTATTTCTAATACGTGTGCCTACCAATCTTTGCTCCTCTAACCTTACCTTGCACCCGCGTCCGCGCCTAATGATTTGAAGCGGCACCTATTGCACATCGATAACTCTACCTCCCGCCCATGAACAACCCGGTAATCATCCGCGACATCAGCTGGCTCTCTTTCAACCACCGGGTTTTGCAGGAAGCTAAAGACGAAAGCCTTCCCCTATTCGAGCGGATTAAATTCCTGGCCATTTACAGTTCCAATCTGGACGAGTTTTTTCGTGTCCGGATGGCCAATCACCGCAATCTGTTGCGGGTAGGGAAAAAGACCAAGAAAGAGCTGGATATTACGCCCAAACAAACGGTTCGGACGATCCAACGAATCGTCAACAGGCAGCAGGAGGAGTTTAGCCGAATCTTTGAAAAGAAGATTGTTCCGGAGCTAAGTAAGCACGGCATAACCTTGAAGCGGCGCCTTGATCTGGACAAGGAAGAACGCGCCTGGGTGGAAAGCTACTTCCACGATAAAATGCTGCCCTTCGTGCAGCCGGTACTGCTCAAAAAGGACATGGTTCGGCCGTTCCTGAACAACGCTCAGCTGTACCTGACCATCCTGATGAAGGAGAAGAAAAGTGATAAAACGGCTTACGCGGTAGTTAAGATTCCCAGCGATCACCTTCCCAGATTTATCGAACTGCCCAGCCCCGAAGGAGAACATAACCTGATCATGCTTGATGACATTGTCCGGCACTCCATCTCGTGGATGTTCCCTGGCTACAACATTGAGGATACTTTCAGCGTGAAACTTACCCGGGACGCCGAATTATACATCGATGATGAATTCAGCGGAGACCTGCTGGCTAAGATCAAGAGCAGTCTGAACCGCCGACACGTTGGTCCGGCCAGCCGTTTTGTCTATGACCGGACAATGCCAACGGACTTGTTGAACTACCTCCAGGATACTTTTGACCTTGATAACCTGGATGTGTTGGCAGAAGGTCGCTACCACAATAACTCCGAATTTTTCGGCTTCCCGGATTTCGGGATGAAGCACCTGAAAAACCCTCCCCAACCACCGCTTCCTTACAAACCACTGGAAGAGGTAGAGGATTTCTGGGGGGCGATTCGTGCCCGGGACCACCTGCTGCACGTTCCTTACCAAAGCTACGAGTCAGTAGTCCGGTTCTTCGAAATAGCGGCGGAGGACCCGGCGGTGACCCACATCAAGATCGTGCAGTACCGTGTGGCACGAAAAAGCCGGATCATGAAGGCCCTGATGGCTGCGGTAAAGGCCGGAAAGCAGGTGCATGTATTCATCGAAGTGAAGGCACGATTTGACGAAGAAGCGAACCTGAACTGGGGAGAGAAGCTGGAGAAAGCGGGAGTTCACGTCAATTATAGTTTCCCCGGTGTGAAGGTGCACAGCAAATTGGCCTACGTACGGAGAATGGAAGAGGGCCAACCCCGGATATATAATTATCTGGCCACCGGCAACTTCCACGAGGACACGGCAAAAATTTACAGCGATTTTGGCATTTTTACCGCTGATGAACGACTGACCACAGAAGTAGGGCACGTCTTTAATTTTCTGGAGAATGTTGAAGATCCTCCAGAAGCATTCCAGCATTTACTGGTGGGACAGTTTAACCTTAGGGGAGGACTTGAAAAGCTGATTAAATTTGAGATCAACGAAGCGAAAGCTGGCCGTCCTAGCGGGATGACCCTGAAAATGAACAGTCTGCAGGATCAGGCAATGATCGATCTTTTGTACAAAGCTTCTGCCGCCGGGGTGAAAATCAACCTGATCATTCGCGGTATCTGCTGCCTCGTACCTGGCCGTAAAGGCGTTAGTGAAAACATCCATGGCATCAGCATCGTTGACCGCTACCTGGAGCACGCCAGGGTTTTCCATTTCCACCATGCCGGTGAAGATAAACTATACCTCAGTTCTGCCGACTTTATGACCAGGAACCTCAGCCACCGGATTGAAACCACTTTCCCGGTTTACGACGTCGACATCAAAGACAAAATTATCCACTTCCTGGACATTCAACTGAAGGATAATACAAAGTCAAGGTTGTTGTCTGATCAACAAGGAAATTCGTACGTGAAGAATAAGAAAGATGCGGTGCGTAGTCAGGTGGCTACTTATGAGTGGTTTTTGGAGCGGTAGCGCTTACGCTCCGGTCGAGGGCTTGTAGCCCGAGTGCGAACGGGGCCGCAGGCTCACGGAGCGGGTTTGGCGGCTGCTTTGTAAATGATGATGAGCGGAATTCTTGAGTGACCTGTGTATAGCCGTCTTGACCAAGCGCTTCTTGCTCATTCATCCTAATTACTCTCTGACATTTACTTCAATCTTGAGCCTTCAAAAAAAGCCAGGAAAATATACTCCCCATAACAATGAAAAAAGCGAATTTCCTGAGTGGTTTTTTTGTGCTTTGTGCTATTCTAACAACTGTTTCATTTTCCTCTTGTGAAAAGGATGAGGTCACCTTAAAAGCTGACCTTGAAGGAACCTGGAATGTATCCAGTTGGACTACTAATGGAACGCAGACTATCGTACCTAGAACTTCAAGGAGTTATACTTTTGTAGGAGATTGTAGTGGAAGTTATTCAGTAGAAGCTTTTGGAACGTCGTTTACTAGTACGCTAACCTACAGTATTTCTGAAGATAAAACCGTACTAAGTATTGATTACCTAGAGCCAGAGATTTCAGACATCATGGATGTAACAATTACTCAGTACTCTGCTACAAGGTTTGAATTTAACGGCAATAATGTTGACGGTGATTTGATCGTAGTGACGATGGCAAAATCTTAATAGAATACTATTACCAAGGAAAGCATCTAGGAATCCGGCCGAGCCTCAGCTCAATTTAACATAAAAATGGTCATCTCCCAAAGGAAGATGACCATGTTTACGTAGCAGCCGGAGCTACCAAATGCGCGGAGCGCATTACTTAACCTTAAAGAGTTCAACGTCAAAGATCAGTGCTGCGTAAGGCGGGATCTTCGGAGCAGAGCCACGTGGGCCGTAAGCAAGATCGAAAGGAATGTAGAAGCGGTACTTAGCGCCTGGCTTCATCAGTTGTACACCTTCAGTCCACCCTGGAATGACCCGGTTGAGGGGAAATTCGATGGTCTCGCCACGTTCAACCGAGCTGTCAAATACGGTGCCGTCAAGGAGGGTGCCGTGATAATGTACCTCTACGGTTTCAGTTGCGGTTGGGCTGGTGCCTTCTCCTTCCTTCAGTACTTCGTACTGGAGGCCGGAGTCTGTCACCTTAACCTCGGGGCGGGTGGCGTTCTTGGCCAGGAAGTCTTCGCCTTCCTGGCGGGCTTCAGCACCGGCGCTTTCCTGCTTTTTCATCATGAAGGCCTGAACGGTAGCATTGGCTGCCTGGGCGTCCATGGTAGCTGTACCCTCCTGGGCGGCACGCAGGCCACGGGCGAGCTCATCGACGTCAAGTTTGCCAAACTGTTCGGTAAGATTTTCGGACATCAGAATGCCGAGGGCGTAAAAAGTAGAATCCATCTTAGTGGGGTTGTTTTGGGCCGAAAGTGGGCCGAAAGAAAGGCATAGTACAATGCCAATGATAAACTGTTTCATGTTCGGGAAATTATTGTCGGTTTGGGGTAGAGGGGCAGATTCGTCTTGTGGGCTTTGACCACCTTGGAGGACACCTTGCTTTTACAAGCGTTGTTTGTATCCTGCGGCCGCGCCAAACGAACTCATTAACGTGCTATTTTTTGAATGAAGTATCCAATACCTCCAAGTATCAGCAACATTACGCCGGCAAAGAAAAGCACAAAAGGGGCATCGGGGTTAAAGCTGGCCACGGTTTCGGGAGGTAAAATGACCAGCTCGTGATTAATCTGCAGGAGTCCTCCTCCTGCAGCATCTCCATAAAGACCAAGTACGAGTCCTATAACCAGTAATGCCGTACCGAGTGGCATGCCAAATGCAAACAGGCGGGTGATACCGTCCATTTTTGCCGCTTTGAGAACACTGGCAAGAATGGAGAGGTGAAAAAACACAGTCAGTAAAATGACGGTTACCAGGGCCAGCCGGAAGAGCTGACTGGTCCAGAACCAATAGTCGACCAATTCAGGACCTCGCCAGGCCATTACAGCCAGGAGAAAACAAGAGAAAGTGAGACCAGGCCGCATTAATCTTGACCATTCGGTATGATAAATGGGGAGGAAAGCACGTAATCCGGCAAAATAGAGTACCAGGAAGCCGCCAACGACACCGGTAAACAAGGGCGCAGAAAGATTACCGTAAAGGGCAATGGTGCCACTAAATATGAGTAGGTAGAATACGGGGGTAAGAATGCTTGACTCTTTGAGACCACGGCCATAAAGTAGGAGCAGGGTGATGATCAAAAGCAGTAAAGACAAATATTTTCCGGTATTCGTAGCATCCGCCAATTCAAGTGCACGGAGGCGAAAAGCACTTCCGGAACTCCTTAAGTCGGCCCTGGCAGTCCGCCAATTCTGGTAAGCAGAACGGCCTCCTTTATCGAGGTAGGTATAAAAGTCAAGCAGGGCTTCCGCATCGGACTGCTCCGCCGGTAGTGTGTCCGGGTGTTCTTCGTAGAACCGACTGGTATTCAGTGTTGAGCCATCCACTGTGGCTACTGGAGGCACCAGATTGGGGATCTGGCGGTCAAGCCAGGAACCGAGCGCATAACTGAGCACGTAAGCCAACAATAGGCTACCGAGTATAGCTACCAGACGATTAGGCACTTTGGCGAGCAGATTCGAAGAGGTAGAGTAAGTCCCCGAGTCGTTCTTTCAGGTCGGACCGGTCAATGATGAAATCGAGGAAACCGTGTTCCAGTAGAAATTCGGATGTCTGGAAACCTTCGGGAAGTTCCTTTTTGATGGTTTCTTTGACCACCCGGGGACCGGCAAAAGCAATGAGCGCTTCCGGTTCCGCCAGGTTGATGTCTCCAAGCATGGCGTAACTGGCCGTAACCCCGCCGGTAGTGGGATCGGTCATCAGGCTGAAGTATGGAACGCCCGCTTTGGCCAACTGACTGAGCTTTACACTGGTTTTGGCCATCTGCATGAGGCTGAACGCAGCTTCCATCATCCGGGCACCGCCCGTTTTGGAAATGATCAGTAGCGGTGTGCGGGATTTTCGGGCCTCGTCAATGGCTACCCCGATTTTTTCGCCTACCACACTGCCCATAGATCCGCCAATAAAACTGAAATCCATACAGGCAATCACAATTGGCCTACGATTTACTTTTCCGCGAGCAACACGAATCGCATCGGTCAGCCCGGTCTTTTTTCGTGCAACTTTCAGACGGTCCTTATAACTTTTAAGGTCGCTGAATTCAAGCATGTCAACGGCTCCCATGTCAGGAGCAAATTCTTCGAAATTACCATCGAAGAGCAGTTCGAAATACTCGTGTGAGCCGATCCGGTCATGGTAGTTACAGTTGGGGCACTTGTAAAGATTCTCTCGGAGATCTTTACGTAATACCGTCTCACTACAACGCTTACACTTATACCAAACGCCTTCTGGTGCTTCCTTTTTATTTCTCGTCGAGGTCTGAATTCCACTGGTCAGACGCTTAAACCATCCCATAATCGTGATTTGTTCGGGGCAAAGGTAGGTAGATTGATTCGCTTCTGGGTATTTCGGGGAGAATTCACTTCGGGTTGGGAGCGGTGGTTGTTGGGGAAGCCTATGGCAGTTGGGGCTTCGGTTGGGGAGCTGCGGCTTTTGGGGAGGCCTTCGGCCGTTGGGGCTGCGCGTTGGGAAGCCTTCGGCCGTTGGGGCTTTGCGTTGGGAAGGCCTTCGGCCGTTGGGGCTTTGCGTTGGGAAGCCTTCGGCCGTTGGGGCTTTGCGTTGGGAAGGCCTTCGGCCGTTGGGGCTTTGCGTTG
>JBGCFZ010000153.1:0-4426 GCA_045110355.1 Lewinella sp. | reverse complement strand
TCCGCCCGACGGCCCACGCAGCCCCGCCTTCGGCGGCTGGCGCGTAGCCGTCCGACGGAGCCGCCAGAATTTATTTTCACCTTCTTGAAGAAGTATCCGGCAATAACATGGTCAATTTCCCAGACATGATTACCTTTGTCGCGCTTCCGAGCGAAAGCATGCAACTTATCCTTTTACTGGTAGGTTGTTTGCAGCAGATACAAGTCCTTCCAGACCAGTATTTTAGTTGGGTTCCGGCCCTTTCCAACGAAGACTTTAGTACCATGCCCTTGTGGCGGAATTGGTAGACGCGCTGGATTCAAAATCCAGTTCCGAAAGGAGTGGGGGTTCGATTCCCCCCGGGGGTACTAGAGGTCGCCTTGAATGGCTTGCTAAAAATGAGGCTCCGGTCACATTTCCGGTGAGACGTTCAAGGCGGCACACCAAACGCTCAAAATGGAAAATTCTTCGTACAAACGAAGTTCCAACCCGGGCAAAAAAAGTTTCCGCTCTACTTGGAAATTTGAGTGGTCGCATTACCTTTGCGGCCCACGAAAACACAATGGTTGTTTTCGATCTTCAACTTAAGTGTTTTACCCTGGTTCACCAGTACCAAAACACTTGATGTCTACCTTGCCGAAGTGGTGGAATTGGTAGACACGCACGTTTCAGAGGCGTGTGCAGCAATGCGTGCGGGTTCGACTCCCGCCTTCGGCACTATCTTCCTAAGAGATGCAATGGCCCGGTTCCAACTTTGTTGGGGCCGGGTTTTTTGTTGGTGAATGGGTCAGTGGGTGAGTTAGAGAATGGGGGAATGGCTGCCGCGAGCTCCACCTACTGCGCTGCGCTTGTTCGTCTTGGGGTTAAGGGGTGATTTATACCTAAGTCAAAGTGGTTTGGGACTTTATCACTTGTTATCGTGGCCCCTGACTTCGTTAAAAAGCCTCGCCGACACTATGGCGTCGCCTACGTTTTTTGCCTTGTCAGGAACCACGCTAACTGCGTGCTAATTGTCCCAAACCACTCCGGCTTAGGTATAGTCCAACAAAAGGGCAACGTAAGCAGCCTACTGATTACTTGTATTTTCGCTTAGAAAGTCCGCATAATCAAGCTATAGATCATCGTAATTATAAATGAGTTGCACCCGGGAATTACAATTGAAAAACTCCCAGGCACAACCCAATTATTTACGCTACCTTATCCATGTCCTCCAGGGATTTTATGAGTGCTGCTAGTAGAGGCCAACAGTAAATGGGATGTTTGACGACCCGGTAAGCCGTTGACATGTTGTTGTCAGTCTTCCAACCGGACGTAGGGACAGAGAAGCCGAAATCATCTTCTTTCGTTCCACTAATCACTAACTCGTTTTTCTGCAAATCGATTTTCGGCGTAATAGTGTAGACACTGCCTGACCCACTTTCTCCGAGAGAGTAACTTTTATTCGCAAATATTGCCGTAAGGGTACCGTCATCACAGGCAGCGAGATCAAGTATTCCCCTTCTAAACAAGAGGCTATTATCATCTAGTATATTAGTTTCCGGATCATAGGACTCGGAGGTGATGCCGCTATGAGGAACGTTATAGATCATCCAATCGGGTTTCGCTGTTTTGTCCGCAATGCATTTATAGATAGCGTCATGGGTGGCACAGGCGATGGCTCCGGCTCGGTAAACCCATAGGAAATGGGCATCCGTAGTTATTCCGGTGAAATTTTGCCAGGGACTCAGGATGAATTTTCTGGATCCCCGCTGGCTAATTTCAGCACTTTTGTTTTTATCTTCATCCGTATGCTGGTAAAGCTGAAACAGAATTGCCATGTGCTCTTTGTTGACGTATTCGTGCGGAGTAGCATTAATCATAAAATTATCGGAGGTAGCTTTTACTTCGCAGGCTCCGTAAACGACACTCAGTTTAATTTTACTATCGCTATCAAAATACTGGTAACGATGCTTTTCCTGGGGATGATGGGCAGGAAAAACAGCCCGCACCTGACCGATAGTTATGGCTTCCGCCTTCAGCTTTCCGCCCATGCCGATGTTTGCTGGACTGATTTCGTCCAATACCAGGACTGAGTCTTTGTTATTATCCGAAGCCTTATTCGAACCATATTCCCAGACAAAAAGACTGGTGCCATTCGCCGAATAGAGATAAGTTCGGTGAGCGTTGTGCTGTGGGATGGCGTAAACGTCATAAAACGATGGAAACTGGCTCAGTGTTTCCCATTTGTTCTTGGGACCGGGAATGGGTTTAAGCAATTTTCCATACTTCGGTTTAAATACAGTTTGCCCAAGTCTCGCCCGGAGATTATGCGAGGTGAGCCCAGTAAAAGGCCTGTTTTTTGGTAGGCGAGCAAGATAGCGATTGTTCGTATTATCCAAACTGAACTGAGCCAAGTGCGGATGAGCACTTTCTCCAGCTTGTGACTGGTCCTGAGGTATGGTAGTTACAACTAGTGATTGCATCCGGTTATCAAGGCCTTCAGCAGCACCGGGCAGGTAGTCTTCCCAGCGAGCAAAAGGTTTATTGGAAATCACAACATCTGTACTTCTTAAATTTCCGTAATGCGTCCCCACCCAAACGGTTCCACGATTGCGGGCTGCCGTTTTGATTCCGCGTAAAAACTCTAATTGTTTCTCCTTAAAATCAGAAACGAAATTGAGGTTAAATCCTTCCTTATCACTATCCAAAACTAGTCGTGAGGCTGCAATCCGACTCTGGAGGAAAGCGACGTAAGTCAGGCACTGGGCGGCTAAAACGCCCCCCCATATTTTAGCTTCCTGGTTTTCAGGGTTTTCAAGCCACAGTTTTGTACTGATCAAGGTTTCCGAAGGATGTTTTACTTGGAGGTTATATGCAATCTGCATCTCGGATAGCGTGTATCTGCTTTCGTCTTTAGGAGATATCTTTTCCATGTACATTTCCAGCTGATTTTGCAGTGTTAACAAACTCCTCAGCTGTGTATCAGCCTCATGGTTTATGAGGGCCTCGCTTATTAAGTCCATAACGGACTTTGCGGGCTTTTGATGCGAAAACAGCTTCAAAATCATAGATATAACGGACAATATTGCCCCCACAATTGCTCCTGGAGGACCAGCCGCCGATGACATCGAAGCGACGGTTGTGATGATGGACGAAACCGCATCTATCACCCCGGCACTACCTAAGAATGGATTGCCGTTTTGAAACCCTTTTACTGCGTTAGCTACCCCAGAGCTGAAAGCGGGAATGCCTTTGGCCAAGGCATTCATGTTGTTTTTCACGGCTTCGCCGTGCGTTTCGTCCTCGATTAGTTTGTTGTACTTCTCTTGAAGATGATTGACAGCGACGTTAAAATCCGCTTTCCACTTCTCATGGTCCTCACTACCTTCTGGGTAGAGCGCACCAAGCATGGGGCCAAGTGTATTAAGCATGTCTATGGTAGTATCTCCTTTTTTCATTATTAGAATTTGGTGGTGGGCAACCCCGACAAGGGTAGCCGCACCGGTTAAGATGATTTGTCAGCGCACCGGAGCAATTGGCTCGGTTGCCGTTGTTTCGATAAATGTATGGGGGGAAGGGAGCCCGGCCCAGCACTTCTTTCCAAATGGTCGGATTTACTTTCCGAAATAGGGAGTATAGCCTCTGAGCAGTCACCTTAAACTGCAACTCCGTTCTCAGCACGCCGTTATTTACTTCTGTCAGTTGACCGTCAGATAGATAGTTGGTACGTCAATGCCTTCTCCAGCAGAACCTCAGCAGAACAATGCCCTCAAAAAACCATTACCTTGCACCTGCGTCCCCGCCCAAATAAAACAATAGAACCAACAGACCAAATGACCACCCTCCTAACCCGCTTCCTCCGCTACGTAAAAATCGATACCCAATCCGACGTCCACTCGCCCACCCAACCGAGTACGATGAAGCAAAAGGACCTCGGAAAAGTCCTCGCTGCAGAATTGCAGGAATTGGGCCTGACGGATGCTCACCTCGACGAGCACGGCTACGTCTACGCCACCCTGCCCGCTACGCCGGGCCACGAAGACGCGCCAGTCATCTGCTTCTGCTCGCACATGGACACCAGCCCGGACGCAAGCGGCAAGGATGTGAAGCCGCTGGTGCATAAAAATTACCAGGGTCAGGACCTCGTCTTACCCGACGATAACAGCATCGTCATCCGCATGGCCGACCATGCCGGCCTCGACCAGTGCATCGGCCAAACCATCATCACTGCCTCCGGGACAACCTTGTTGGGCGCCGACAATAAATCCGGCGTAGCGGCCATCATGACGGCCGTGGAAACCCTGGTCGGTGATCCCTCCATCCCCCACGGCAAACTGCGGATACTGTTCACACCCGACGAGGAAATCGGCCGCGGCGTCAATGCCATCGACATGGACAAACTCGGTGCCGATTTCGGCTACACCATCGACGGCGAAGAATTCGGTTCCCTGCAAGACGAGACCTTTAG
>JBGCFZ010000152.1:0-3665 GCA_045110355.1 Lewinella sp. | reverse complement strand
ATATCACCGGCGCCCAATAACAGCAGTACCCCGTCTGCAAGTTCCGCGGTGACGACCAGCAGCTGTTCGTCTGATATTAATCGGCGATTCTTTGAGTTCATTTTTCCGAAGATCGAACGACTCGTGACACCGGGGATGGGTTCTTCGCGCGCCGGGTAGATCGGAATAAGGATCGCCTCGTCGAGCAGGTCAAGGGCCTGCGCAAAACCTGCGGCGAAGTCCTGTGTCCGGCTGAAGAGATGAGGTTGAAATACCCCACGAATCGTTTTATCCGGGTAAAGTTCCTTTGCCGCAGAGATGGCGGCGGTTAGCTCCGTCGGATGGTGGGCGTAGTCATCAATGATGACGATTTTATCCGTCTTCAGTACAGTTTCAAACCTCCGGGCAATTCCTTTAAAGGTGGCCAGGCCTTCCCGCAAGGCAGCTTCGCTACCTCCCGCAATACGCGTTACGGCACCAGCGGCTGCGGCGTTCTCAATATTATGCCGCCCTGGCAGCGCCGTTCTGATGTTCGTGATCAGATGACCATCCGGTTCTCTGAGATCGAAGTGGAAAGCACCGTCCTCTACCCGAATGTTGTGTGCGTTGTAATCCCCTGCTCCAATGCCGAAGGTGGTCAAGGTAATGTGCTCAATTTCAGTAAAATGTTCTACTAAGTCGTAGCGAATCAACAGGTGGCCGCCGTCCTTGATCTTACGGGCGTAAGCCCGGAAACCAGTTTCCAGCATATTGGCGTGGTCTCCGTAAATGTCCAGGTGATCGGGGTCGCAAGACAGGACAACGGCAATGGCCGGGTCTAGTTGTAAGAAACTGCGGTCGTACTCATCCGCTTCCACTACCACCCAGTCTGAGGAACCGTGAACGTAGTTGCTGGAGAAGTCTCGGGGGATGCCACCAAGGAAGGCCGAAGGCTCCAGGCCGGCAACTTTCATGAGATGGGTCGTAATGGTAGTCGTGGTGGTTTTACCGTGAGTTCCGGCAATACCGACACAGTCCATCCCTCTGCTGATGAGTCCCAGTACCTGGGAGCGCTTCAGCAAGGTGTAGTCTCCAGTTTGAACCTTCACTAATTCGGCGAAGCTGGCGGGGATGGCGGGAGTCCAGACCACCAGCAGATCAGCTGCGGGGTCAGGCACCAGGGCCACGTTGGCGCCACCGTAGTGAATGGCGATGCCTTCACTTTGCAGCGCACGGGTCAGCGGCGTTTCGGTTTTATCGTATCCCGAAACCTTCACTCCCCGGCTATTGAAGTAGCGGGCGATAGCGCTCATCCCGATGCCACCAACGCCGATAAAATAGACTTGTTTGAGGTCAGCTAACTGCATTAGTTGGCGGATTTTGGGGATGAAGGAATAAGGTTCAGTACTTCGTTGGCAATGCGGGTTACGGCGCCGGTTTGGGCCATGGCGCGTGCATTTTGGCCAAGTTCTTTTCTGCGTGCTTCGTCGTCGAAAAGTTCGTAGACGGTGCTGACCAGTTGTTCGGTCAGGTCTTTGTCGGCGACCAGAACTGCTGCGTCCCGCTCGGTCAGTGCCCGGGCGTTCATCGTCTGGTGGTCTTCCGCTACCCAGGGACTGGGCACCAGGATAGTAGGTTTGCCTAAGAATTGAATCTCGGCGATGGTGGTTGAACCTGCCCGACCGATGACGATGTCTGCATCTACGTAAGCCTGCTCCATGTCGTCGATGAAGGCGGAGATGGTAACGTTGGGTAGCTGCGCGGAAGCGCAGTCCTTGAAGGCTTCGTAATAAGCAGTACCGCATTGCCACATCCACTGCACCTGCGGCCGCGCCCCTAACAGCTCGGTGTTGTCTCGCAAAGCTTCGTTCATGGAACGGGCTCCGCCGCTGCCTCCCATTAGAAGCACCCTCTCCCCCGGCCCCTCTCCTCCGGAGAGGGGAGACATTGGAGTATCCCCCGTGACGCCTGTCGTGTCTGAGCCGTCTCCCCTCTCCCTAGGAGAGGGGCTGGGGGAGAGGGATAGTACTCGTCCCAGCATCTCCTCCCGCACCGGATTACCAGTTTCCACCAGTTTATCCTTCGGGAAGAATTTCTCCATCCCCGGAAAGGCTACACATATTTTATCCATGTGCTTGCCCAACCACTTATTGGCCAGGCCTGCGAAAGCGTTCGGTTCCTGAATCAGGGTGGGTATCCCCATCTTCGCCGCAGCGTAGAGCACGGGCCCACCGGCGTAACCACCGGTTCCCACCACAACATCAGGCTTAAAGGATTTGATGATTTTACGGCTTGTCCAAAGACTGTGGATGACCTTAAAGGGAAAGCTGAGGTTGTCGAGGGTGAACTTCCGGAGTAAGCCAGAAATCCACAGTCCTTTGATCTCATACCCAGCCATTGGTACCTTTTTCATTTCCATCCTTCCGGTGGCTCCCACAAACAGGAACTCCGTATCGGGACGGAGCCGCTTGAGCTCGTCCGCGATGGCGATGGCCGGGTAAATGTGCCCGCCGGTGCCCCCCCCACTCACGATGATGCGCAAGGGCTTCGTGCTATGTCCCTGGTTAGGTTGCATCAGCGGTGACAGCTTCTATGTATTTCGATACGGACAGGATGATGCCGAACGCGATACAGGTGAACAATACGGAGGTACCGCCCATGGAAATCAGGGGCAGGGTAAGTCCGGTGACGGGAACGAGGTCCAGGTTTACGGCGATGTTGAAAAAGGCCTGCAGTAGCAGGGCTAAGCCAATACCAAAGGCCACCATGGCCCCGAAGGCTTTTGAACTTTTGGTAACCAATCGGACGATGCGGAAAAACAGCAATACGTACAGGAAGATGACCGCTACGCCGCCCAGAACACCATACTCCTCTACGATGATGGAGTAGATAAAGTCTGAGTGAGCACTGGGCACATAATTTCTTTGAGTAGAATTACCGGGCCCTACGCCAAGGATGCCGCCGTTAGCCATTGCAATTTGGGCTAAAGTAATTTGATACCGATCGTCTGTTGTGGCCTCTTCTGGGTTAATGTAGGTCTCGATCCGCTTCTCCCAGGTTGCTGCCCGGGGAATAAGGTGGGGGTATTTTGCGCCAACCATCACCATCAGGCTGAAGACAGAAATGCCCAGCAAGACCAACATAACTACGTACTGCATAGCTACCCGACCAACGATCATCATCAGCAGGCAGATCAGGAAAAGCATCAACGCCGAAGAAAGGTCATTGACGGCGATGAGCATACAGATGCCAATAATCGGAGCGATGATGGGCAGGAATGCCTCCTTGAAGTCTTTGATCACATCCTGCTTCGAACCGATGGAACGAGCCACGAAAATGATCAGGGCGAGCTTGGCGAAATCCGAACTCTGGAAGGTCAACCCAACCAGTGGGACACGCAGCCAACGCTTAGCGTTGTTAATGTCCACCCCCAGCCACATGGTAATAACCAGCAATACAAAAGCTATGACCAGTAAACCCGGTGCCCAGCGGCTGTATTTCGTGTAGGCCATCAGGTGGCAGATGTAAATCACTACCATGCCGAAGCCAAGGATTACCCCGTGCTTGATCAGGTAGTAGCTCACCTCTCCGGCCCGCTCTTCGTAAGCGAGTGTGGAAGCGGAACTGAATACGGACACCATACTAATTATTGCCAACAGGACCCCAATGGCCCAGACCCCGCGGTCCCCCCGCAACTACGTCGCTAT
>JBGCFZ010000151.1:0-6326 GCA_045110355.1 Lewinella sp. | reverse complement strand
GAAGTCTCCAAAATCACCACCGCCGCTAATGGCCAGGCTGTTGATCGAAGTAGTTCCTGTTTCGTAGAAGTCTTTTACATTGTCTGGGTTACTGACCCAGGCCGATGGTGTTATAGGTGCACCGCCGTGTACGGCCACATCACCGCCGCGCACTACCCTGCCGTCGGACAAGGTCACGGGGCTGTCGAACTGGGCGATGTTCAGCTCCTGGTCGAGACGGGGCCCGTAGCTGTACGTGATGTTGTCAGAAGTTCCGGCTCCGAGGCCGTCGACGAATTCGAACTGCCCGCCCTGCCCCTGGCCAAATTCATTCTGTACTTCTGGCAGTTGAAAGGGGTTGTCGACCGTAAAGCTGCTATTAAAACTGATGCCGAGGCCTGGTTTGCGACCGCCGGATTTGGTGGTAATTTGAATAACACCATTGGCAGCTCTGGTTCCATATAAAGCCGCAGCAGAGGCGCCTTTGAGGACGCTGACAGATTCGATATCAGCCGGATTAACTTCCATCGCACCGTTACCGAAATCTACTTCCTGAAAGCCGGCGGCGGCCTCATTGGTCAGGTTAATGATGGTGTTGTTATTGATCGGTGTTCCGTCGACAATAAATAGTGGATTGTTGTTGGTGAAGGAGGATTGTCCCCGAATGGTGATCTGGCTGGTAGAGCCTACGCCAGTAGCGCCGGCGGTGACTCTTAACCCGGCTACCTGACCGGCCAGGTTATCCAGGAAGTTGACGGCCTGGACGTCGGTCAATGCTTCGCCATCAAGTTGCTGGACGGCGTAGCCCAGCTCGCGGTTGTCGCGTTTCAGGCCCAGGGCGGTGACTACTACTTCGCCTAAGTCAACAGATGGTTCCATTGCTACTACAACTTCCTTTGCACCTGCGGCCGCGCCCAAATTGTATTCCAGGGTTTTATAGCCTACGTATGAGACTAATATTTGTGTAGTCGACTCGGGAACATTGAAAGAAAATTTACCGTCATAATCAGTAACCGTCTGTGGTTCTCCACGAACAATTACACTAGCACCAATTAAAGGCTCTTTGGTCTGAATATCAATAACTATGCCCTCTACAAGGGTCGTTTGAGCCGATAAAACGACAGTAAAAAGCAGACCCACCAAAGTGGCCCACAGGCGAATGCGAAGCATAAAAACAGACTTGAGAAATGGAAAGGAAAGCTCACCGAGCCCGATTATTGAGCATGGCGACTGAGGCCGCCTCTACACCGGCGGCGCGCGTCCCAAATGACGCATTACCGCAACGCGTTTTGGTTGCAGATCAGCGCCCCCGAACGCAGTTTCGGAGATCAGCAGCAGATCGAACAACTCGGCCAGTTGTCGCCGTAGGAAGAACCAGTTTTGGCGTAAATCTTCAAAGGAGTTGAGGTCGCCAAGGCTGGCAAAATCAACGGCTTCCGGGAGAAGGAGTGCCATATCTGCGTACAGATCGGGGGTCTCCCAACTGAGGTTGGTGAGCTTATCGGCTAAAAAATCTGCTCGTTGCAGACCGATCAGCCAAACGCCACCGCGGCGGTCCGGACCGAGGACATTCTGCCCCTGTTCAAGCATTTGGGCGGCGGCGCGCAGGTGCGATGGAAGGATAGAAGGGCAATCATTGCCAACGACCAGTACCCGTTCAAACCCTTGGGCATAAACGTGTGCCATAGCATTGGCCAGTCGCTGGCCAAAGGTGCCCTCCACCTGGGAAGTTTCGCAGCTGCGGAACACCGGCAAGCCAGTTTTAGCCAGGGTGGCTTCGGTTCGCTCAATCAGGCCCCGGGCAATGCGGTCATCGCCGCTTCGCCCAGCGCCAAAGCTCTTCACCTTTGCCTCGGCCGAAGCCGTGCGGGAAAATAAGAGGATGGCGGTTGACCTTGGTAGCATATTGCAAAGGTGGGAAAAAACCTGCTATGAGATGGATCGGCATGATGAATTTGTCGGGAGCGGACGGAAACCAGCGTAGGAGTTTATTCCGACTAATCATTTACAAAGAGGCTGTTTACTCGTTCGCCTTATGGCAGATTCAGCTACTTTTGTGTCCAACTAAGAATTATTTCTTTGGATCGTTTGTCACGATTTCAACCTACTGACCCCCTTCCTGCCACCTGGTTTTGAAGACCAGCTTAGGGTAGAGTTTTCGGGCACCGACTTTTTTGCAGTCGCCAACGACACTGGTGAAGAGAAAGACGTGTCTGTGTTCAACTATAACGGTGGAGGGAGTTATGACTTTACCGTAGATGACGGTGCAGCCATTAGGGCCATTACCAGCGAAGGCGCTTTTGTCGAATCGGTCAACAGTTTCACTTTCGAACCCGTAATGGTCTTTTTCCCTTCCGATGGCAGTGGCGCGGAGACCATGGCTTTTGACACCGTCGTAAATGCCTACACCAACCGCATTTTTTACCCACTCAACGGACGACTCTTATTCGTAGGTGACAGCCCTGACCGGGGCCGGGAATGGGTGGTTGCAGACCCTGCGACCCAAAGTGTAAGCATGCTGAAAGATATTAATCCGGGCAGGGGGTTTGGTACCATATCAACCCGGGGGTTGCTCAGCACTTCAACCGGACTATTCTTCTCCGGTAATGACGGCACGAATGGCAATGAACTATGGTATACTGACGGTACCGAGGCAGGAACGGTTATGCTGCCAGAAATCAACCCTGGTCCTGGTTCCTCCAACCCAGGTAATCTTACCCTGATTGACAGTACCGTATTTTTCTCTGCCAACGGACCTTCCGGCTACGAACTCTAGCGGTTCAGCACATTCGGTAGACCAGTAAGCGAGTAACTGAGTTTACGAGTTAGTTAGTGGCTCCGTAAGTTCGTGCTTGCTTACGCTCGTTCGGCAGGTCTTAATGACTAATGAATTTTAGCCACGACGGGCGGCGGTTCCGCAGAACTGCCGCCCGTCGTGTATTTGGATAAGAGGTCAGGCTAAATCAATGGGCAGGTGTTTTACCACTTACCGTCCCTTCCCTGCTCCTTTATCCGTAAAACTGCACCTGCGACCTCGCCCGGCCTTACTCCGGTCGTAATAAAGTCTGTGCCGCAGACGAAGCATTCGCCGTAGCATAATCGTAGGCTGTTTCCCCATTATAATCCGTCGAATTAGGGTCAACAATTTCGTTCTCCAAGAGGTAGCGGATGAAGTCCGCGTTATCTGTTTCTGCGGCAAAGTGCAGGAGGGTACGTCCCGAAGTACAGATTTCGTCGAGCGAAGCGCCTCGATCAAGCAGAAATTTCAGCATTTCGGCCGTGGCTACGCGATGGATAGGGTTACAACCGTAGGCTTCATCATTATCCCGCTGGTTGAGGTCCGCACCGTTGTCCAGTAGATAACCTACTAATTCAGTGTCACCGGCACCAATGGCAAAACTAAGGGCGTTGTCGTTGTATTCATCCGACCCGTTGACGTCTGCACCAGCATTGACCATCATTTTTGTCAACACCAAACCGTTGTCCGAGCAGGTCGCCACTTCGGGCATCAGGTGATAGCCACGAGAGATGATGTTGGGGTCAGCGCCGTTCGCCAGCGTCTGTGCCATCAGCGCTGAATCACAATAAATGGCCGCCAGTTGAAGGACGTGGAAGGACGTCATTTTCTGGTACGGAAGGTCTAAATCATCTGCCGTTAACGCCAGGTGCGACACATCGTAGCGGGCGATTCGATTGATGATAGGTGGTGGAACGTAATCGCTTAAGTCTTCCACTTCTGCAGAGGAGCCGCAACTTATCGTCAGAAAGAGGAGGGCGAATACAATAGTACATCGGTAAGGCATAGTCCGGGAACATAGGATAGGCGGGGGAAAGTTTTGCCCCAGTAAATATTAATCATTCTGGTTTTCAAAATGGACTGGTTTTATTACCAGCACAAGTGCCTGGTGAACCAGGTCCCTATCAAAACAACTTCAATTGCGGCTTTCTCTTCAATTCAAAGCCACTAAAATCATAGGCTGGCCATTCGAATTCGCCTTCCGGAAAATGTAAGCGTTTGGCCAGTTTGTATTGCCGGCCAATCATCTCCGCGATCTCCCCTTCTCCCCGGTGGCGGACACCAAACCGCTTCTCCCCCAGGTCTCCGCCCCGGCAATCCCGGATGCGATTCAGTATCCTGTTGGCGCGGTCGGGGTAAGCCTGATGCACCCAATTGGTGAAGATGGTCCCGATATCATCGTTGAGTCGGACTATGGAGTAACCAATACGTCGTGCGCCAGCCTCCCTTGCACGCTGGGCGATGCCAAACAACTCATGGTCCGTCAGCCCAGGAATGACCGGGGCAATGTTGACCGTAACCGGTATTCCCGCTGCACTCAGGGTTGCTACCGCCTTGAATCGCTGAGCGATGCTGGAGGTACGTGGCTCCAGCATCCGGCGAACGTCTTCATCTAACGTTGTGATGCTAAGGCAGGCATGTACCAGATTATCTTTTGCCATCTCTTCCAGGATGTCCACATCACGAACGATCAGACTGTTCTTAGTTATCAGCCCTACGGGATGACGCAGGTCTTGAAGCACTTCCAGGCATTGCCGGGTAATTTTCATGGTCCGTTCGGCCGGCTGGTAGGCATCCGTATTCCCCGACATCATGATGGGCATTGGTTCATAGCTCTTCTTCAACAGACGCTTCCGAAGTAAACCCGGAGCACCGGCTTTATAGAGAACCTTTTGCTCAAAGTCTATACCAGCGCTGTATCCCCAGTAGGTATGGGTAGTCCGTGCAAAACAGTACACACAACCATGTTCACACCCCTGATAAGGGTTAAGTCCATAGCCATTTCCCAAATCAGGGCTGGTGATCTTATTGAGGATCGTTTTAGGATGAGTAGGTATGAACTCCGTTCTCAATTCATCCTCCACATCCGGCAACTCATCGTAGCGCAGGTTGTGGTAAGGGTTGGCGGTATTGATTTGGGCACCACGGCCTTGACGAAATTGAAGGGAAGCATTCATAAAACAAATATACGCACAAACAAACTAATAAAACATTTTATATTCAAAGTATATTTAGTCCTAAAAAAGTGGCTTTAGTTAAAGCTAACTTGTCGTTCCTCCCCGCCGTTAAACCCTGAATAAAATATTCCATGAAAATTTATCAATGTCAATATGATGTGAGGGAAAACTAAAGTTTGTGCACCGGATGGTACGGACGGCTAAACGGTAAGAACATGCCCACTCAAGATATTTGGGCGGGGCCGCAGGTGCGGGGGAAGTTTAGAAGCAAGGAAGGGTTTGCCAATGCTATTGGATTTCGCTTAAAGCGTAGCGAAAAAGGAGGACTGATTAATTATTGAATGCTAATAAGGTTGGGCTTAACTTAGTTTAGAAACTACGACTTTCCGAAAAGTCGTAGAACAGCTTCTCCGACTTTCTTATCTTCCCCCATGCGTTACCCAATACTACTCCTCTTACTACTGTTTATAGTTTCCTGCACTGAGTCCTCCACACCTGCCGATACAGCAGCCCCACCAGCAGCAGAAGCCACCGGTTGGCAGACGATTGTTCCGGCGGATTCCTCCGGTCCTACCGCCCGTCACGAGGCTGCCTTCATCAAGGTTGGAGACAAGGCCTATTTGCTGGGTGGCCGTCGCATTAACCCCGTCGACATCCTGGATCTAAAAACGATGACCTGGACGGCAGGAGCCCCAAGCCCGGTAGAGATTCACCACTTCCAGCCCGTAGTTTACCAAAAAGAAATCTACCTCATGGGCGCCATGACGGGAAAGTACCCCGGCGAAACGCCCCTGCCTGAAATTTATATTTACAGCCCTGAAAAAGACGAATGGCGCACGGGGGCAACCATCCCTGAAGGTCGCCGGCGTGGCGGTGCCGGCGTTACGCTGCACGATGGGCTAATCTATATGGTTTGTGGCATTCAAGACGGGCACCGGGGCGGTCACGTCCCCTGGCTAGATGCTTATAATCCTGCAACCGACACTTGGGAACAACTGCCGGACGCTCCCCGGTCACGAGATCACTTTCAGGCAGTGGCACACGACAACAAGCTTTATGCGTTGGCAGGCCGCACCACCGTTGCCGCCACCAACCCTTTTGCAAATACCATCGGCGAAGTCGATGTTTATGACCTGAACACAGCCACCTGGTCTACGCTCTCTGATACGCTGCCAACGCTGCGCGCCGGTAATGCCGCCATGCCCCTTAGGGAGGAAATTCTGGTCGTTGGCGGAGAATCTAAAGATCAGCTTGTTGCCCACAGCGAGGTCGAAGCACTGACCATAGCCACCGGAAAATGGCGATCCTTAGATTCTTTGAACCGAGGTCGTCATGGCACCGGCATCATCCATTACGAGGGACAACTGATCATG
>JBGCFZ010000150.1:0-8399 GCA_045110355.1 Lewinella sp. | reverse complement strand
CAGCACTGGATGTTTTACTGAACAGGTAATAATTCGGCCGTCGGACGGGGAGAAGGCGGGCGGTTTTACATCTTTTTAAAAAGTTGGACTAGCCTAGTGCAGTGTAAACTAAGTTTGTTGACTTTTGTACTGGTGAATTTTGTTGGCTGGCAAGGCGGTAAAACCGGAGTTTAGCCGTAGCTAAATGAGGATTTTACCAACGTAGCCAGCCGATAAAAGACGCCGCAGAAAAGGCAATGAAATTTATTTTACACTGCACTAGCTCCCTTCATCCTTCAACAACGGCGACTCTGTGCCCCCTTCGTGCCTCCCTCTGTGCCACCCTCTGTGAGAACAAATAGCTGCGAAGCAGCCCCTACTACTCCTTCCATAAGGATGTTTCATATCCTTAAAACGAATATCAGTCGGATAAGCACCTAAACCCAATCCCAAACCCAGCGGTTACCTAAACCATGAACATTCGCGAACGCATCACCGGAACACCGGACACCAATACTGCTACCGACTTCGGTTTGGGAAGTAAGGTGGCCCGCAGCCCCGGTACTCGCCTGATCAACAACGATGGCTCCTTCAACGTCGTCAGGCGGGGACGATCAATTTTCACCCCTTACCAGAACCTGGTAGAAATGGGCTGGGGGCGGTTCCTGCTGGTCACGCTCGCTTCTTACGTGGTCATCAACGTTGTCTTTGCTGCTGGCTTTCTGATCATCGGTACAGATTCCCTCTCCAATATTTCACAAGCTGACCCTTTTTGGTATCGGATGCTGGGGGCCTTTTTCTTCAGTGTGCAAACGTTTACGACGGTCGGCTACGGTAGCCTGGCTCCAATGGGTATCGCCGCCAATGCCCTGGCGGCATTCGTTGCTTTGTT
Organism: Lewinella sp.; assembly: GCA_045110355.1. Lineage (GTDB taxonomy): Bacteria > Bacteroidota > Bacteroidia > Chitinophagales > Saprospiraceae > Neolewinella. The sequence goes on along the minus strand of JBGCFZ010000150.1, from coordinate 7,528 downwards.
CGGTTGGATCGCGCTCGCCATTGTAACTGGCTTGTTCTATGCGCGCTTCGCGCGCCCCCAACGGCTGATCCTGTTTTCCGAAAAAGCCATTGTTGCTCCCTACGGAGAAAATGGTGAGGCCGACAGCCTCCAATTTCGAATTGCTAACAAACGAGACAACAACCTGATCAACGTCAGTGCACGCGTAGTACTTACCTGGCTGGAGGGCGAACGGCGGCGCTTCGCGCCGCTGGAACTGGAGCGGGACAACGTCCCCCTTTTTCCCCTGAACTGGACAATCGTACACCCCATCACGAAGGAAAGTCCCATCCATGGCTGGAGCCAGAAAGACTATTGTCGGCGTCGGTCAGAATTACTGATCATGATCGATGGCTACGACGAGACTTTTGCGCAATCCGTCCACATCAACAATTCCTACATCCACGATGAAATAGAGTGGAACGTACGTTTTGAGCCGATGTACTTCGAACGGGAAATGACAACAGAATTGCATTTAGACAGGATCCATCATTTTAGTTCGGTGGAAGAGGAATAGGTGTAAAATGCGGATCAGTATTCACCCTACCGTTGTTTCATCTGATTAAACCAGTTCATTATAGAGAGGTAGGTGAATAACGTAATGATTCCTGGTTTTTCGCAGTCGATACGCTCCATTTTTAAGTAAATACCGTTTGTCAGTGCCCATACTGTAGAAGCTCGTTACATCCAGTGGCTCGGCCACCTCTATACGATTGCGGTTAAAATGGTAAGCTTCTCGTTCTATGGCCAGCGTTCTTCTTTCAATAAGAAGCACACAAAAGTTAGGTTCTGGGCGTAACAGCCATCCAGCTACCATTTCACCGCAGAAAGAACAGTCTCCCGAGTCTGAAATGGTGCCGGAAGCTTCCACCCGGCAGATGCCATGGAAACGGCAATCCTGTTTTGGCATTCCCAACACCACATCTACTCGAGTTCGCCGGTGAGGAGCTTTCACCCTAACGGAAGAAATGAGTCGCTCACTGGATAAATCTTTGCCACTTAATAGCGTTTGTAATTCCATTGTATTCATTACTGGCATAATTAAGACAGTGGACTCGCCACTCCCGATGATTTTAAGAGATGTCGTTAGCGGTGAATCTGAGAAGGCTATAACGCAAATCGTACCGACGCCATAAATTGTCGCCCTCGCAACCTGGTGTCCGACTGCACGTACCGAAAAGCATCTACTGATAGGGTTCGGTAGTTCTGTGCATCAAAAATATTGTAAGCTCCTGCCTCAATGTCAACACCGGACTTACCCAAAGAAAACCGGTAAACCAGGTCCGAGAGTACCGTCGAACTGACCTCATTATTCAGGCTATTCCTTACGGCGGTCATCCGAAAAGTCATTAAATGATTAAGGGCCGGCTGGTAAGTTAGCGCTGGGGTGTAAGTCAATTGGCTGATGTTACGCCCACGTCGGCCGGCCACCTCGTTGCCACTCACCACCCAACTTAATTGCTGCTCCAGTGCTAAACGTTCACTAAAATCAGTGTTCGTCTTCAATTGTAGCGAACGGGACCAGGTACGTACGTCGCTGATCTCCTCATTGATCAATTGTTCTCCAGTTCGCTCCGCAAGTCCCAGGTTGATACTCACGTTGGTTTCCACCCCGGTAAAATACCGGCTAAAGCGTCCGTTCACGGACCGGTTCCTCGCTTCATTTTCCTCCAGGATGGCCAGCACAGTCTGCGCTCCGTCAGCACCAATTCCATTGGCATAAAGCAAATTACTGATACTTCGCCCTTCCAAAACAGCCAGACTTGCAAACAGTGATTTAACCGGATTACGGTAAGAGAAACCAATGGATGCATTTTGTCGGGTAGCGGTGGGTAACTCGGTGGCAAATCGACGCAGCTGGCGGTAATCGTGAAGGATAAATGCCGGAAACCATTGCTCGATCCCTCCGAATGTATTGTGCTGCCTGGCGGAGGCACTTATTCGCCATTTGGCATCCACGTCATACCTCAGTCGCAGTCGTGGTTCAAGGGTCAAAAAATCATCTGTTGTCCTTTCTCCTGCGCGGTTATCCACGGAGGAAATCGCCCGTTGGTTGAGTGGTGTAGACAGCTCGGCCCACCATTTTTTGTGTTGGTATTCCAGCCGGGGGTTCAGAAATAATTTGCTGGTAGTTCGTCGGGTATCATTAATTTGTCCCCACGCTTCGGGGCCTCCAGTAGTTAACCGGCTGCTTAAGGAAGCCCTTTCCAATACGTAACCAGCTTCGGGCTTAAGCGTCACCCGGCCGATCGCTTTTGTCAGGCTTACTGCGTTTATGCTCCGAAGTTGCTGGTTGTTTAATTCCTGCACGGCAGAGTCGTACGCCACTCCCTCGGCAAGTACCTCCTCGAAGGGGCCGGGGTCTATCCGAAGTGCCTGTGGCTGGTCCGTAAAGCTGGTGAAAGAATTTAACGTCAGCAACTGATTACCGATCGGAAAGATGGTCTTCAGATCATTTGACAGCCGGGTGCCGTCCATGTTTGAATATTGATTGATCAAGGCGCCATTTCGGTTGAGCCCCCCAAAGTCATCTTGTTGGTCCCGCTCCACCACGAGCGCATTTTTCAGGAAACGACGGCGGGAATTTCGCTGAAACGTCAGCCCGCCCTTCAGCTGATTTTGTCCCAGGGCATTCTGTCGGTTTTCCAGTAGCTGAACGTTGCCCAGCGGCGTAAAAAAGGTCGTTTGCACCGATGATTCCTGATCGATTCGGTTATTGAGGTAAGAGACGTTGAACCGTAACTCCTCATCTTTTTTCAGCCGAAGCAGATGGTTGGTCGTTAAGAGGTGGACCTTATTGAAATGCCATCTTTGTGCCGGAAGATCAGCAGCCGCAACGGGCAAAACGGATAACCAGGGTGAGGGAATATTGTCCTTTACGGATCCATCAATCAATTCTTCCAGTGTTAGTTTGCGCAATTGGCCACTGACGTCTTCACCGGTATTATTCGTCTGGTAGGAAGAAATCATTTGCTGTCGCTTATTAAACAGCATTGGGGTAAGTTTCGTGTTCCATAAACCGGGAGCCAGACCTGCTCCTACTGTTGCTTCCCCGGTAAAAGAGACACCGGCTTTCAATTTTATATTAAGAGCGGCTTCGTCCGGAGACGAAAGACTGTCTAGTAGTCTGATGGGCTGGTGATTTTCAAGTACCTGCACCCGCGCTACCCGGTTAAAGGGTAAGTTCTGGTTTGCCAGGTTATACTTTCCTTCCAACAGGTCCATCCCCTCGATGTAGTATTTACTGATAGGTTTACCCTGGTATAGCACTTTTCCATCCGACAAAACATCTATTCCGGGCATCCGGCGTAAGACATCGGCGATCGAACGATCGCGGGTAGTGGCAAATGACTGGACGTAATAATCCAGCGTATCTCCCCTTTTGGAAATAGGAGGGGCTTTAATGACTACATTCTGTAGTTCAATGGCCTGCTCTTTGAGGGTAATATTTACGGGCTCCCCCGTTAACCCTATTTCCTGATCCAGGTTTTTATAACCCAGTAACCTTACCTGTAGGCTGACCCTACGCGGTGTAGTTTCCAGTTTGAGATCAAGTCTGTATTCTCCCTTCGCGTTGGTAATATCGTAGGCCAGCAAGTCTGTACTATCGGGCAAAGTGGCCGTCACCGTAGCGCCAACTACCGGTACTCCCTGAGGGTCGGTAATGGTTCCATTCACGAGTTGAGCGTGCATATGGGCGGGGCCGCAGGTGCAAAGCAGCGTGATAAACAGCAGGGTCGGAAGAGAGATGAGCAGACGCATAGGGCTATTGGTAAGCGAGTTCGATTGGGTTATTCCGCTTAGCCAGTTTAGCCTTTGCCCGTTGCATCATTTCCGGGCTGACGTTGAAGCCGGAGTTTCGGACATTCTGGAGTTGATTACCCCTTACCTCAGCAATTTCTTCCATGGTAGCGTCCATTAAGTTCCGGTGCGCAATGGGAAATTCAACCGATCGTTGCTCCAGGCCGGAAAGAAGAAATCGATGCTGTTGTTTGGCATCTGACACCTCCAGAATCAGCCCAGGTAGCCCGTGAAATTTGTAGGGGCCCTCAGGTACAGATATGGAGGGAGCATACCAGGCGGTGTAGGTTCGGCCGCCTAATTCCGTCGAAGCTTCCCGACAATCATAATCTCCAATTTTTTTCTTACCTCCCTTCATTTCCCACTCCAGGCTCTCTGCATCAAATGCTGCACGGAACGTAGTGGTGAAAATTTTCTCGTAGTAATAGGAAGCCTCTCCCCCTTTGCTTCTTTCCACCTCAAACTTTACCCGGTTTTTTGGTAGTGTGTTTTTAAATGACATTGTCTCGCCAAGGCCCGCACCCGGGTTGGCCCGCTGAAAAGTATCCAGCGCAAATTTTGTCGTACTTACGAAGTAGCTCTTTCCCGCGTTGAACAGCAAATTCATGTACTCAGTTTGCGTACTGGTTTTATCCGAAGAATCAGGTTGAAAGTGGTACTCATAACTGGCTACGTAGTCGAATTTTTCGGACTGAGCCAGAACCGGCACGTACGCCAGGACCAGCAATAAAAAAAGTGATATGGAAAAGGCTTTCATAATTATGGTATTGTAGTGTACTAATAAAAGTATAAAAACCTCCGTGACCATAATGGTCACGGAGGAGCGAAGCTTCGTAGTTTAGCAGAGCAGATCGTCGAAGTACATCACGGCGTCGACGATGTCTGAAGTAGACACATCACCTTCCCATGAAAGTGTACCTTCGATGCCACAAGACAGCGTTACCTCGATGGAACCATCAGCAGCAGGTGCAGGCGCGGCGGTCATGAAAGCAGTAGAGAAAAGCATAGCGAAAGCGAAAAGAATGGACTTCATAATAAATCGGTTTAAAGGATATCCGAAGCGAAAACTCCGGTTTGCGGAATACCCGCTAGAATAAAAGTTTTATTTTCAATCATCGTATTTCGGCGAACTCAACACGATGTCTTTTAATATTTTTAATACTGAGCAAGGCACCTAAGTCGTTATAAAAAAGACTGAAAGTCATGTATTAAATAATTGGACTTAGGTTACTTTTTCTTTTGCTTCAGGAAGAGTTATTTCCCGTTGACAGAAGCAAAGATGGAGATCGAAAGGAGGAGATTAATGGACAATCAGAGGCTCATTCTTACCCCCAGATTTCGATCATCCTCATAGCCTACAAGTACACGTCTTCAATAATAATGGAGGCCTGTTCTTGCTGCTCCGGTGTCATTTGTTCGTACTCTGCGGGGGAGGAAATGACGTTGAGGGAGAGTAGGATAGAAATTATTAGTGCGATCATTGTGTAGGTTTATTTGATTGATTAGGATTTGATTACGCTGTAAAATTCAGCCGTTCCCAACGCCATCGCACTGACAGCTGGACCCACATCTTTACCTCCACAAATTGTTCAAATCAACCTTCATAAACTCTTTAATCCCTGTATCTACTTGACAACATGATGACATTTAAATGGTAAAAAATTACCCCCAGGATTGTCTCAATACCATTCTCAGTTGGTATTACTTCACCGATTTAGCCCTGCTTTTTTCACATTTACTGCGAAACTTGTACATTGCATCACCCCACTTTACGCACCGCCTACTACCAGTTACATGAAGAAACTACAAGAACTCGTAGCGGTCATTAACCGCAATAAAACCAAGTCTATATCCATAATAGGAGGAGGTAAAACCACCAAATTAGACCGACTGTATCACCTGCTGGCCGAAAAGAAAGTTGAGACAGACGAGGAAGCCTTTTTATTATTATATGGTGAAGGAGGAAGCCGGAATTCTTACCATAAACTAAAGCATCAGCTTAAAGATCGACTCTTTAATACCGCTTTTTTTGTTGATGCCAAGCAGGCTAAATTCTCTAGCCGACGGCAGGCATACATTGAATGTCAGTTTTTAATATGCCTTGCCAGTACGCTCTATGCACTAAGAGCCAAGTCCAATACCGTTGACATCTGTAAAAAAATTCTTAGCATCGGATCTAAGTTTGACTTTACTTCAGAACGAATCATCGCTGCCACTAAATTGATGAATTACTATAAGGTAAGTGGTCGGTTGAAAGAATGTAACCAACTGATTGAACTCATCTTTGCCCTTACCGAGCTTCAGCGTAAGGAGAACCACGCGATGCTTTACTGGACAAAAATATCCATCAAGTTCCTCAAAGACAGGGCCCCAAAACAAGAGATCGCCAAAGAGGCTGCGGGATACATTGAAGAAATAGATAAGATAGCATCCCCCCTTTCTTCCCAGAATTTAGACTTCAGTACTGCTGCGCTTGCCATGTCTGCACATATGTCCGTTGGCAACTATCACAAGGCCGCATTGATTTTACACCCGGCGCTGGAGAAGATATCCTCTTATACATTTGTTGACCCTGGTTACTTTCACGGCCTGGCCATTAACCTCGTGGCCTGCTACATCCCGCTAAAGCGTTACAGCGACGGTGAAGACGTACTGTCCAGAATTTACGGTCAGGTTAAAGTGGGCACCTTTAATTGGTTCAAAGCAAGAGAAATGCATTTCATCCTGCTCCTACACACCAAACGCTACAAAGAAGCCTTCACGCTACATCAGGACACCGTTGCCCGAAAAAAATACAATAAACTCCCTCCCTATCTTCGGGAGATATGGACAATATATAACGCCTACCTCCGCATACTTGGGAACGCCGGTAAAATCCCACTAACCGAGCAACAACAAATCACTCCCTTCCGCATCAGCCGCTACCTGAACAGCCTCCCGACGTTCTCAAAAGATAAACGAGGGCAGAACGTCCCCGTTATTATTTCCCAAATACTCCTCCTGTTGCAACAGAACAAACTGGACGAAATAGACGACCGTTTCGAAGCCGTAGGAAAATACCGAAGCCGCTACGCAGGTGTAGAAAAGAATTTCCGGGGGAACGTGTTTCTGCACATGCTCCAACAAGTGATCAAACGTAATTTTGACCGGGTAAAAATTGAAAAAGCGACCGCCGAGCTTCGCCCGCTACTGGATACCGTAATGATCGACATCACCAGTCAAGGCTACGATCAGGAAATTCTTCCCTACGAAGACCTTTGGGAGATTATTATAGACGCGCTCTGATGTTTTAGAACCTGAACTGGTTTAGGGTTTTCGTTCTTGGCCGCAAGTGATAAGATTGGACATTGCGCTGGTAAATAGAGACATTGCGCTCTTCAATAGTTCTAACGTTTAGGATATTTCGAATACCTCCTCCTACGCTGAACTCTTGTTTGGCCAACTCATGGTTAATCTCCAAATCCAGTAGGTGAACACTAGCTATTCCTTTTTTCAGGCGTGGAGTAAAATTAAATATTATATTTTCTTTATTTAAGCATAAAACAATGTGGGCGGACACAAGACTTGCACCCACTAGTGGGTGAGTTCATAATTATCTGGCCGTTTAGTCCGCAGGATTTTCGTGCCGTGGCAAGGCGCTGAAACCGGATTTTAGCCATAGCTAAATGAGGATTTCAGCAACGAAGTCACGGTGCTAAAAGGCAAGGAA